>JARIEV010000210.1 GCA_031127225.1 Gemmatimonadota bacterium | reverse complement strand
TGCCGCCCCCCGGCGTTCCCTGGAGGAGGTCCGGGGTGGCGTTCAGGACCGGGTTGCCCCAGGCATCGCGAATCGTGACGGTGACCGTGACGGCGCCGCCCGGCGCCACCGACGCCGGCGAAAGCGACACGATGGTCTGTTCCGGCGAGGACACATTGTGCACGACCGCGACCGCGAGGCGGTCGGGGCCCGACGTGGTGACGGCGCCGTCCGTGGCGGCCACGACGTTCGAGCCGGCACCGACCAGCGTCATCGACGCGGTCGCGATGCCATTCACGAACGTGATGGTCGCGCCGCTGCCGAACGGCGTGCTGGACACGGTCGGGTTCGTCCCGATGGGGGCCACGAGCGCCCCGCTGAACGAGAGTGCCTTCGCGCCGGTGTAGCCCACCGCAATGTTGCCGAAGGCGTCGAGCGCGCGGATGGTGATGGTCTGCGCGGTACCCGCCACCTGCGAGGTGGCGCCGACAATGACGAAGCGCGCGGGCGCGCCGGCATTCACGGTGACCGTGGCCGGGCTGCCACCCACGTTCGCACCGCCGATGGTCACGGCCACCGTGGGCGTGCCCGCGAGCAGCGGCGACGTGTACGTCGCGGTGCAGATACCGGCGCGGCACGTGAAGGCGCCAACCACGCCGCCGCTGGACGTACCGGCCAGGGCCGCGGGGGTCGCATCGAGGACGATGTTGCCGTATTCGTCACGCACGGTGACCGACACGGTGAGCGTATCGCCCGCGGCCGTGGTCGTCCGCGACAGTGCGAGCGTGCTGGCCGCCGCGTTGGGCGCGCCCGCCGTGATGGACACCAGCGCGGTGTCGGTCTTCTGCACCGTGGCGCTGGAGGCAATCAGACGGTAGGCCGTGCCGACGCGACGGATCGCGAGGCTGTTGAAACTCGCCACCCCGCTGACGGCCGGCGCGGTCGCCGTGCCGATGAGCACCGCGCCCGATGTACCGGATGTGGGATCGAGCTTGATGCTGACGGAGTCGCCGGCCGTGGTGATGGCGCGCCCCCGTGCATCGCGGAGTTCGACCCGGACGTTGCCAAGCGTGGCACTCGCCGCCGCCGTGGCCGTGGGCCGCACGGCGAAGGCGAGCGTCGGGGCACTCACCGTGACGGACCGCGCCGCCGTGGACAGCGCGGCGCCCGACGTGCGCAGGGTCGGCGCCGCGGCCGACAGGCTGCTCGATGCGCCGTCGCGCGTGATGGTGTACGTCGCGCTGATCTGCGCGGCACCGGCGGCGGTAAAGGTCACATCGGCCTGATAGGTGCCGGCGACAGGCAGCACGGTGGCGGCGCCCGTCGGGGCTGACCACTTCACCGACCCCGGTACCACTTGGTATCCGGCGGGCGGCGTGAACGTGGCGCGAACCGGCACACCGCGCGTGAAGATCGAATCGCCAAAGCTCAGCGTACCGCTGAGGCCCTCGGCCACTGGGGTGATCGGGGCGGTGACCGAGTCGGCGCATGCGCCTGCGAAAACAGTGCATGCGGCGAGCAGCGACGACCCGATACGGCGTCGTAAAGGTGTCATGGTAATGGAAGAGGGGGAGCTTGGTGGGTCCACGGTGTTCAACCAGCGAATTCATCAATCTAACGCTGCACAGCGATTGGTCCCACGTGATGATCGGGAGTGTCGGCATCCGGCGGCGATGGCTTGATTCTTCTCGCGCCGTGTGCCGTGCCGCTTGATTTGTTGCAGCGGCGTCTCGGCGCATCTCAAAAGATGTTTTAAACTTCATGAATTCCGGAACTGGGTGTGTGACGAGTCGCGATCTCGAATTCACCGTGCCGCAGATGCACGCGATGGCCAACGACGTGGTCGCGCGCTGTATCGCGCACATCGCGGCGCTGCCGCAGCAGCCGCCTCACGGCGTGCATGACGCGGAGGCGTTGTGTCGCCGCCTGCGTGAGCCGCTGCCAGCCGCGGGCACCGCGCTGACGCCGCTGCTCGACGATCTGTTCGAGCGGTGCATCCCGCAGTCGTTCAACACGGCCTCGCCGGGGTATCTGGCCTACATCCCGGGCGGCGGACTCTTTCCCGCGGCGCTCGCCGATTTCATCGCCGACACGACCAATCGCTACACGGGCATCTGGCAGGCGGCGCCGGCGCTCGTGCAGCTCGAGGCCAACGCGCTCGAATGGCTGCGCGAGTGGATGGGATTTCCCACTGGGACGCGCGGTCTGTTCACCACGGGTGGCTCAATGGCCACCTTCAACGCGGTACTGTGCGCGCGTGAGCGACATCTGGGTCCGGACATCCGGCGCGGCGTGCTGTACACGTCGGATCAGGCGCATCACTGCGTGATCAAGTCGGCCAAACTGGCGGGGATCATGCCCGATCGCGTCCGTGCCGTCGCCTGCGACGATGCGTTCCGGCTCCCGGTGCCGGCGTTGCGCGAGGCGATCGCGCGCGACCGACGCGACGGGTTGGTGCCGTTCATGGTGGTGTCCAATGCCGGCACGACGAACACCGGCGCGGTCGATCCGCTCGCGGCCATCGCCGATGTGTGCGCCGACGAATCGCTCTGGCATCATGTGGACGGCGCCTACGGCGCGTTCTTCCAGCTGTGCGACGACACGCGTGACGTGCTGGCCGGTCTCGAGCGGGCGGATTCGCTCACGCTGGATCCGCACAAAGGGATGTTCATGCCGTACGGCACCGGGGCGCTGCTGGTGCGGGACGGGGCCGCCTTACGCGCGGCGCACGAAGCGACAGCCGACTACCTGCCGGAGATGCCGAGTGCGGCGGAGTTCTACGATCCGAGCCAGCATGGCCCGGATCTGTCGCGTGGCTTTCCGGGGCTGCGGATGTGGCTCACGATGAAGCTGTACGGGGCCGATGCGTTCCGCGCGGCGATCACGGAAAAGCGTGCGCTGGCCCTCGAGGCGGTGGCGCGGATGGCGCGCCTACCGCACGTCGTGATCGATGCGCCGCCGGCGCTGTCGCTCTTTCCGTTTCACCTCACGTGGCCCGGCGCCACGCTGGCGCAGGAAGACGCGGCGACGCGGGCGCTGATGGCCGCCACGTCACGCCGTGGCCGTGTGATGATCAGCGGCGCCGTGGCCGGCGGCCGGTACGTGGGGCGGGTGTGCGTGCTGAGCTTCCGTACGCACGCGCGGCAGATCGATCAGCTGGTGGAGGATCTCGGGGCGGCGATCGACGAGGTGGTGGCGGGCGTCCGCGGGTAGGGGGTGTGGGGCCGCGACGGCCTCGCCCGCTACCGCCCGACCGCCGCCCTCGCGTACTGCCGCGCCACGGCGATCGCCACGTGCAACTGCCGTTCCGAAAAGGGCTTGGCCAGAAAGTAGAGCACGCGCCGCGCGGCCAGCGCCGCCACCACGGCATCGTCGAGGTAGCCCGACATGGCGACGATCGGCAGGGGGACCTCCCGCTCGCGGGCGGCGGCGATCACGTGCGCCCCGCTCCCCCGCGGCATCCGCAGGTCGGTCACGACCAGATCGAGCGGGGTCTCGGCCGCGATCGCCCCACGGACGTACGTCACCGCGTCCTCCCCGTTATCGATCGCGTGCACGGTCGCGCCGGCCGCCTCGAGGAAACGCGCGACCAGCGCGGACAGCAGGAGGTCGTCTTCCACCACCAGCACGGCCATCCCCGCCAGCAACGCTGAGGTGTCGTCGGGAATCTCGATCTCCGGTGCGGGTGGCGCCGGGGGCAGCGGCGCCCGCGCGCGGACCCGGACGGGGAGGTCGGCCGCTGCCGGTGGTGCGTCGCGCATGGCCGCGACCACCGCTGGGCGGTCGGGGATCGCCGCGAGTGTTGCCGTGGGCGTTGTCCCCGCCTTCGCGCCGGCCCCGTTGCGCCCCGGGGGGGCGAGGCGGGGGAGTTCCAGCGTGAACGTGGCCCCGCCGCCCGGGGTGTCACCCAGCTGCAGGGTGCCACCGTGCTTCCGGGCGATCACGAAAGCCGATGCCAATCCCAGACCGGTGCCACCGGTAGTGCCCTTGGTGGTGAAGAAGGGTTCGAAGATCTGCTCCCGCAGCGTCACGGGCACCCCCGGCCCGCGGTCCACGACGCGGCAGACCACCCGCTGGTCCACGGCCTGCACGGTCAACACGACAGATCCGCCGGGTGGCGTGACATCGCGCGCGTTGAGCGTGAGGTTCATGAGGAGCCGCTCGAGCTGGGCGCGGTCCGCCATGGCGTAGACCGAGGACGACGGCAGTTCGACCCGCAACGTCACCGCGGGGGCCAGCAGCTGTGTCAGATCGGGCGTCAGGGCGCGCGCCAGCGCGGCGACATCGGTCGCCTCCAGCGGGAGCGCATGCGGCGACGCGAAATCGAGGACCTCCCGGGTAATAGAGGAGGCGCGCGTCACGGCGTTCGCCAGCTGCTCCACCTCGGCCTGCCGCGGCGTGCCGGGCGTGACCCCCTTGGCGACCAGATCAGCGTAGCCGCGGATCACCGTGAGCTGATTGTTGAAATCGTGCGCAATACTCCCCGCCATCCGCCCCATCGCTTCGAGCCGCTGCGCATTCGCCAGCTGCTCCGACAGGGCATCGCGCGCACGGAGGGCCGCCTCGAGCTCCCGGTTGCTCTCGCTGAGGCGCGCCGTCTGCCCCGTGAGCGACGCGATGCCCTCCATGAGGGTATCGCGGAACTCCTTCATGTACATCGTGAAGAAGGTCACCGAGAGGATGACGCCGCTGAGCGCGGACGCCCGGCTTGGCGCCACCGGCCAGATGGGATCGGTGAGGATGCCGACCGTGAAGACGGCCAGAAAGGCCGCCACCCACCACTTGATGAGTCGCGGCGACTCCACGAGGACCAGCGCGCCGATGATACCCGTGCAGAACACGAACGCCGACGGCGACGCCCGCAGGCCGGTCCACCGACCGAACGCCAGCAACAGCAGCAGTGTGAACCCTGCCGTGATCCGTCCCGACAGGCGTAGGCGCCCCGCGCGCGAGACGAAGAGGATACCCACGAGGACCAGCGCCGTGACGGATATCGCCACGAGCCGCCCGCGTATCGCGGGGCTCGTCAGATCCTCGGTGGCCGCGACCACCAGAGTCTGCACCACAAACGAGAAGGCCGTGGCCGCCTGCACCAGCACGATGGCCCGTTGCGCGCGCCGCTCAAACGCATCGTCCGGCACCCGCAGGCCGAGGAGCGCGACCAGGCGCGCTCCCAGATAGCGTGGCCGGTCGGTTGGTGCCAGGTCGCTGGTTGCGGACATCTCTGAAACGTGGGGGAGGGTCGGGCCGGAGGGAACCCGCCCCCGAGGCGATTCGGGGGC
>JARIEV010000209.1 GCA_031127225.1 Gemmatimonadota bacterium | reverse complement strand
AACACGCTCGCGAAGACCCGGGCGGAAGCGGTCATGAAGTCGCTGCTCAAGCTGGCCGGCAAGGACGCCGCGTCGATCAAGGATCGCATCGTGTCGTCGAGCTTCGGCGAACAGTGCATCGTGGCGCCGAACGGTGACGGTCGACGACGCCGTGCGCTCGATCTTCTTGACGAGGCCCTTGCAGGTGATCGTGACCGTGCCGTACTTCACGGCCGTCGCCTTGCCGGTGTTGTCCACCGTCGCCACCGACGCGTCGCTCGACGAGCACGTCAGGTTGAGGACCTTGCGCAGTTCGATCGGACGCGCCTTCATGTCGGCGGCCGAGAGCGCGAACTGGCGCGTGCTGCCGCGAGCGATCGTGGCCGTGGCCGGATCGATCTTGAGCGTCCAGTCGAACTGTTCCACCGAGGCGCAGCCACCGCGCAGGGCGTACGTGACGCCGGCGCGCAGGCCGAGGTTACGCGACGTGCCGTCGATGTTCTGCTCATTCGGCGACGGGTTGTTGTCCAGGATACCGTCGATGCGGGCGCCCCACTTGCCCGCCGAGCACAGCTTGAGCCCCAGCAGGCCGGTCATGCCATCTTCGTACTCGTTCGGCGTGGCGCGGCCGGCGTACACGGAGTTCACGTAACCACCGCCGAGCACCAGCGAGGCCTTCTTCGACGCGACGATCGGTACCGTGAGCGTGGCGAGGCCGCGGAACGGACGGTAGGTGATGTCTTCGTTCGGGGCGCGCGTCGCCTTCGTGCTGCCCACCTGAATGTCCCCTTCGACGCCGAGCCACTTGTACACGGACAGGCCGGCTCGGGCACCGATGCCGGCCACGTTGTCCATGCGCACCTTCTCGTCCAGCTTCGTGAACTGCCCGAACGCGCCAACTTCAACGCGCTCGCCAAGGCTCTGCGCCTGGGCGGCGGGAACCGCGGCCAGCGCCGCGAACAGTGTGATACCGACCAATCGTGTTTTCATACGATCCTGTGCAAAGGTCCTGTTAATGAACGGGCACGAGTGGCGCCCGCCCGTGGCGGCCACGCCCCACGGCGTGCATGAATCGTAAGCGATTGAGACGCGGTGCGATACGTCACATCCCGCCGTGACGGGATGTGTCAGCGGGCCGGTCCGCGGGCGGACCCGCCAGGCTCAGGCCCGCAACAGCCCGTCGATCGCGGTGCTGATGGCCTCAACCCCCGGCACCACGGCCTCGAGGAGCACCGTGTGGTAGGGGACCGGGATATCGGCTGGGGCGAGGCGCTGAATGGGGGCATCGAGATGCCAGAACGCCTCCTGCGCCACCACGCCCGCGATCTCCGCCCCAAAGCCGGCCGTCAGGTTGTCCTCGTGCACGATCAGGCACCGCCCGGTCTTCCGCACCGACGCCAGAACCGCCGCGCGGTCCCACGGGGAAATGGTGCGCAGGTCGATCAGCTCCACCCGGTCCCCGAACGCTTCCGCGGCCTCGGCGCACCGGTGCACCATGGCACTCCACGACACCACCGTCACATCCGTCCCCTCGCGCACGATCCGCGCCTGCCCGAAGGGCAGCACGTAGTCGTCGCCCGGGTACCGCCCGCTACCGTCGCCGGTCATCAGCAGCGACCGGTGCTCGAAGAAAATGGTCGGGTTCGGGCTGCGCATCGCGGCTCGCAGTAAGCCCACCGCATCGGCCGCGTTCGACGGCATCGCCACTTGCCAGCCGTAGGCGTGCGCAAAGCGCACCTCGTCGCTCAGGCTGTGCCACGGATCACCCACGTCCTTCCCAAACCCGCCCGGCATGCGCACCACGATCGGCGCGGCAAAGCGGTTGGCGGTGCGCCACCGCATCGTCCCGGTGTTGTTGAGCTGTTCGGTGGCGGGATCGGCGTACTTCCGGAACTGGATCTCGGCCACCGGCATGAGCCCGCTGATCGCCATCGCCACGGCCCGCCCGATGATCCCCTCCTCGGAGAGGCTGGTGTCAAACACGCGCGAAGGGCCGAACTGCTTCTGCAGCCCCTCGGTCACGAGGTGGACGCCCCCCTTCCGCCCCACGTCCTCGCCGAACACCACAACCTTGGGATTGACCGCCAATTCGTACCGCAACGTGCGGCGGATCGCTTCGGCGTAGCGCAGCAGCTCGCCGTCCTCGTGTGGCACCGCCGTCCCGCCCAGCGCGGACCGCTCCGCGCGCGACAGGCCACCCATGGCCTCGGCGACATCGGGCGCGTCATCGGCAAAGACGTGCTGCGCGATCGTCCGGACGTCCGGAATGCCCCGGGCGCGCGCCTCCTCCAGCCCAGCGGCCACGTCACGTGCTACCTCGGCCTCGAGCTCCTCCCACGCGGCGGGGGACAGTAGCGCCGGGACGAGATAGTCCCGCAGCTTCGGGAGCGGGTCCCGCGCCAGATCGTCCGCGATCTCTTCGTCGGTGCGGTACCCCTTCTGATTGTCGGGGCCGGAGTGACTGCACAGGCGTGGGACGGTCAGACGCACCAGCGCCGGTCCCTCTCCGCGGCGCACGTGCGCGACGGCTTCCTGCAGCAGGCCGGCCCCCTCGTGCGGATCGGTGCCGCTGCCGTTGCGGATGAACAGGTTGGTGAACGACGCGAGGTTCCGCGCGATGTCACCCCCCGGGGTCTGCATGTCGCCGCGCACGCTGATGCCGAGGTCGTTGTCCTCGATGTAGAACAACATCGGCAGCTTGAGCGTGGTCGCCATGGTGAGCGAGGCCCAGAAGCCGCTGGTGGCCACGGAGGCATCGCCGCCCAGCGCGACGCTCATGCACTGCGCATACCCGGCGTCGCCGAGCGTATCGCGATGGTACGTGATGGACTGCGCCCATCCGGCCGCCGGCGTGTACTGCGAGCCGACGTCACCGGACATCGGGAGCACGGTGCATCCGGCGCGATTGGGGAGGTTGCACACCACGCCGATGTCACGGCCGTCGCTGAAGCCGCCGGCCCGGCCGAGTGGGCTGCCGAAGGCGTCGGGAATGGACAACCCCACCGAGAGCAGGAACGGGCGTGAGCGGTAGTACGCCCCCGCGCCGTCGTGTTGGCCATTGATGAGCGAGCCCAGAATGACCTGCGCCATGTCGTGGCCGCGCGCCGAGAACTGGTACAGCACCAGATGTTCGCGCGGCACCGCATGGCGCATGCGGTTGGTGGTCTCCTCGGTGTCGTCGATGGCCCGCGAAACGAGCGTGTGGTACGCGATGCGACGCCAGTCGAAGCCGGCGTGGGGTATCGTTCGCGCGGCGGCGGCGGCGCGGGGCGATGTCGGGACACCCGTCGTGACAACAGGCTTGGCGGCAGGCTTGGTAGCAGACTTGGCGGCAGACTTGGCAGGCATATGCTACTAATCTGCCCGACAGCGCCCCCCGACGGGAGCGTCGGAATGGTAGTTTTCGGTATGCACTCCCCGGTCTCTTCCCTGCTGATCGATCAGCGTGACGGTGTTCTGACCCTCACGCTCAATCGCCCCGACGTTCTCAACAGTTTCAACCGCGAGATGGCGGCGGCGCTCCTGGCGGCGCTGCAGCATGCGGCCGCCGAACCGACCGTGCGCGCCGTGGTGCTCACCGGCGCCGGTCGCGGCTTCTGTGCCGGTCAGGATCTCGCGGAGGCGTTGCCGCAGGGCGACGGCCCCATGCCCGACATCGGCGAGATCGTGCAGGCCTGCTACAACCCCATTATCCGCGCCATCCGCACCCTCGAAAAGCCGGTGCTGTGCGCCGTGAACGGCATCGCGGCCGGCGCGGGGGCCAACCTCGCCTTTGCGTGCGATCTCACCATCGCGGCGGATGACATCAGCTTCGTGGAAAGCTTCGCGAAGCTGGGGCTCATCCCCGATACCAGCGGCACCTTCTTCGTACCGCGCCTCGTGGGGATGCAGCGTGCCACGGGGATGTTCTTCCTGGCCGAAAAAATTCCGGCGGTGAAGGCGAAGGAGTGGGGGCTCATCTGGGACGTGGCGCCGAAAGCCGATCTAATCACGGTGGTGCACGCCATGGCGTCGTCGCTGGCCACGCAGGCCACCCGTGGGTTCGGTCTCACCAAGCGGGCGCTCAACGCCAGCTTCGCGAATGGCCTCGACGCCCAACTCGACGTGGAAGCGCAGGCCATGCATGAAGCGGGACGTACGGCCGACTACGAAGAGGGCGTGCGTGCCTTCCTCGAGAAGCGCGCCCCGGTGTACCGCGGCGCATGAGCCCCGGGCCGGATGTGTCGATGAACACCGTGGGCGTCGTCGGCGCCGGCGCGATGGGCGCGGGGATTGCGCAGGTGGCGGCGGTGCACGGACACCCCGTGGTGCTGGCCGATGCGCAGCCGGCGTCGATTGGGCGGGCGCGGGAGGGGCACGCCAAGGCAATGGGCCGCGACGTGGAGAAGGGGCGCCTCACGCGCGAGGCGGCCGACGCCGTGCTGGCGCGCATCACGTACGTGGACGGCGTCAGCGCGGAGCAGCTGGCCGCCTTTGCGCCGTGCGGCGTGGTGATTGAGGCGATCGTGGAACAGCTCGCCGTCAAACAGCAGCTGCTGCGTGCGCTCGAAGCGATCGTGGCGCCGTCGGCGATGCTGGCGTCGAACACCTCGTCGCTGTCCATCGCCGCGCTGGCGGGATCGTGCGCGCACAGCGACCGGGTGGTGGGTGTGCACTTCTTCAATCCGGCGCCCGTCATGCCGCTGGTGGAGATCATCCCCGCCATCACCACGTCGGAGGGCGTCATCGCCGACGCGCGGGCGCTGGTGACGGCGTGGGGCAAGACCACGGTCCTCGCCGCCGACACCCCGGGCTTCCTGGTGAACCGGGTGGCGCGGCCGTTCTACGGCGAATCGCTACGCATCCGCGAAGAGGGGATCGCCGATTGCGCCACGATCGACTGGGCCATGAAAACCGTGGGCGGCTTTCGCATGGGCCCCTTCGAACTCATGGACTTTATCGGGCTCGACGTAAACTTCGCCGTCACGCGGTCGGTGTTCGAGGGGATGTTTCTCGATCCGCGCTACCGTCCGGCGCACGCGCAGCAGCGGCTGGTGGAAGCCGGCTGGCTGGGGCGCAAAACCCGGCGTGGTTTCTATGACTACCGCGACGGCGCGGTGGCACCGGTTCCGCACGACGACCCGGCGCTGGGGCAGCGCATCGTCGATCGCGTGCTGGCCATGCTCGTGAACGAGGCCGTCGAGGCGGTGCACCTGCAGTTGGCCTCGGTGCCGGACATCGAGCTCGCCATGACCACCGGCGTGAATTACCCGCGCGGCCTGTTGCAGTGGGGCGATGAGATCGGCGCGCCCAATGTGCTGGCC
>JARIEV010000208.1 GCA_031127225.1 Gemmatimonadota bacterium | reverse complement strand
TCGGCGTAGCCGGCCCCCGAGGGGAAGCGGTAGGTGCCCGGCTTGATCGTGCGCGCACGCCCGGCGGCGGCGGTGTACCAGCGGAACAGCCACGCCGCGTCGATGACCTCATGGGCGGCCAACGAGTCGGCGGCCGCGCGCATCGACGACCCCTTGGGGATCACGACGCGCGCACTGGCGGTGCCGGTGACGTCACCGCCGCCGATCTCGCGCCAGGCCCACCATGCCGCCAGCACGAGTACCGCGGGCAGCAGGAGCCGCTTCACGGCGTCGGCGCGCTCACCAGCTCGCCCAGCGTCACGCCCTGCGACGACGCCCGCAGGACGCCCTCCAGCAGAATGCACGCGGCCAGCGCGTCCACTTCTTCCTTGCGCCCCCGCGTGCTGCCGCCCTGTTCCTTGATACTACGCAGGGCGGCGGACGTCGTGAAACGCTCGTCCACCAGACGCACCGGAAGCGGCTGCCGTGCGATCAGCTTGGCCGCGACATCGCGCACTTCGCGGCAGCGATCGGTTTCCAAACCTGCCGGATCGATCGGCAAGCCAAACACATAGCCAGTCACGCCGAGGGCATCGGCGCGTCGCATGAGTTCCGCGATGGGCGGGCGCTTGCCGGCCCGGCGCGTGATCGCACCGGCGGCGGAGGCGAGCATACCCAGTTCGTCACTGACGGCCAGCCCGATACGCTTGTCCCCCCAGTCAACGGCGAGGAGGCGGCCGGTCGTGGCATTCATGGCGTGTTGGGCATCAGGGGTCTGTCATCTGGTCGAAGAATTCCTGGTTGTTCCGCGCGCGTTCCATGCGCTTGATCAGGAACAGCAAGGCCTCATCGGAGGGCATATGGGCCAGGAACGAGCGCAGCAGGTACACGCGCTGCTGTTCGAACGGCGTGAGCAGCAACTCTTCGCGACGCGTTCCCGACTTGTTGATGTCGATGGCGGGGAAGATGCGCTTGTCGGCCAGCTTGCGGTCGAGCACGAGCTCCATGTTGCCAGTGCCCTTGAACTCCTCGAAGATCAACTCGTCCATGCGGGAGTTGGTTTCGATGAGCGCGGTCGCGACGATGGTGAGCGAGCCGCCTTCTTTGAGGTTGCGTGCCGCGCCGAAGAACGCTTTGGGCTTCTGCATGGCGGAGGCTTCCATGCCGCCCGACATGATCTTGCCGCCCTGCGGGGCCACGGCGTTGTGCGCGCGGGCCAGCCGCGTGATCGAGTCGAGCAGGATCACGACATCCTTGCCGGTTTCGACGAGGCGCTTGGCCTTCTCGATCACCATGTCCGACACCTGCACATGGCGCTCGGCCGTTTCGTCGAACGTGGAGCAGATGACCTCGGCCTGCGGGCAGGTGGCCTGCATGTCGGTCACCTCTTCCGGGCGCTCGTCGATGAGCAGCACGATGAGCGTGATCTCGGGATGGTTCTCGATGATCGCGTTCGCGAGCTGCTGCATGAGGATCGTCTTGCCGCCGCGGGGCGGGGCGACGATGAGGGCGCGCTGGCCCTTCCCGAGCGGGGCGATGATGTCGCAGATGCGGGTTGCGACTTCGCCGTTGCTCCGCTCGAGGCGGATGCGTTCGTCGGGGTACTTCGCGGTCAGGTTGTCGAAGGCGCTGCGCAATTTCGACTGGTCAGGGTCACCACCGTTGATGCGCTCCACCTTGAGGAGCGCGAGATACCGTTCCCATTCCTTGGGCGGGCGGACTTCCCCCATCACCGTGTCGCCGGTGCGGAGATCGAACCGCTTCACCTGCGAGGGCGACACGTAGATGTCGTCCGGACCGTGCAGGTAGTTGAAATCCTGCGACCGGAGGAAACCGTAGCCTTCCGGGAGGACCTCCAGCACGCCTTCGCCGTAGAGCGTCGTTTCGGCGTCGAGCAGCGCCTGCTCGATCCGGAAGATCAACTCCTGCTTGCGCAGGCCGCTGGTGCTGGTGACGTGCAATGAGGCGGCCAGCGCCAGCAATTCAGGAACAGACTTCCGCTTCAGTTCGGCTACGTGCACTGGGCAAAGGAACGGGTATAACCGCAGGCCGAACTCAATGCGCATGGCAGGACTCGAACCTGCGACCTTCTGCTCCGGAGGCAGACGCTCTATCCAACTGAGCTACACGCGCGTGGCTGATCTCCGGTGGGCCTGAGCCCGGGAGCGTCGCCGGACGCCCACGAATCCTCCCGTGCCGCGCCAGAAGCGAAACGTAACCGGTGCGCCGTGCCGTGGGAAGGAAGCGGGGCCGAGCGGTCGCACGCGACGCGGTGGTGTCGTAAGATCGATGGAGGCTCCTCGCGCACGCGTCGCGACGGGGCGCAGCAGCTGCCACGCGCGAGGAGTGATGATGGAGCGACGGATCACGAGCGGATCGGTGATGCGATGGCGCCGGTGACGGCGGTGCCACGGATGGTGCGCTTCGGGGTGGACGGGTTGCTGGCCGACCGCGCGCGGTGCGGTGCGGCCCGTCGGATCGGGATGGTGACCAACGACGCCGCACGGCCGGCCGCCGATCCCTCGCTTCCCTCGCGCGTCGCGCTACGCGCCGCCGGCGTCCCGCTCGTGCGGCTCTTTGGCCCCGAGCACGGCCTCCAGCGCACCGCGGCCGACGGCGCGTCCGTGGAGGACGGGCGTGATGCGTTCACCGGGCTGCCGGTGGTATCGCTGTACGGCGCCCGGATGCGCCCCACGGCCGCCCAGCTGGGCGATCTGGATCTGGTGCTCTTTGACGTCCCCGATGTGGGTGCCCGTTTCTACACCTACACGTGGACACTGTACCATCTGCTGGCGGCGTGCGAGGCGGCCGGCGTGCCGGTGATGGTGCTGGACCGTCCGAACCCGCTGGGGGGTGTGCTCGGTGCCGCCGAGGGGCCCGTGATGGACGCGGATTGTCGGTCGTTTGTGGGGGAGGACGCGATCCCGGTGCGCCACGGGCTCACGCTGGGTGAGTTGGCGCGGCTGTGGCAGCGCGAGCGCTTTCCGCAGGTGGCGCTGGACGTGGTGCCCTGCCGCGGCTGGCGCACCGGGGCGGCGTGGCCGGCCACCGGCGTACCGTGGGTGCCCACGTCGCCCGCGATGCCCACGTTTGCCAGCGCGGTGTGGTATCCCGGGCTGTGCCTGTTCGAGGCGACGAACCTGAGCGTGGGGCGCGGGACGACGATGCCGTTCCAGTGGGTGGGAGCGCCGTGGCTTGACGCGGCGGCGGTGGTGGCCGAGCTGTCGGCGCTGGGTTTGCCAGGGGCCCGTTTCGTAGTCGCCACGGCGACGCCCACGAGCCAGCATGCGGGCGTGCCGTGTCAGGGCGTGCGCGTGCTGGTGGACGACGGGCAGGGCGGGGCGGACGACGGCACCGCCGCGCCGCTGGCCGAGATGGTGGCCCGGTCGATTCGCCCCGTGGCGCTCGGGCTGCACCTCCTGCGGGTCATCGCCGACCGGCACCCAACGGCCTTTGCGTGGGCCGGGTATCCCACGGCCGCGAATCCGTCGGGGGGTGACCACTTCGCCCGCCTGATCGGCCATCGCGCGGTGGCGTCGTCGCTGCTGGGGCTGGACGAGGTGGAGGCTCGAGTGCGAGTGGCTGCCTGGACGGGGGTGGGGGACTGGGGAGTGCGGGTGGCCCCGGTTTTGATATACGAGCGGTAGGGAAAGCGGGGTCGGCCGTGAGGAGGCGACACACTTGTGAAACATTTCACAAGATGGGACCGTTTTAACTTTATTCCCGTTCCCCGTGACCCGCGACCCGAGGCCTGCATGCCGCGTTCTTCGTCCACGCGACCGACGCTGTCCGCCGAGATCCCCACGCTCTCCGTGACCGGCAGCCACACCACGGATCCGCGTCCGCATGTGGTCATCGTCGGCGGCGGGTTTGCCGGTATCTCGGCTGCGCGGGCGCTCGCCGATGCGCCCGTGCGCATCACGCTCCTGGATCGTGCCAATCACCACCTGTTCCAGCCGCTGCTGTATCAGGTGGCCACCGCGGTGCTGAACCCGGCGGACATCAGCGTGCCGATCCGGTCGCTGCTGCGCGATCAGCCCAACGTGACCGTGGTGATGGCCGACGTGGACCGCATCGAGCCCGACACGCGGCGGATTTCACTCGACGCTGGCACGGTCGAGATCACGTTCGACTATCTCGTGCTGGCTACCGGTGCGCGGCATGGCTACTTCGGCAACCCAGAATGGGAGCAGCACGCGCCCGGCCTCAAGAGCATCGAGGATGCGCTCGAGATGCGCCGGCGGTTTCTGCTGTCGTTTGAAGCGGCTGAGCGCGCGAGTGCGGTCGGGGAGCGCGACGCACTGCTCACGTTCGTGATCGTGGGCGGCGGTCCCACCGGCGTGGAACTCGCGGGCATGATCCCCGAGGTCACGCGGCACGCGCTGCACGGAGAGTTCCGGCGCATCGATCCGTCCACGGCCCGCGTGCTCCTGCTGGAGGGAGGGCCGCGCCTGCTGCCCAGCTTCCCGGACGCGCTCTCGGCGCGTGCGCGCCGCGATCTCGAAGCGCTTGGCGTGACGGTGCGCACCGACTGCATCGTGACGGAGGTCGATGCTGACGGCGTGGTAGCCAACGGCGAGCGGATTCCGGCGCACACCGTGTTCTGGGGCGCGGGCAATCAGGCGTCGCCGCTCGGGCGTCAACTGGGTGTGCCGGTGGATCGGGCCGGGCGTGTGGCCGTGACCGATGATCTGAGTGTGCCGGGCTATCCGCACATCTATTGCGCCGGCGACATCGCGGCGACGACCACCCCCGACGGGCGCCCCGTGCCGGCGGTGGCACCGGCCGCCAATCAGATGGGCGCGCTGGTGGGGGCGAACATCGCCCGCGCGCTACGTGGTGAAGCCGGCGCACCCTTCAAGTATTTCAACAAGGGTGATCTGGCCACCATCGGTCGGCATAAGGCCGTCGCCGTGGTGGGTGGCGTGCAGCTCACGGGGCTGCTCGCGTGGTTCACGTGGTTGTTCGTGCACATCCTGTATCTGGTGGGCGTGCGCAACCGCCTCTCGGTGGTGGTGCAGTGGGGCTACCAGTACTTCACCTTCCAGCGTGGTGTGCGCCTGATCAGCGGTACCACGGTCCATCGCCTGCTCAAGGCCAGCCGCGCGGCGTACGACAAGCGCCGCGCGGCCTGATCGGCCTTACTGGAACAGCACCAACGGCTGCAATCCCAGCTTGGCGGCCTTGGCGTTGAACGCCGCGAGATCGCCGGCCACAAACTGCGAGAACTGCACCTTCAGGCCGTCCAGCTGCGCGCGCAGCATCCCATAGACTTCGCCCTGCTGATCGGTGGGGCGGAAGTCGGCACTGGAGGCGGAGACATCGCTGCCCACCGACGCCAGCTTTTCG
>JARIEV010000024.1 GCA_031127225.1 Gemmatimonadota bacterium | reverse complement strand
GGAGGCGCTCGTGGAATACGTCGTGGCCTGCGGTGCGGATCTCGTGGTGTCCGCCACCCACGGCTACGGATTCTTCCGCCGGATGGTGCTGGGCAGCACGGCGGCGGGGCTGCTGCGTCGCGCGCCGTGCTCTATTCTCGTGGTTCCGGGATCGGCGCAGGTGTTGGCGGCCACGCGGGCGCGGACGGCAAGCAGCGCGTGGACGCGCTCGCTGTTGCCGCACGCCTTCGATGCGGAGCTGGCGGCGTTCGCGGTCCGCAATGCGGGACGCCGCACCACGGTGGAGATCGTGCAGAACGGCCACGCCACGCGCACCATCGGGCAGGCGATGCCGCTGGTGAGCGCGTCGTACGACGCGCACGATCAGGCCATCGCCCTCACCTTCGGCTCGTCCACGTTTGATGGCGCGCACCTTACACACGCTGTGGCCACGCCAGGGTCGATCGATGTGATGGTGGACGACGCCGGCCGCGAACAGGGCATGCGCATCGTGCATCCTGGTGGCTACACGACTCTCACTCTGGACTGATCTGTCACGCGGAGCGTACCATGGTTAACGATTCCCCGCACGCAAGCGCGCGCCGCTGCTTTCCCCGGTATGCGCAGGACGACATCATGTTCGACACGGGTGTGGTGTCGGACGGGACGCCGACGCCGCGGCACAGCGCGATCATCCGCACCGACGGTGAGCTCAAGCATGCGGTGGTGCGCGCCCTGCATGAGGAACCCGATCTGCCGGCTGAGGGGCTGATGGTCCGTGCGGCGAACGGACATGTCACGCTCGAGGGGTGTGTGCAGAGCTTCTATCACCGCGACTGTGCCGAGCGGGCGGCGCGGTTCGTAGACGGCGTGCGGGGGCTCGACAACCGTATCGACGTGAAGGCGGTGGTCTCGGCGGCCGATATCAAGCGGCACGTGGTGGATCAGCTGCAATACGCCGTGCTGGCCGAAGCGCGCAATCTGCAGGTGCGCGCGACCGACGGCCGCGTGACGCTGGTGGGCACGGTGTCGTCGACGCGGGCGCGTGCCACGGCGGAGGAGGCGGCGCGGTCACTGCGCGGTGTGGTGAGCGTGGACAACCAGTTGCAGGTGGCGAGCGACTGAAGGGCAGGCGCGTGTAAACCTGAGTCCGGGGCAGGAACCGCGAGGCCGTTCGGGGGGACGGCCGTTCCACGCGGGTTTTCCTGTCCCGGCTCTGGCACGTCCGGGAACGCGCGTTAGCCTTGAAGGGTGCCGACCGACCGGCGGCGATCACGAATCATCGACTTCGAGCCCTGCTATGCGTTTCCCCCGAGCTCTTGCCGTCGCGCTGTGTGCCGCCTCGCTGCGCGTGGCCCCGTCGCTGTCCGCGCAGGCCGTCGTGGCCGACCCCGCGCTGGCGGCCGACATCGATCGTCGCACCGCCGCGATCGCCGACAAGGTGACGGCCTGGCGCCACGATATTCACCAGCATCCCGAGTTGGGCTACGCCGAGAAGCGTACGGCGGCGCTGGTGGCGGCGCATCTCAAGGCGCTGGGGATGGAGGTACAGGAGAATGTGGGCGGCATTCCCGGGGTGGTGGGGATTCTCAAGGGCGGCAAGCCCGGCCCCACCGTGGCGCTCCGCGCCGACATGGATGCGCTCCCCGTGACCGAACTGGTGGACGTGCCCTTCAAGTCCACCGTGCGCACGGTGTACAACGGGCAGGAAACCGGCGTGATGCACGCCTGCGGCCATGACATGCACACGGCGATGCTCATGGGCACGGCCGAAGTGCTGGCCGGACTCAAGGACCGCCTGCCGGGGACGGTGAAGTTCCTGTTTCAGCCCGCGGAGGAAGTGCCGCCCCGCGGCGGCGCGCAGCCGATGATCGACGCCGGCGTGATGAAGGGCGTGGACGGCGTGTTCGGGCTGCATGTGGGCCCAGGTCCCCTCGGCGCCATGCGCTATCGTGCCGGTGCCATTTCGGCCAGCGCCGACGGCTGGCGCATCGTGGTGCATGGACGGCAGGGGCACGGCGCGATGCCCTCGAATACGGTGGATCCGATCGTGGTGAGCGCGGAAATCGTGACGGCGTTGCAGACGATCGTGTCGCGTCAGCTCGACCTGTCGAAGGCGCCGGCGGTGGTCACCGTTGGTGCGATTCACGGCGGGCTGCGCGAAAACATCATCCCCGATTCGGTGTGGATGATCGGCACGATCCGCGCGTTCGACGCCGACGCGCGGAAGACCATCCACGAGCGCATGAAGCGCATCGCGACGAACATCGCCGCGGCACACGGCGCCACGGCCGACGTGATCGTGGACATCGGGTACCCGAGCTCGGTGAACAGCGACGCGATGGTAGCCAAGTTCTATCCCACGCTCAAGCGGGTGGCCGGTGCCGCCGGTGCCTCGGAAGGTGATGTCACGATGGCCGGCGAAGATTTCTCGCGCTTCTCCGAGCTCGCGCCCGGCTTCTTCTTTAATCTCAGCGTCACGCCGCCGAATCTGGATCCGAAGACGGTGGCCAGCAATCACTCGCCGCTGTTTCAGGGCGACGACCGCGCGTTGACCGTGGGTGTACGCGCGATGACGAACATGGCGATGGACTTCCTGCGCTCGGGCGGAGCACCCAAGCCGATTCCGTGATGGCGAATCAGTACGTGTAGATGCTGGTGGCGAGCCTCGTACAGGCGGCGAAGCGTGGATTGCCGGTGACGGCGCTCAGCACTTCCGCTGTTCCGGACGCCACACGCAACGCGAACCACGCGCTACCCTCAACCCGTGGCCCGTGCTGCATATTGCGGTCGATGAGATCGAACAGTGCCTGCTCCGACGGATAGCGCGCCATCGATGCACGTGCGGTCGTAAGAGCGTCGCGCAATTCCTCAGAAGGTCCGAAGGCCATCGCGCGAACGCTGCCGCAGCTGCCACCGTAGGAGAGTTCCTCCAAGGCGCCCACGCGGAGCGCACGCGGCGCACGCGCGTCGGCGATCACGGCGAGCGCGCGGACGCGCGCCGCCTCCAGATCCACCGGGGCAGCCCGCGCGCGGGCCACCGTCTTCACGGTTTGCGGTGGCGGTGCGACACGCGCCGCGAGCTCGCTTTGCCCCGTGTGCCGATACAATTGCTGCAGGGCATTGCGGCCGATGTCGACGACGATCCGCCCTGTCATGGCGTCGAGCAACGTATGGCCCTGGTCGATGAACATGAAGCCGAATGATACGATCGTGCGCAGCACGCGTTCCGCTTCTGCCGGATGGCCGGAGGCCAGATAGTAGGTGGCACGCGCCACGCCGGCGGACGCGGTCTGCTTGGCCTCGGTAAGGTTCATAAACGGGAAGGCCATCAGCTGCGCTTCCGCGCTGAACGGCGTTTCGTACAAGCCGCCCACCATGTCGACCTGCGCGGCGAGTGCCACCGCGTCGAAGTCCTTCCAGAACGGTGCCTCGGCCACTTCATGCAGGTACGCCATTTCGCCCGCGCTGTAGCCGCCTGACGTCTTCGCAATCAGCATGAAGGCGGCGGGACCTTTGTACTGCGCCGTCCGCAGGCTCGGAAACAGCTCCGGGGCGAGTGTAATGCTGTTCCACGGGCGAGCGTGGGTTGTGGTCACGGCGCGCAACGCATAGTGCTCGCGGGATGGCAGCGTCGTGATGCGGCGCAGGGCATCACCGGCGGCCTGCGGCGAGATGGAGGCATCGACCGGCGCGCGGAAATCACGCCAGCGCTCCGTCTCGCTCGTCTTCTGGAGCAGTTGCGACATCTCCGGAATGAACGCCGCGCTTCGGTTCGCCACGAACCCGAAGGGAATCGTGGACAGCAGCGCCAGCCCGATCGCGGCGTTGCGCACCACGCGCAGGGCGACACGCGCCCAGCTCGCGCGCGTCGCCGGTCGGTCATCACCCGGTGCACGCACGCGGTCGGTCGCGCGGCGATGTGACGCGCGTTCCGGCATCGCGCCCGCCGCTCCCACGCCGGCCCACGCGGCGCCGAGCCCTTCCTTCGAATCGATGCGTGCCGAGCTCATGAGCGGTTACGTGGGTGAGAGCGCGATGGGGTGCGGATACGCGAGGGCGTCATCCACTTCCTGCTGTGCGGCCACGAGCCGCTGGACATCGGCCGACACGTCTGCCGCCAGATCGAGGTGGGTGGTGAGGCTTTCAATCGACGTGGAGCCGGCGTGCAGTCGCAGCAACCCGAGGCGCAGCGTCTCCATGGCGGCGACGGCGTCGCGCAGTCGCGCCTGCACCATGTCACGATCGTTCTGAACTGATTGCCACGCGTCGGCATCGGTGCGGCTGTCAGCCGAGGCGAGGGCGTCCTGCAGCTGCTCGTAGCGGGCTCGCAGGCGCTGTGCGTCGCGCTGGAGTGTGTGCAGCACGTTTGGCAGTTCACGCAACGCGGCCCGTGACGGCGCCGGTAGTGACTCGAACAGTTGCTCGGTGGCCATTCCCAGCGACAGCTCCGTCGCCCGGTGGGTCATGGCGGGTTGCACGGTCTTGGCCCCGCGCAGCCGTTGCGCCACCGAGAAGGCGAACGTGCCGAAGCGGCCGGACCACGCGGCGCTCCAGAACTCCACGTCCACATCGCGCTGGCGCTGCATCACGCCAAGCCACGCCAGCGTGAGCGCCGTGCTGGCCACGCCGCCTGTGATCACCACGGGCCCCACGTCGGCAAAGCGCGGGATCACGGTGCCGGCGAGTGCGAAGGGGGTGAGGACGGCGGTGGTGGAGGCGGCCACACGGGTGCAGGCACCGAGGATGCGCTCGGCGACGGCGCGCAGTGGCCGGTGCTGCGTGCTGCGCTCTTCGCGTGCATTGGCCCGCTCGGTGCGGAAGGCGGGCACCAGATCGGCCTGCGCGAAGCCGTGGTCGAGCAGCTGCTTGGCGGCCAGCACGCCGAACACCGGTGTGATGAGTGCGACGAGCCCGATCAGTAACCCAACGCCGACCGCCGGACCGGCGAGGGCAGAAATGCCCACGGCGGCCACCAGCGCCGTGATTAATGCCAGCAGCGTGCCGCCGCCATCCAGACGGCCGTCGCGCTTGACGAAGGCGCGCAGGACGGCCGGCAGCTCGCGCCGCTGCTCGATGGACACGCTCAACTGCTCGGCGAGGGCATCGGCGCGCGGTGGACGGTCGGCCGGATCCTTGGCCAGACACTGCTCTACCAGCTGCGCCAGCGCGCGGGGAACCACGACGCCCAGTGACGAGAGCGGCGCCACGCTCGCGGTCGCCTGCTTCGCCAACACGTCGGTGGCGCTTTCACCCGTGAACGGCAGTCGGCCAGACAGCGCGAAGTAGGCGGTGACGCCAAGTGCGTAGAGATCGCTGCGCGCGTCCACGTCGCGGCCGAGCGCCTGTTCGGGGCTCATGAACTCCGGCGTGCCACTCTGCGCCGTCTTCGCGTGCTCACCGCTGGCCGCAGCGATCCCGAAATCGCCCACCAGCGCGCGCCCGCTCTCGCGTTCGATGAGAATGTTGTCCGGCTTGACGTCGCGGTGCACGAGTCCTTGCGCATGCGCGTGACCGAGGGCCCACGCCACTTCGCGCAGGATGCGGGCCGCCTCGCGCGCCATGAGGGGGCCACGCGACTGCACGCGCTGCGACAGCGTTTCGCCGTCGACGTAGGTCATCACGTAGTACGCAAACTCACCGGTCACATCGACCGCGTGAATGGGGATGATGTGCGGGTGCGACAGCTTGGCGGCGAGTTGTGCCTCGCGCAGAAACCGTTCGCGTAGCGCTGGTGTGGCGGCGAGCGCGCTGGGGAGGACCTTGATGGCCACATGCCGATCGAGGTGCACCTCGCGGGCGAGATACACCACGCCCATGCCACCGCGGCCGAGCTCCCGGTCGATCGAGTAGCGCCCGGCGACGGCGGTCTGAAACGCCAGAAACAGGGCGTCAGGGGCGGACAGTTGGGGCATGCGCTCTCGTGGGGAGTTGATCGACAACCTCGCCATCGGGAACAGACGATTTACGGGGGGCGACGTTTCCGGCAACCGGCGCGGCAATCACCCAGGGCCGGCCATGCTGGTTGTGATCCTACAGCTGATCCACATGCAACTGAAACGGCCCCCGGCATGCGCCGGGGGCCGTTTGTCCTGCGGGCGCGACACGTCGCGCCGAAAGGCTACCGGTTCGCCGTATTGTCCAGCTGTGGCCGCGTGGCCAGCGTGGTCGAGGTGACCGTGATGTCACCACGCGCCCCGATCGTGTACACCTTGCCCGCCACGAACGACACGGCGGTGCGGGTGATGACGTTCGTGGCCGAGCCGGCGTAGCGCGTGCGGAGGTCGTACACGGCGCTTGGCAGTGCCGTGAAAGCACCCGCCGACTTGTACGCGACCGCGCTGCCCACCGGCAGTTCCACGCCGGTGGTAGGGTTCGTGGCGTACAGCGTCATCGGGTTGGCGTTGGAGATCGCGTTCACGAACCGCACGTAGGCCACCGTGTAGTCCAGCGTATCCACGAACGTGTCCTCCACCACGAACGCCTCGGCGGTCTTGGCCGTCACGTTGTAGATGCCGCTGATGTAGAACGAGTAGGCCTTCCCGTCCACCAGCGTGGCGGTGGCGCGCGACACCACGAGGTCCTTGTCCACGACCGCGGCGATCTTCCCTGTGAAAGTGTAGGCACCGGGCTGGACCGCCGAGTAGAAGCCGCCCGAGCCCACGCCCCCAGAGTTCACGCCGGTGACGGCTTCCACGCCGGTGGCCGAGGTGATCGCCGTGATTTTGCTGTCGTTGGCGTAGAAATTCACGGCCGGCGTGTTTACGCCGAAATTGAAAAACTTGATGCGCGCCCCGGGGAGCGAGCCGGTGATGTCCTGCACGCCGTTCTTCTCACACGCGGTGAGCGCGACGGCGCACAGCAGCATCGCGATCGATCTGAATGTGTTCATCGCTGATTACGGTTGAGTGATCCAGAGGGGCTTCGTGTGGTAGTCGAGCGCGAGACCACCGATGGCCTCGAGACCCGGACGGTTCCACACGTACTCCGAATTGAAGCGCGGACGGATGCGCTGAACGATCTTGCCGCCGTTGTCGGGATACAGGGTGGTTGGCGGCGCGAAGCCGGGGAACACCTGCACACCGCTCACGGGGTCGACATCGGTGTAGTTGTAGCGGCGCATGTCCATCCAGATTTCGTTGTGTCCCCAGCCCCATTGCGCGATGTACTTCTGCGACATGATGCGGGTGAGGGACAGCCCGGCCGGCGACGCCGGGATGATGGCCGGGCTCGCCAGGAAGGCCGACTTCTCGGTCGACGAGATCTGCGTGGGCGCCTGCCCGTTGTCGAGATTGCGCGCGTTCACAAAGTCGATGTGCGACGACACACCGGCCGTGTAGGCAGCCAGTGCCGTGGCTAGGTCGCCCAGCTTGTACGCCGCTTCTGCCTTGATGAACTGCAGCTGCGAGTACGTCATGAGGGGCAGCTTGGCCTTGTCATCGAAGATGTAGCGGCCGGGGAGCGCGAGCCCGCCGGTGCCGGCGTAGCCGTACACGTTGTTGGGCTGCTGGGCCGTGGTGAGCGCCCCGAAGCCAACCACGTTCACGTCAAGGCCGCGGTACTGGCCATCGGGCGACGGTGACAGCATGCGGCTCATGCGCGGGTCCACCGCGCCGCCGAACTGCGTGCCGTTCATCAGATCGACCACGAACCGCGTCTGGCGGTACGCGTTGAAGTTGCCGCGTGTCCGTCCCCAGAAGTTGATGTCGTCGTTCTGGGTGCCCGGGTACTTGAGCAGCGCGTCGTCGGCACCGCTGCTGAACGACAGGTTCACCGCCGCGATGACGTCGGCCGGCTTGTACGAGGCCTTGCGGGAGAAATGGTTGAGGCAGAGCGCCTTCATACCATACGCCAGCTTGAGCCACTTCGTGCGGTCGCCGTTATAGATCTTGTCGGTCCGCGCCAGATAGGCCTGATCCACGGCCCCGTCCGTGCGCTGCAGGTTCGTGATCGCCTCGTTGAGCAGCTTCAGGATTTCCTGATACGCGTACTCCTGCGAATCATAGCCGAAGCTGAACTTCGACTGATCGATCGCTTCTTTGACGATGATCTCGCCGTGGAGGTCGGTGGTCACCTGCCATCCCCACGCCTTGAGCACCTTGGCGACGCCCAGCAGGTCCCAGCGCTCTTCGGCCTCGGCCAGATTGGTCATGTCGACGAGGTTCTGCCCCAGCGACCAATACACGTCACGCCACTGCTGCGCACCGTTGTCGCTGGAGGGGTCATAGCCCATGCGGTCCCACGTGCCGAGTGCGGTCCCGGGCAGCGTGAGCTGCTGCGTGTACCGCGCAACGAACCGGCCGTCGTACTGCGGCGATGTGACGACCCAGTGCAGCATCGGCGCGAGATACAGGTTCGCCGAGACCGTCTGCGGGCCGTTGGGGTTGTTGTTGACGTCGAGGAATTCGTTGCAGCTGGTCGATGTCAGCGCCATCGCGCTGACCAGCAAAACCTTGCGGAAGGATTTCATGGTTTAGTACCCCATCTTGATGCCGAAGGCCAGGCCGCGCGGCATCGGGAAGTTACCGTAGTCGATACCGACACCGGACGAGCCGCCGACGGCGGCGCTGTTGCCGTTGACGATCGGATCGAGGCCCGAGTAGTTCGTGAAGAGGAAGAGATCCGTACCCGTGACATAGGCGCTGGCTTCACGCGCCTTGAAGTACTTGCCGGGCAGAGCCATGCGCACGGTGACGTCGCGCAGGCGCACCCAGTTGATGTCCTTCTCGATGAAGAGCTCTTCGCTGATGCCCGTGTAGTACTGGGGCTGCACGGCCGGGATGACCACGATGGTGTTCTTCGTGGGGTTGGCCGTGTTTTCCTTGCCGTCGCGCAGCACGCCGTCGATTACGCGCGGCTGATCGCGATCGAGGGTGCGGTTGCTGAGACCGCGCGTGGTCAGGAAGTGCTCGGTGGCGTTGAACACGTCGCCGCCCTTGCGGATGTCCACGAGGAAGCTGACCGAGAACTTCTTGTAGCGCAGCGTGTTCGTGAGGCCGATCGTGAAGTCGGGCTGGCGGTCATACCCGGCGTCGATGAAGGCCGTGGAGCGCAGCGGGAGACCGGTGGTCGGATCGATGAGGATCTTCTTCGAGCCGGGGATCGTGTCGCGCAGATAGAACAGGCCGGTGAGCGACCGCGTGGACAACCCCGGGGCCACGCCGTTGCGGACGTTGCCGTACAGCCACGTATCGGACACGTACGACTCGGGCAGGGCGTTCGGCAGGGCGAGCACCTTGCCGCGCGCGCGCTCCACGTTGGCGATCACGTCCCACGTGAGGTCGCGCTTCATGACCGGCGTGCCGCGCAGCGTCACTTCGACGCCGGTGTTCCGCGTGGACGCGCCGTTCAGATTGAACAGGATGAAGCCGGTCGCGTAGCTGCCGCGGATGTCATTGACGATCTGGTCGGTGGTTTCCTTGCGGTACGTCGTGACATCGAGGCCGAGCCGGTCCTGGAAGAAGCCCAGTTCCGTACCGACTTCGTACGAGCTGGCGAACTCCGGGCGCAGGTCGAGATTCGGACCCGTGAAGCCGTAGCCATAGCCGCCGTTGGCCGTTGTCTTGAACTCAAGCGACGGGCGGAACGCGTACGGGCGCGCATCCTTGCCCACCTGCGCGTAGCTCGCGCGCAGCTTGCCGCTCATCACCTTGCCGATCGACGGAATGGCGTCGGAGAAGATGAAGCTGCTCTGGATGGACGGATAGAAGAACGAGTTCCGCTCCTGCGGAATCGTCGACGTCCAGTCATTCCGGCCGGTCACGGTCACGAACAGGTAGTCGGCGTAGTTGGCCGTGAGGCTGCTGAACAGGCTCACCAGACGGCGCTGCTGCCGGTTGGTGCGCGTGGTGCGGACGTTCGTGTTGTTCACCGACACGAAGTCCGGATCGAGGAAGTCGCGCCCCAGCAGGCCGCTCACTTCCGACCGGAAATCGGAGATCTGATTGCCGGCTAGGCCGTTGATCGAGAACTTGTCGGTGAGCTGAATGCGATTGACGTTGAAGATCGTCTGGGCATTCAGGTTACGCGTGACGTCGTTGGCGACGTCGAGAATGCCGTTGTTGTTGTTCGCGACGCCGGCGCTTTCGGGGTGCCGGAGGATCAGATTTTCATTGGTGTATCCGTCGGACCCGATGTTCGTCTTCAGGAACCCCCAGCTGAACGGTGTGAGCGTGATGCCGAGGTTGGCGATCAGGCGGCCGTTGCGCGAGTTTACGCGGTTCTTGTTGACGCTGAAGTACGGGTTATCCGTTTCCGAACTCGTGGCCAGCGCGGTAATGCGGCGGCGGTTGCCGGCGGGCGTGAGGTAGTCGCTCGCCTGATCCGTCTGCGGCCAGAGCAGCAGGCCGATGAGCGGGCCGTTGGGGCCCTTCAACGCCTGATCGTTATCCGCCTGTGCGTACTGCATGGACAGGTCGGTCTTGAGCCACTTCGTGACCTGCGCCCCGCCCGAGCCCGTGAGGTTGATGCGGGAGTAGTCGGAATTCGGGATCACGCTTCCCTGCGCGTTGTAGCCCAGGCCGACGCGATAGTTCACCTTCGCATCCGGCGAGGCACCACTGAACGTCAGGTTGTGCTGCTGCGAGAGCGCCGACTGGAAGAAGCCGTCGACGTTGTCGTAGAACTGCGTGCCGGTCGCGTACGGATTGCCGAAGTACGAGAACGAGCCCAACACGCTGCCGGCCACGGAGGTGGGGCCATAGGTGCGCTGCGTTTCGGGGCGCGCGCGCGTCTGGTCGAGGCGGACGCGGTTGCTGTACTCAAACCCACCGACGCCCGGCTTGCCGCGCTTGGTGGTGATCACGATCGCACCGTTGGCCGCGTCGATGCCGTACAGGGCCGCTGCTTCCGGGCCCTTGAGCACAACCATGCTCTCGATGTCTTCCGGATTGATGTCGGCCGCGCGGTTGGTGAAGTCGACGCCGCGGTTGCTGAACGCCGTGAGCGAGCCCGGAGCGTCCGAGGCCAGCGAGCCGGTGTTGAGCGTCTTGTTGTCCATCGGCAGGCCGTCGATGATCATGAGCGGCTGGTTGCTGCCGCTGATCGAGCTGACGCCGCGGATGGTGATCGACGACGAGGCACCGGGGACGCCCGAGGTGCTCGTGACTTCGACGCCGGCCACGCGACCCTGCAGGCCGTTGATGAAGTTTTCGCGACCGGTCTGCGCCACGTCGGCGCCGGAGACGGTTTGCTGCGAGGTGCCGAGGTTACGCTGCGTGGTGGTCTGTCCCAGCGCCGTGACGACCACGGCGTCGAGGTTGGCCGCCGACTTCGTGAGTTGCACGCTGATGGCGTCCGCGGCGCCGACGGTGCGCTCCTGCGGGACGTAGCCGATGAGGCGGTACTGCAGTACCTGGCCGACGTTGGCGCGGATGCTGTAATCGCCGTTGTTGTTCGTTTGCACGACGGTGGGCGTGCCCTTCACGACGACCGAGACGCCGGAGAGTGGCACGCCGACGTCGCGGGTCACTTTGCCGGTCACGGTTTTCGTCTGGGCGAACGCCTGTGTCGCACACAGGAGCGTCCCCAAGAACACCGGGAGTATTCGTTGCTTCATCATCAGGAAGGGTGCCGGGTGGTGGTGATCAGCGCGTCGGGCATGGCACATCTGCGGAACCGCAGGGGCGCTGATGACACAGCGGGAGCGGAGCGGCAAGGGAGTGCCCCGTGAGACTGCGATGGGGACAGCTTATTCACCGAGGAAGGGGCTGTCAAACACGGCCAGCGCTATCATAGATGGCGGGGCTGTCGTTCCGGCCCACCGGGGTGGGCTGGTGGTCTTACCGAACGACGGGCTCGACAGGTAGCATTGGCGGCAGCCGTTCCCACCTTTGTCCCCCGCCATTATGCCCCGTCCACGCGCGCTTCTCTTCCTGGCGGCCAGCGCCGCCGCCCTCACCATCGCCGCCCACGCGCTCCCGGCCCAGCCCGCGAGCGAGGCGCGCGCCGCATGGGACGTGACGCAGGCGCGCGGAACCACCCGCGACATCGACTTCACCACCAGCGAAGGGACGTGGATGTCGGCCGACCTGTCTCCGGACGGTCGCTGGCTGGTGTTCGATCTGCTGGGTCACGTGTACCGTATGCCGAGCAGCGGGGGTACGGCCACGGTACTCACGCAGAACAGCGGGGTGGCGTTGAATTTTCAGCCGCGTATTTCCCCTGACGGGAATACCATCGCCTTCATCAGCGACCGGAGGGGGCAGTACAACCTGTGGGTGATGAACGCCGACGGAACGAACCCGCGGGCCGTGTTCAGCGACCTCACTGCCACGGCGTTCGAGCCGGCATGGACCCCCGACGGACGGTTCATCGTGGTCCGCAAGGGCGGTCGGGGCGGCGGTGAGGGCGGGGCGCCGGCCGGCGGCCTGTGGATGTATCACAAGGACGGCGGCACCGGCGTGCCACTCGTGGCGGCTGGCACGGGCGGAGTGAACGGCGCACCGGCCTGGCCGTCGGTGTCCGCCGACGGGAAATATCTGTACTACCAGGTGTCGATGCCCGTCATGCCGCGTGAGCCGCTGGGCGGTTCCCAGCAGCTGCGGCGGTTTACCTTCGCCGACGGCGAGACGCTCGACATCACGAACGGCGAGAGCGGCGATGCCGCGGCCTCGCGCTTCTCGAGCGGCGGCGGCGCAGCGCCGGAGATCTCCCCCGACGGCCGCTTCCTCGCCTTCGCGCGGCAGATCCCCGACGGCACGCTGGAGTTTAAGGGGCATCAGGTCGGGCCTCGGTCGGCGCTGTGGCTGCGCGATCTCAAGACCGGCGCCGAGCGTCTGTTGATGGACCCCATCGAGCCGATGGCGGCGAGCGGCTCGAAAACGTTGGGCGTGCTGCCGCGCTACAAGTGGGCCGCCGACGGCCGGTCGATCGTGATCGCGCAGGGGGGCAAGCTGCGGCGGGTCGATGTCGCCACGCGGGCGGTGGCCACCATCCCGTTCACGGCCACCGTGCACCGGACGCTGTCGCAGATGGCCCGCAAGGAGTTCCGCATCACCGACGATGCGGTGCAGGCGAAGTTTTTCCGCTGGCCGTCCTCGAGCCCCGATGGGCGGGTGATCGCCTTTCAGGCGTTGGGCCGCATTCACGTGCAGGACGGCGCCACCGGCGCCCCGCGGCGGGTGACGCCCGCCAGCTTCGGTCCGCTGGAATTCGCGCCCGCGTGGAGCCCCGACGGGCGGTCGATCGCCTTCGTGACGTGGGACGATTCGTCACGTGGCCATGTGTGGACGGTGCCGGCGGCCGGTGGCGCGCCCAAGCGGCTGTCGCGTGATCCGGGCGACTACACCGATCCCACCTGGACCGCCGACGGACGCGGCGTGCTCGTGGCGCGGGGCGAGGGCGCCACGGCGCGCGGCCGCACCATGACGCACAACGTGTGGTACGACATCACCCGCTTCGACGCGATGGCACCGGCGGCGGCCGACACCGGGCGCGCGATCGCGCTGATCAACCGGCCGTCGGGTGTCTCCGTGGGCGGCGAAGCCCGCCGTCAGCTGCCGCGCCCGTCGGTGGGTCCCGACGGTCGCGTATTCTGGCCGGAGCAGCGCGCGGGCGGCAGCGGTCGCGCCAGCGGCACCACGCTGCGCTCCGTGAAGCTCGATGGCAGTGACCTGCAGGACCATCTCACCTTCCCGAACGCCGACGAGATCCTGCCGTCACCCGACGGCCGCTTCGTGGCCTTCCAGGAAGGGGACAACGTGTATCTCACGCCGATGGTGTGGGGCGGCATCGGCAGCGCGGTGCCGCGCGTCGAGAAGCGCCGCGGACAGCTGCCGGTGACGCAACTCACGCGCGACGGCGGTCTCTTTCCCCGCTGGCGTGACAGCCTCACACTCGAGTATTCCAACGGTGCTGCGTACTACGTGCATCACGTTGCGAACGGGAAGACCGACACGCTCACGCTCAAGCTCTCGGCGCCGCGGGCCGTGCCCACCGGCACGATCGCGATCACGAACGCGCGCATCATCACGCTCAACCAGCGCGCGGTGATCGAGCGCGGCACGATCGTGGTGAAGGGAAGCCGCATCGCGTGCGTGGGCACGTGCAGCACCGCCGGCGTGGATCGCATCGTCGATGCCGCGGGCAAGACGATCATCCCCGGCCTGGTCGACATGCATTCGCATCACTACCGCGAATGGCGCGGAATGCGCCCCCGTCATGACTTCGAACAGGCCATCTATCTCGCCTACGGCGTGACGACGACGATGGACGTCTCGATGTACAGCCAGAACATGTTCCCCACCGCGGAGCTGGTGGAAGTCGGCGAAATCATCGGACCGCGCGGCTTCAGCACGGGGGACAACATCACGGCCGGTGACGCCGCGCGCGCCAACGAGATCAACAATCCGCGCGATGCGCTGGCGATGGTGACGAAGATGGCGGGGTGGGGCGCGACGGCGATCAAGCAGTACGCGCAGCCGCGTCGTGATCAGCGGCAGTGGACCGCCGACGCCGCGCGCGCCGTGGGCACGAACCTCACCTCCGAGGGCGGGTTCTTCTTCGAGAATCTCGGCTTCATCATGGACGGACAGACCGGCTGGGAGCACGCCTTCAGTGAAGTCCCCATGTACAGCGATGGCGCGAAGTTCCTCGGCAAAGCCGGCGCCACCTACTCGCCCACGATTGTGGTGGCGGGTCCGGGGGCGTGGAACATCGAGTACTGGTTCCAGGAGTCGGACGTGTGGAAGGATCCGAAGCAGCGCAGGTGGTTCCCGTGGCGCGCGTTGGTGCCCGACACGCGCGTGCGCGCGATGCGTCCGCTCACCGACTACTCGTTCCCGTTCATCGCGCAGGCCATGGCCGATATCATCGCCGAAGGCGGCTGGGGTGCACTGGGCAGCCACGGTGAACATCACGGGCTCGCACCACACTGGGAGTTGTGGATGGGGGCGTCGGCGCTCGGCAACCACGGGGCGCTCGAAGTGGCGTCGTTACACGGCGCGCGTTTTCTGGGCGCGGACAAGGATCTGGGCAGCATCGAGGTGGGCAAACTCGCCGATCTCGTGATCCTGAATGCCAACCCACTCGAGAATATCCGCGCCACTGCCGATGCGACCTTCGTGATGAAAGGAGGTACGCTCTATGATGCGATGTCACTCGATCAGCTGTGGCCGAAGATTGTACCCTTCGGTCCGAACTACTGGGTGAACGACGACGTGCTGCAGCGTAACGTCAAGCGTACGGATACCTTCGATCGTGACAAACGACCCTAGTGCGCGCACGTACCGTGCGACATGGTGATGTACGCCACATGTGCGGCATTGATGTCAGCGTGTCGGCGATGGGGCGCGTATTCCATGCGTAGCCCTATCGCCCTGCTCGTCCCACCTGCGATAGTACAGGTGTCCGGCTCCTCCCCGGTGATGGCGCCCTTCCCCCCGAAGACAGGATCCGAACTGCATGGCTGAGTTGCTGCAGGCCCGCGTGCTGGATGTTCCCCGCGGCGAGTGGACCGCGATCGTCGCCAAGTATGCCGGGGCCGATGTGCGTCGTGCGCTCTGGCAGGTGGTGAACACGCTGGTGCCGCTCGCGGCGGTGCTCTGGGCGATGTACCAGTGTCTCGATGTGGCGCCGTGGGTCACGGCGCTGCTGGTGCTGCCGGGGGCGGGACTGCTCGTGCGCACGTTCATCATCATGCACGATTGCTCGCATTCGTCGTATCTCCCGTGGCCCAAGGTGAACGACGCGCTGGGTTTCGTGACGGGCGTGCTCACGCTCACGCCGTTTGCGCAGTGGCGTCGCGATCATGCGCTGCATCACGCCTCGTCGGGCGATCTCGATCGCCGCGGGCATGGCGATGTGCCCACGATCACCGTCAAGGAGTACCTCGCGCGCGATGCGCGTGGTCGCTTGATCTACCGGCTGGTGCGGCATCCGTTGTCGCTGATGCTCGTGGGGCCGTTGCATCTCATGCTCAATCAGCGGTTCCGCGGCCGCAGCAAGGCTACGAAAACGAAACAGCTGTACAGCGTGTGGTACACCAACCTCGCCATCGCGGCGGCCATCGCGGTGTCGGTGTGGCTGTGGGGCCCGCGGGCGTTCCTGTTGGTGTACCTGCCGTGCATGTATGTCGCGGCGGCGGCGGGGATCTGGCTATTCTACGTGCAGCACCAGTTCGAGGACGCGTACTGGGAAAACCATGAGGAGTGGGATTACGCGACGGCCGCCATCACGGGCAGTTCGCACCTGCGCCTCCATCCGATTCTCCAGTGGTTTACGGGCAGCATCGGCTTGCATCATGTGCATCACATCGGTCCGAAGATCCCGAACTTCCGGTTGCAGGAAGCGCACGACAACAACCCGCTGTTCAATCATGCGCCGTCCATGACGATCGGGATGGGTATCAAGGCGCTCCAGCTCGCACTGTTCGATGAGGACACGAAGCGGCTGGTGCGGTTCAGGGACGTCCAGACGGCGTGATCAGGGCGTGAGCACTGCGGCGGCCGCGCGCCGCCCCGACGCCACCGCGCCGTCCAGATAGCCGCCACCCATCGCGATGGTTTCCGTGCCGGCCCACACCAGCCGACGGCCCCACGCCGTGGTGGCGAGACCGCCGTCAGGGTCGGGGTGCCCGTACTCCGGGTGGGCCGCGGGCGGCTCGTCGTCCTGCGCCCCGCAGCTGTACGGGTCCCGCGCCCAGTCGTACTCCGCGTAGTCGAGCGCGTGCTGCGCGTCGGGGCCGAAGAGACGCGCCAGCTGTACCAGCACCGCCGCGCGCCGTGCCGCGGCATCGGCGTCGCGGAACGCGCGGGCGGCGGCGGTGGTGCGCGGGGCCACGAACCCCATCAGCGCGTGCCCGGCGTCATCAACGCCCTGTGCCGGCATGCCGGCGTCGTGGATCTCCTGTAACGGGCCGCCCCAGCTCACCGCGTAGCCCGACAGCCCCGCGCCCCGCCAGAAGGGCGCGCGGTAGGTCACCACGCACTTCATCGCGTGCCCCATCCACGTGACGGTGTCGCGCAACCGCGTCTGCACGCCGGGCGGCAGCGGCGGATCGAAGGTGATGTCGCGCGCCACCACGCGGGGCGGGGCGGCCACCACGACGCACCGTGCGGTCGTGGTGTGATCATCGCCACGGATGACGACCCCGTCGTGGTGCACCGCGACCGTGTGCACGGGGGCGCCGAGGCGTATCGTGACCGGGGTGTCGGCGCGTTGCGAGGCGGCCGCCAAGGCCTCGGTGAGCGCGTGCATGCCGCCCATCAGCCGGTACGACGGGGCAGACTGTCCGGAGGCGTCGAACGACTCCGGGGCGCGTCCTCCGCCGGCGTCGTAGCGCGCCAACCCCGCCTGGTGCTGCGCGAATACCGGGAGGTTGAGCTCCGCCACGAGCGCCCGGATGTGCGGCTGGTGCGGCCAGAACCACGCGGGGCCGAGGTCCAGCCATGGCCGGTCGGGCCAGGGCGCCGCCGGCGCGGTCAGCACGCGGCCGCCCAGCCGCGATCGGGCCTCGAACAGCGTGACGTGCCGTCCGGCGGTGGCGAGCTGCCACGCGGCCGTGAGGCCGGCCACGCCGCCGCCGATCACGGCGACATCGGTATCGAATTCCATGGACGGGTGTGTGGCGGGGAGGCAACGCGCAGGAGCCACGCGCAGCAGTAACGCGCTGGTGGGGAAGCTATCGTGTCGCGAAGTTGCCTGCGGTGTTGCGCATCCCGTGATGACGCACCGAATCACTCCCGCTCATGCGCCGCGCACCATGATGACACCGTCCCGCACGCTCGTCGATCTCAGCCACGCCATTGAAGATGGCGTCGTGTACTACAAGGGGCTGCCCGCACCGGTCATTTGCGACTACCTCAGTCGCGAGGATTCGCGTGCCCTGTACGAGCCGGGTACGGAGTTCCACATCGGGCGGGTGGAGCTCATCACCAACACGGGCACGTACATCGACTGCCCGTTCCATCGGTACGCCGACGGCCGTGATACGGCCTCGATGCCGCTCGAGCGGTTCGTCGATCTGCCCGCGCTGGTGGTGCGCGCCACGCAGCACGACGGCCAGCGCGAGGGGCGTGCGATTGATGTGCCGCTGCTCGCTGGCCAGCTCGCCGCCCACGTGGTGTGCGGCAAGGCCGTGCTGGTGCACACCGGCTGGGACGTGCACTGGGGCACGGATCCGTACTTCGAGCAGCATCCGTACCTCACCGAGCAGGCCGCGTGCTGGCTGCGCGACGCCGGTGCGGTGCTGGTGGGCATCGACTCCATGAACATCGACAACACGGATGGGGGCACGCGCCCGGCGCATACGGTGCTCCTGCGCGAGGAGATCCTGATCGCCGAGCATCTGTGTCGCCTGCAGGAGCTCCCGGACGCCGGTTTCACGTTCACCGCCGTGCCACCCAAGCTGGTCGGTGTGGGGACGTTCCCCGTGCGCGCCTTCGCCACGCTCCCGCACCCCTGACCGCCCTCGTGGCCGCTCCCGGGGGCCGCTCCCGGGGCAGCGGAGCGCCCCACCGCGATCTAACTTCCCACGATGCCTTCCGACCACGCCACCGTTTCGTCGTCTCTGCCGGGTGCCGCGCCGCGGCCGTCGCACACGCGCGACCACGCCCTCGCGTTCGCGCTCTGCCTTGGCGCCGCGATGCTGCTGCTCTGGCCGCTCCTCACCGGGCAGATGCTGTTCGGTGGGGGCCGCTCGGACATGTTCATTGCCGGCTACTCGTTCCGCCTGTTCGGTGCTGAGTCGTTCCTGCAAGACGGCGCGATCCCGCAGTGGAATCCCTATCTGTTCGGCGGGCTGCCGTACATCGGCGCCATGCACGGCGACATTTTTTATCCCACCGCGTGGCTGCGTTGGATCATGCCGGTGGATGTGGCCATCACGCTCGGCATGGCCATCCACTTCGTGCTCACCGGCTGGTTCACGTATCGCTTCTGCCGGTCGTTGGGGCTCTCGTGGAACGCGAGTGTGATCGCCGGCATCGCCTACGAACTCACGGGGATCGTGGCGTCCCAGATGAGCCCCGGCCACGACGGCAAGCTGTTCGTGTCGGCGCTCACCCCGCTGGCGTTCTGGACGCTGCTGCGCGCCATCCGGCACGGCACAACCTGGTGCTACGGCGCCTTTGCGTTCCTGGTCGCGCTGATCGTGCTCGGCCACTACCACATGGCGTACTTCCTGCTGCTCGCCCTCGGGTTGTGGGCGATCTACCTCGCGTTCTTTGACGCCGAGCGTCCGGCCGGTCTGAATCCGTGGAAGGCCTTGGGTTTCTCGGCGATTGCGGTGGCGGTCGGCGGTGGCATCACGGCGTTGCAGGTGATGCCGTTCCTGGACTACATCCCGTTCTCGCCCCGCGCCGAAGGTGGTCCCGATACCGGCTGGGAATTCGCGACCAGTTATGCGCTGCCGCCGTCGGAAGTGTTCACACTGCTGCTGCCGCAGTTCAACGGCGTGCTCGATCAGTACTGGGGACGGAACCCGATCAAGTTTCACACCGAGTACATGGGCTTCCTGCCGCTGGCGCTCGCGGCGCTGGCGCTGGGCGACAAGGCGCATCGCCGGTTCGTGATCGCGTTCGGTGTCGGGGCGCTGTTCTTTCTTATGCTGTCGTTCGCCGGCTACACGCCGTTCTACCGGCCGTTCTACGAGCTGCTGCCGCTGGTCAAGAAGATCCGCGCGATGGGGATGGTGTTCTATCTGCCCGCCTTCATGCTGTGTGTGCTGGCCGGTGTGGGACTCGATCGCCTGCTGGCCCGCCGTGTGCCCATGCGGACCGTGCTGCTGGTGACCGGTGCCGTCGGCGTGTTTGCGCTGCTTGGTGCCGTGGGTGGGTTGCAGGGGCTCGCCCAGGCGATCGCGATCCCCGAGCGTCTGGATGCCGTGGCGGCCAACGCGCCGTATCTCCAGAGCGGCGCGCTGCGCCTGCTGGTGTTCGTGGTGCTGGGCGGTGGCGTGTTGTGGGCCGTGACCGCCGGTCGCCTGCCGGTGCGGATCGCCACTGCGGCGTTGCTCGTGATCGTCGGGCTCGATCTCTGGAGCGTGGACAAGCAGTTCTACACCTTCTCGCCGCGCGCCAGCACACTGTTTGCCGACGATGCGGTCACGTCGTATCTGCGCAAGGCACCGGCGCCGTATCGCGTGATCGACGCCGGCAACAGCTACGGGCAGTCGATTCTCATGGCGTACCGCATTCCGAGTGCGCTGGGCTATCACGGGCTCCAGCTGCGGCGCTACAACGAACTGGCCGGGGCGCAGGAAGGCTTCCGCAGCCTGCTTACACCGCAGTTGTTCGACCTGCTGGCGGTGCGGTACCTCATTCTCCCCGATTCGCAGCCGGTGCCCGGCTTCCATCAGGTGGTCGGCCCGGCGCCCACCGCCTTCGGCACCACGGCCGCGCTGTACGAGAACGACGCGGTGCCGGCCTACGCGCGCGTGCTGCCGGTGTCGGCCAAGCTGAGCGACGCGCAGGTGCTCGCCACGGTGGTCGATCCACGCTTTCCGCGCAGTGCGGTCGCGCTGCTGCCGGATACCTCCACCGCGACCTCACCGGCCGCTGTGCCGCCGTTCCCTGAGCCGCGGGTGCAGGCGGCGGTGACCGAGTGGAGCGCCGGACGCATGCGCATCGCGCTCACGGGCGCGGAGCCGGCCATGAGCCAGCTGCTGGTGTCGGAGAACTGGTATCCCGACTGGCACGCCGAAGTGGACGGCAAGCCGGGCGTGGTGCGCCGCGCGAATCACACGCTGATCAGCGTGGACCTGCCGCCGGGGGCGAAGGAGGTGCGGCTGTGGTTCGAGTCGGCTACGTACGCGCGCGGCAAGGTGGTGAGCCTCGTGTCGCTGCTGCTGGCCGCCGCGATGCTGTTGGTGCCGTTGTTCATGCCCAACATCGGCTCGAAAAAGACCGCATAACCCGCGCGGCGCGCGCGGGCGGCTGCATCCCTACGGCTGGCCGCCCATCGCGCTCCGCATGGCGCTCCCCATCGCGCAGCCCATACGCACGGGGATGTCGGCCGCCCAGTCCGCGGCAAATGCGATCTGATGGGGCGGGAAGAGCAGCACCACGGTGGAGCCGAGCAGAAAACGTCCCATCTCGTCACCCTGGGCGAGGTGGATGGTCTGGTCGGTGTAGTGCCACTCGCGCACCGTGCCCGGGCGCGGCGGGTTGACGATGCCGTGCCACACGGTGGCCATGCTCCCCACGATGGTGGCGCCCACCAGCACCATCACGAACGGGCCGTGCGCCCCCTCGAACACGCACACCACGCGTTCGTTGCGCGCGAAGAGCCCCGGCACACCGCGCGCGGTGGTGGGATTCACCGAGAACAGATCGCCCGGCACGTGGATCATCCGCACCAGCCGCCCGTCGCAGGGCATGTGAATGCGATGATAGTCCTTGGGGCTCAGGTAGACCGTGGCGAACGCGCCGTTCGTGTACGGCGCGGCGAGTGACGCGTCGCCTCCCACCAGCGCCGTGGTGGAGTACGAGTGCCCCTTGGCCTGCAGCACCTGATCGCCGGTGATCGGGCCCAGCTGGCTGACGGCGCCGTCCACCGGGCAGAGGTACGCCGCCGACGCCAACGGCCGCGCGCCGGGCTTCAGCGCCCGCGTAAAAAAGTCGTTGAACGTCGCGTAGCGCGTGATATCCGGCTCGGCGGCCTCGCTCATGGCCACGCCATACTTGGCCACGAACCAGCGGATCACCGACGTGGTCACGCGGCCGCGCGGCGCGGAGGCGAAGGCGCCCGCGAGCGAGGTGAGGGCCTGCTTGGGGAGCAGGTACTGGAACAGCACGAAGAGAGGCGGCGACACGCGTCAGAATGTAACGTAGGGGCATGCGTTCCCCGCCTCCCCCGCGCCGTCGCGCGCTCCGCCGTCCCGCCCTGACTGTTGCGAGGGCGGCGGTCGCCGCCCTCCTGCTCTCCCGTCCGCTCGCGGCCCAGACGATCACCGGCCACGTCACCGACGATCGCACCCAGCGACCGGCCGTCGCGTACGTGGTCCGTCTCGTCCAGGCCACCGACACCGGATTGGCCGTGCTCGGGCAGACGACCACCGACACGTCGGGGACCTTCTCCGTGGTGGCGCCCACCGCCGGCCGCTATCTGCTTACGTTCGGGCGCACGCCACCGCGGGTGCAGCGCGTGGGGGTCGAGGTCGAGGCCGGGGACTCGGTCCTCGTGCGCGAGTTTCCGCTGCCGATTCAGCGGGAGTCGGACTTCCGGCCCTATTTTGACGTGGACGTGGACAGCACGGGGTGGCTCGAGCCACGCGCACCGGCGATTCCGTATCCGGACGCCCGGCGACAGGCCGGCGAGCCCGGCTCGGTGTTCGCGATGTTCGTGGTGGATACCGTGGGGCGCGCCGAGCAGCACAGCGTGCGGCTGTTCGCCGGGACGCACGCCGACTTTCCGGCGGTCACTGGTCAGTGGCTGGCGGCGCAGCGATTCCGCATTCCGCGCGTGGCCGGGGTGGCGGTCCGCCGTCAGGTGTGCCTGCCGGTGGTGTTCACGCCCGAGGCCCCGCGTGGACCCACGCGCATCACGCCCCCCGCGGTGCCCCCGAGTGGCCTGGCGGTCTCGGCCCGGGCGCTCTGCACCCGCGCCCTCCAGAATAACGGCATCATGACGGTGTCGGCCGACCCCCCTCCCACGCCCTAGGACCGCCGCATGCGCCGATCCTTCCCGCTCCTCCTGCGGCTCCTCCTCCTCGTCATCTGCCTCCCCGCGCCCGTCATGGCGCAGGGGCGCATTCTCGTGGACACGATTCGCTCGAAGGCGATCGCCGGGAACGCCATCGGTGACACGCCGAACCGCGAAGTGTTCGTGTACACGCCGCCCAGTTACGACCGCACGCCCAACCGCCGCTTCCCGGTGCTGTACCTGCTGCATGGCTTCACGTCACAGCCGCGCGAGTGGCTGGATGGCACGTATCAGGGGCTCGACCTCCAGCAGACCATGGACAGTCTCTGGCGCGTCGATGCCGGCGAGTTTCTGGTGGTGATGCCCAACGCCGACAACGCGATGGGCGGCGGGTTCTACGTGAACTCGGCGGCGTTCGGCCAATGGGACGACTTCGTGTCGCAGGAGTTGGTGCAGTACATCGATGCACGGTACCGCACGCGTGCCGAGCGCGGGGCACGCGGGATTGCGGGGCAGTCGATGGGCGGCTTCGGCGCACTGTATCTCGCGCAGACGCACGCCAACGTATTCGGCACCGTGTATGCCATGAGTCCGTGCTGCACGGGGCTGGTGGGAGAGCTCGCCCCCGACAGCGACGTGTGGCCGTACGTACGCGATTCCACAACCGTACCACCACCGGCGTTGGCCGGCCGCGTGCGGATCGCGCGGGCGATGACGGCCGCGTTCGGGGCACCGTACGACCAGCCGGGCGCGTGGTCGAAGATTCTGCCGCTCGATCTGTTGGCCAAGGATGCGGGCGGGATGCGTCGGAGCTGCGCGATAGTCATCGAGTACGGACTCGACGACGCCATCGCCAGTGTGTCGTTGGGGGCGCGGGCGTACGCCGACGCGCTCGCCCGCGCGAAGATTCCCTATCGGCTTGATGCGTTCGCCGGTGGACACACCGACCGCACGCGACAGCGGTTCGAGCAGCGCGTGCTGCCGTTTTTCGCGCAGCAATTTTCCGGGGCGGCACCGAGCACCGGATGCGCGCCCTGACGTCGCAGGGCGGCGTCTGGGCGCGGGCCGGCGACTGACGGCCGTCAGGCCGTGCCGGTGCGCACCACGGTGAGGAAGCGGTCAACCTCGTGGCGCATCCGGTCGGCCATCCGGAACAGTCCGTCGGCCGCGCCCAGCATCTGGCCGGCGGCGTCGCTCGTGTCGCGTACCGCCGTGGACACGGTCGTGATGCTCTGGGCAACGTCGCGGGTGCCGAGCGCGGCTTCCTGAATGTTGCGGCTCACCATGTCATTGGCCTGACGCTGCTCCACCACGGCGCCGCACACCGCCGACGACAGGTCGTTTACGCGCCGCACCGTCGTGCCGATCCCCTCGATGGACTGCACCACCTCGTCGATCGCGGCCTGAATCGTGAGCACCTGCGTCTCGATTTCGCCCGTAGCTTCGCCGGCCCGACCCGCCAGATTCTTGACTTCACCCGCTACGACCGCGAAGCCGCGCCCCAGTTCGCCGGCGCGGGCTGCCTCGATCGACGCGTTCAGCGACAGCAGGCGCGTCTGGCTGGAGATGTCGTTGATGAGCTTGACCACGCGGGTGATCTGCGCCGATGCCTCGGCGAGGGCACGCACGCGCGACGTCGTTTCCTCCGACGCTACCACCGCGTGGCCGGAGATCTTCTGCGTCTCCAGCGCCTGTCGTTCGATCTCGGTGACCGTCACCGTGATCTCTTCGGCCGCGGCGGCCACCGAGTCGATGCCACGGCTGGCCTGTTCGGCGGCCGCGGCCACCGACGTGCTGTGTTGCGACGCACTGTCGGCGGCGGTGTTGAGCCCCTGCGCCGTGCTCCGCGCATCGGTGGCCGCGTTGGCGAGTTCGTCCACAACCCCCTTGATCGCCACCTCGAAATCGTCGGCCAGTTGCAGGCGTGCCGTTTCGGCGGCCTTCAACTGGTCGGCCCCGCGATGCATCTGGTCGTTGGCGGCGTTGATCACCACGGCCGCATCGCGATACGTGCCGAGGAGGCCGCGCTGCAGGACCCGGCGGTAGAACTTGCCTTCAGACGCATGCTGCAGCGAGGCTGTCGATTCGCGCACGAAAGCGTCGGAGAGGTCGAGCAGGTGATTGACCGCCTGCGCGAGTTCGCCGATCGGGCCGTGCGGGTCGATCCCCATCGCCCGCGGTTCGAGGTTCCCCGCGGCGGCCTGACGCGCCACCGTGGTAATGGCCGCCATGCCGGCGCGGTACATGGCCAGCTCGGCGCGCAGGGCGTCGATGTCGGATGCGGCATCGGGGGAGAACGCGGCGGTGGTCATCGGAACACCAGAGAGTGGAGAGGGCATACGGGCGCTGGAATCGGCGGAGGGCACAAGTCGTGCGGGGCGGTCTCGCGGGGGAGCGGGGCGGTGCAGGGACAGACGCTACAAGCTCCAGACCCACTCGTCGTACGTTTTCCCCGCGTCCTGCAGCGCGCCGGCCAGCATGGCGGTTGAAGCCGTGAGCCCCTGCGGCCGATCGGGGTGCCGGCGCTCCTCGGCCAGCAGCTTCTCGTACAGCGGCAGCACCTTGGCGAGCTTGGCGCGGTCGGGCACGCGGCGGTTGGAATGGAAGCCGATGATCGCGCCGTCGGGGCCGCGGGTCGGCGTCATATGCGCCAGCACCCAGTAGTTGTCCCCCTCGCGCGCGAGGTTGTTCACGTAGGCGAACACTTCGTGCCCGGCCAGCAGGCGGTCCCAGGCATACTTGAAAATCGCGCGCGGCATATCCGGATGGCGGATCATGCTGTGCGGGGCGCCGAGCGACTCGTCCTCGGTGTACCCGGACACACGTAGGAAGACGTGGTTGGCGTACGTGATCTTGCCGCTCACATCCGTTTTGCTCACGATGATTTCGTCTTCGCCGAACGTGCGCTCACGTCCGGTTGGGGTGGTCGTAGCACGGGCCGATCGCATGGGGGTCCTCGGGTGAAGTCGCACAGGGAGCGTAGAGAAGGGTTACGGCTCCTACGCCCGACCGCTGTATAGGGGAAAACCCGACACGCCCCGCCCCGCGTGGCGTCCCCGGGCGTATTTTTCGGGATCCCTCATCTTTTGCCGGAGACGCCTGCGTGACGCACCGTTCCTCGTATCGACTGACCCTCGGAATGACACCACTGGCCCCACTGGCGGCCCTCGTGTGGCTCGCCTCGGCCGCCGCACTCGGTGCCCAGGGGCCGTCCCCCGACACGGCCTCGCTCCCCCTCAAGGCCGCCCGGACGCACGCCTTCACGACTACGAAGGGCACCTGGCTGTCGCTCGACGTGTCCCCCGACGGCACCCAGCTGGTGTTCGACCTGATGGGCGACCTGTACACCCTGCCCATCGGCGGCGGGAAGGCCACGCGCCTGACGAGCGGCATGGGCTTCGACGCGCAGCCGCGCTACTCGCCCGACGGCAAGAAGGTCGTGTTCGTGTCCGACCGCTCCGGCGGCGAGAACGTCTGGATCCAGTCGCTGGACGGGAAGGACACGACGCAGGTCACGAAGGGGAACACCAACATGTACGTGTCGCCGGAATGGACCCCGGACGGTGCGTACGTAGTGGCGTCGCGCGGTGGCGGATTGGGCGGTGCGGCCAAACTGTGGATGTACAACGTGAACGGCGGCAACGGGTTGCCGCTCACCACCGAGCCCGTCCTGCCGCCCACGTTGAAGCTGCTGGGCGCCGCCTTCGGCAAGGACCCGCGCTACATGTGGTTTGCGGCGCGCACCGGCGACTGGCAGTACAACAGCATCGGCGCGCAGTTCCAGCTGCACGTGTGGGACAAGGAGACGGGCCGCGTGTCGCAGATGACCACGCGCTTCGGCTCGGGCTTCCGCCCCACCCTGTCGCCCGATGGCAAGTATCTCGTGTACGGCACGCGCTTTGAGACCAAGACCGGCCTGCGCATCCGCAACCTCGAGACGCAGCAGGAAGACTGGCTTGCGTTCCCCGTGCAGCGCGACGACACCGAATCGCGCGCCCCGATGGATGCGTATCCGGGCTTCAGCTTCATGCCCGATTCGAAGTCGGTCGTGGTGTCGTACGGCGGTGAGATCTGGCGTGTGCCGGTCGACAAGTCGGCGGCCACCAAGATCCCGTTCGAAGCCGACGTGAAGCTCGAGATGGGCCCCGAGGTGAAGTTCGCCTGGACAATCGACACGGCGGCCACGTTCGCGTCGCGTCAGGTGCGCGACATTCAGCCGTCGCCCGATGGCAAGCAGCTCGCGTTTTCGTCGCTGGGGCGTGTGCACGTGATGGCGCTGCCGGGTGGTACGCCGGTGCGCGTGAGCAAGAGTAGCATCGGCGAGTTCGGCCCGGTGTGGTCGCCCGATGGCAAGTCGCTGGCGTGGGTCACGTGGGACGATGCGGCGGGCGGTCAGATCGTGCGCGCCACGCTCGATGCCAAGAAGGGATGGACCACCCAAACGCTGACCACGTCGGCGGGGCTCTACACCGATCTGGCGTGGTCGCCGGCCGGCGATCGCATCGTGGCCATGCGTGCCGCCGCGCGTGAAATGCAGGAAGCGGGCGCCGCGTTCTTCGGACCGGCGTCGGCCGATATCGTGTGGCTGCCGGCCACCGGAGGGGCGCTGTCGGTGATCATGCCGAGCGGCGGACTAGGCACGCCGCACTTCACCAAGGATGCGACGCGCATCTTCGCGTACGGGCGCGCGGGGTTGCAGTCGTTCCGCTGGGACGGCACGGACATCAAGACGCATCTCAAGGTCACGGGTCCGCTCCCCCCGGGCGCGGGCGGTGAGTCCGGGGCAACGCCGGCGCTCGATGCGGCGCTGGTGGAGAAGGAGGCGCGCCACTACATCGGCGGTCGCGCGGCGCGTCCGATGGGCACCGACACACATCTCGATCCCGCCGAGCCGTCGCCGCCGCAGCCGCCGCCGGCGTCGTTGGTGCTGATGGCGCCGAGCGGTGATCAGGCGCTGGCGATGGTGGGGATGGACCTGTACTCGATCACCGTCGCGCAGACGGGGGCCACGGCGCCCACGGTGAACGTGGCGATGCCCGCCGCGGCGTCGGTGCCGGTGAAGAAGCTGAACACCATTGGCGGCGAGTTCCCCACGTGGAACAGCACCGGCCGCGTGGTGCACTGGGCGCTCGGCAACTCGGTATGGTCGTACGATCTCGACCGCGCCAAGGTGGCCGAGGATTCGGCCAAGGTGGATGCCAAGCGTGTGGCGCGCGTGCGGGCCGACACCGCAAAGGCGGTGAAGGACAGCGTGGCACGTGCCGACTCGATCAGTCGGGTGGAGAAGAAGAAGCCGCAGCCCGCGTACGCACCGGCCGAGATGAAGCTCACGGTCACGGCCTCGCGCGATCTGCCGCGCGGTGTGGCGGTGTTTCGCGGGGCGAAGGCGATCACGATGAAGGGCACGGAGATCATCGAGAACGCCGACATCGTGGTGCGCGACAGCCGCATCGTGGCGATCGGCGCGCGCGGCACCGTCGCGATTCCGGCGGATGCGCAACAGTTCGACGTGAGCGGCAAGGTGATCATGCCGGGCATGGTGGACACGCACTACCACCCGCAGTGGCTCACGCCGCAGATCCACAACACGCAGACGTGGCAGTACCTCGCCACGCTGGCGTACGGGACCACCACCACGCGCGATCCGCAGACGTCGAGCACCGACTTCCTGGCGTATACCGATCGCGTGGAGTCAGGGGAGATGATCGGCCCTCGTATTTATACCACGGGCCCCGGTGTGTTCTCGGCGGAGCCGGTGCGCGACTACGCGCATGCGAAAGAGATCATGACGCGGTACGCGAAGTACTACGACACCAAGACGCTCAAGATGTACATGAGCGGCAACCGTCAGCAGCGGCAATGGCTGATCATGGCGGCGAAGGAGCTTGGCATCATGCCGACCACCGAGGGCGGCCTCGATCAGAAGCTCAACCTCACGCACGGCATTGACGGCTATCCGGGCATCGAGCACACGCTGCCGATCACGCCCAAGTTCGAAGACGTCTTCGAGTGGTACAAGGCGACGCAGGTGACCAACTCACCCACGTTGATCGTGGAATACGGCGGCCCGTTCGGCGAGGGGTGGTTCTACCAGACGGAAGATCTGCTCAACGACGCGAAGCTTCGTCGCTTCACGCACCCCGTGGACTTCGACACCAAGGTGCGTCGTCGTGGCGCGGGGAACGCGCCCGGACCGGCGGGCTTCGCGGTGAAGGAGGAGTACGCGATGTGGCAGCATGGCGAGGACATTGCCAAGACCGTGGCGGCGGGCGGTCGCATTGGCGTGGGCAGTCACGGCCAGTTGCAGGGCCTCGGCATGCACTGGGAACTGTGGCTGATCCAGTCGGGCGGCCTCTCTACCCATGATGCGCTGCGTGCAGCTACGATCGTGGGCGCCGAAGCGATCGGACTGGGCAGCGAGATCGGGTCGCTGGAAGCAGGCAAGTTCGCCGATCTCATCGTGCTCGACCGCGATCCGTTGGCGAACATCCGCAACAGCAACAGCGTGTCGATGGTGATGGTGAACGGCCGCCTCTTCGACGGCAACTCGCTGGACGAAGTGTATCCGCGCAAGAAGCCGCTGGTGCGTCAGCCGTGGAGCTACACGGTACCCTCGGCAGCGGCGGGGATCCGGCCGTAGGCGGTCGCGAGTAGGGACCGATTTAAAGCACCGATCACGCGGAGACGCGGAGAGCGCAGGGTACGCAGAGGGGACCGGTGTGGTTCTCTGCGACCCCTGCGCTCTCGGCACCTCTGCGTGATCTTTTCTTAGGCGTCCGCGGTTCGCACGCCTGCGTCTTAGACTGCGCCCAGCCGCGTCGCGATATCCAGTAGCATCTCGTCGTTCCCACGCGCCGCGATCATCGACAACCCGATCGGGCAACCGTGCAGCGTGCCGTAGGGCAGGCTCACCTGCGGCAGGCCACCTAATCCCGCCATGCACAGCAGGGCCAGCGCGCGCTCACGAAACGCCACGGTTTCGGCCGGCGGCAGCTTCAGCCGCGGCGCGATGTCGGGCACCGTGGGGAGCACCAGCACCGCGTTGTCCGCCAGGAGTGCCTCAAGCCGCGCCGTAATGTGCATGTGCCGCGTACGCATCACCGCGACCTCCTGGGGCTGCACCTGCGCCACGGCGTCAAAGCGCGGGCCCACCTGCGGGCCGAAGGTCGGGCGCACGCGAGTGACCCACGACCGGTGCGTGGTCCAGATGTCGTCGTACTGGAGCACACGGAACACGTCGAACCAGGCCGCCAGTCCGTCGTCGCTGACCGTGACCGGATCGGCCGCGCCAAGCAGCGCCGTCACGCGCGCGAGGGCCGGCGCGAGCGCGTTGGCCGTGCCGGGGAGCGCTAAATCAAACGCGTCCGTTGCGAGTAGCACGCGACCCGGTGCGGCCGCCGTGCCGCCCAGCAACACGTTGCCCACACGCGCCAGCAGCGCCGCATCACGCGCGAACCAGCCCACGGTGTCGAAGATTGGCGCCAGCGGGCACGCCCCCTGCAGCGAGATGCGCCCGTGCGTGGGCCGGATGCCGTAGACGCCGCAGAAGCTCGCCGGCGCGCGCACCGAGCCGCCGGTGTCGCTGCCGATCGCAAAGTCCACCAGAGCGCCCGCCACCGCGGCGGCCGACCCGCTGGAGGAGCCGCCGGGGACGCGGTCCGGCGCCGCCGGATTGATTGGCGTGCCGTAGTGCGCGTTCTCACCGGTGAGGCTGAACGCCATTTCCTCGGTGTGCGTCTTGCCCGAGAGATGGGCGCCGGCCTCGAGCAGCTGCGTGGCCACGGCGGCGGTGTCCGACGCTGCGTCGTGCGTGGCCAGCCAGTCGGGGCTTCCGAAGCCCGTGCGATGACCGGACACATCGAAGATGTCCTTGAGCCCGAAGGTCAGCCCGTGCAGCGGTCCGCGGTCGGCACCGGCCCGCTCCACGTGCGTGTGACGACAGAACGCGCCGAGGTGATCACGATCGAGAATGCTGATGCCGGGTTGTCGCATGCTAGCGCTTCACCGGCTCCGACCGCAGAAAGTCGATGCCTCCCGCCTGCTGTCCCACATCCACCGACGCCACCTTGGTGAGCGTCGCCAGGTCGATCACGTCCACCGTGCCGGGCTCCGACCCCACGCCTTCCACGGAGATGAACGCGTAGCGGTCGTCGTCGCTCACCGCGATACCATGCACCACTTTGCGCGTGGTGGGGATGCGGGCGAGTTCCTGCCCCGACACGGCGTCGAACACCGACACCGAGGCGTTGCGCTTGTTGGTGGCGATGAGCCGCGCGCCGTTGTGCGTGGTGGCCAGGTTGTACACGCCCGGGCCGGCGGGAATGCGGCGCACCAGCGTCCACGATTTCGTGTCGATTTCCACGAGGTCGCTGGACTTGTTGCACGCCACCCACACGCGCGCACCGTCGCGCGAGGGCTGCGCCCACGTGGGTGAGCAGGAGATGTCACCCAGCTTGGGCGGCTCCATGCCGTGTCCTGACATGTCGGCGGCTGCCGCGCCATGTGCGGTATGGTCACCCGCGCCACGCTCGGGCGGCGCGCCCGGCATACCCATCTCCTTCCCCTTGGTGAGGAAGAAGTGCCGGCTCACCGACAACGTGCTGGCGTCGACTTCGGCCAGCGTTTCGTCCATCATGCACGCCGAGTAGTGCTTGGTGCCGTCGCTCGACAGGCGTGAGCCGTGCGGCATCGTGCAGGTGCGGATGCGTGCGATCTCCACCATCTCCTTCGCCGCCACCACCGACACGTCGCTGGGTTCCATGTCGCCGTGCAGATTGAAATTCACGACAAAC
>JARIEV010000207.1 GCA_031127225.1 Gemmatimonadota bacterium | reverse complement strand
GTCGTGATCCTCGATCCGCGCGACGGCGCGGTGCTCGCGCTGGCCGGTGTGCGTGATGGCAAGCCGTCGCTCACCAGCACGCCCATGGCCGTGCCCTACGAGCCCGGGTCGGTGATGAAGCCGTTTCTCGTGTCGCGCCTGTTCGACATGAAAAAGGCCACGCCCGACGAGATCATCAACACCGAGAACGGCAGCGCCATGTTGCCGGGACGCAAACGTCCGCTCACCGATGAGCACAAGGCGCCGCAGATGGCGGTGCGCGACGTGATCCGCTTCTCGAGCAATATCGGCACGGCCAAGCTCGCGCTGCGGCTCACGCCGCGGGAGCAATTTGAGGCGCTGCGCGATTTTGGCTTCGGCACCTACAGCGGCGTGCCGTATCCGGCCGAATCGCGCGGGTCGCTGCCGCTGCCCGCGCGCTGGAGTGGCACCACGCAGACGGCGGTGTCGATTGGCTATGAACTGCTCGCCACGCCATTGCAGATCGCGGTCGCGTACGCCGCCATTGCGAATGGTGGCGAACTGCTGCAACCGGCCCTCGTGAAAGAGGTGCGCGACGCGCAGGGCACCGTGACGTATCGGCACGAGCGGCGCGTGGTCCGTCGCGTGCTCACCCCGGAAACGGCGCGTGTGATGCGCGACTTGCTGGCCTCAGTGGTGGACAGTGGCACGGGCACGGCAGCCGAACTGGCCACCTTCGATGTGGCCGGGAAGTCGGGGACGGCGCGACGCGGGGAGAACGGCGTGTATCTGGCGGGGAAGTACAATGCCACGTTCGCGGGCATGTTTCCGGCGCAGGCGCCACAGTACGTGCTCGTGGCGCGGATCATCGATCCTGCGGGGACGTACTACGGCGGCATCGTATCGGGGACGCTCGTGAACGGCATTCTGCAGGCCGCGCTTGCCACGCGGAACTCGGCGCTCAACCGCAATGCGCTCGCGGCCGTGGCGAAGGCGATGCCCACGCCCGTGGTGGTGCCGAAATCGGAGAAGGCCCTCGCTCAGGCGGCGCGTGACTCAGCGCGTCGCGATTCACTGCTGGCCCCCGCGCCGCCCAGGGCGGAGACCGTCGCCACGGCGGCTCGCGTGGTGGTCGACTTGCCGGCACCGGGGATGTCTGCCGCGACACCGGCCACCAGAACGGCCTCGGCATCCGCTCCGCTGTCCGCCGTGCCGTCGGTGTACGGGCTCGACGTGCGCCAAGCCACCCGCACGCTGTATGCGGCCGGCTTTCAGGTGAGTGTCGTGCGAGGGGCCGAGGTGCGAACCCGACCGGCGGCCGGCACGATGCTGCGCGCCGGCGGCACGGTACAACTCGAAGTGCCCCGCATGGAGCCCGCACGATGAGTGAGTCGACCCGCACCAACGCCGGGCCAGCGGCTGTGCCCGTGGCCGTCGAGACGCTTCTCGAGGCGCTGCGCGAGGCCGGGCTGCTGGTGTCGGCGGATCCGACGCTGCCGGACACGGTCACCGATCTCGTCGATGACAGCCGGCTCGTCGCGCCGGGGGCGGCGTTCCTTGCGGTGAAGGGGGCCGTGCAGGACGGCCACGCCTGGCTGCCCACCGCCGCGGCCCGCGGTGCGACGCTCGCGCTGGTGGAGAACGCGGCGGCCGCGCAGGCGGCGGCGCTGCCGGCCATCGTCGTGCGCGACGGACGCCGCGCGGCGGCGGTCGCGGCCGCAGCCTTTCACGGTTGGCCGGCGCGGGCGCTCACCATGGTCGCGGTGACCGGCACGAACGGAAAAACCACGACCGTGGGGCTGTTGCGGCACCTGCTCGACGCCCCCGGCCGTCCCGCCGCCTCGATCGGCACCCTCGGTGTCCTGCTCGGCAGTGCCGGTGATGCCATGCCCGGCGGCGGTGGACTCACCACGCCCGGCCCCGTCGAACTGCAGCGGGTGCTGCGCGCCCTCGTGGACCGTGGCGTGCGGACCGTGACCATGGAGGTGTCCTCGCATTCGCTCGATCAGCGCCGCGTGGACGGCCTGTCGTTCGCGGCGGCGGTGTTCACCAACCTCACCCGTGATCATCTCGACTATCACGGCACCATGGAGGCGTACCGCACCGCCAAGCTGCGCCTCGTGGGGCTGCTTGCCCGCGACGGTGTGGCCCTCTTCAACGGCGATGATCCCGCGTGGCGTGGCGTGAGCGGTGCACCCACGGCGTGGACGTTCGGCATCGATACCCCGGCCGACATCTCGGCGCGCGACGTGCGGTATGCCAGCGACGGCAGTCGGTTTCTCCTTGTCTCGCCGCATGGTGCGCACGCCGTCGCGCTGCCGCTGATTGGCGACTTCAACGTGGCCAATGCCCTCGGGGCCGCCGCCGCCGCGCTCGCGCTGGGCATGCCGATCGCCGATGTCGCCCGCCGGCTGTCCGCCGCGCCGCAGGTGCCAGGGCGTCTCGAGCGGCTGCACACCGACCCGACGGTGCTGCGCGATTACGCCCACACCCCTGACGCCCTCGATCTCGCCTTACGTGCGGTGCGGCCGTTCACGCAAACCGGCGACGGGACCGCCAGCCGCCTGATTGTGCTCTTCGGATGCGGCGGCGACCGCGATCGCGGCAAGCGCCCGGAGATGGGGCGGATTGCCGAGGCGTTAGCCGATGTGGTCATTGCGACCAGCGATAACCCGCGCACCGAAGACCCCGATCGCATTCTCGACGACATCGAAGCGGGTATGACGCGCCGGGATCACCGGCGGATCGTCGACCGGCGCGAGGCCATCGCGCTGGCGCTGCAGATCGCCACGCCGCACGACGTGGTCGTGCTGGCGGGGAAGGGGCACGAGACCTATCAGATCCGAGGGACCACCTCCTATCCGTTCGACGAACGGGAGATCGTGGCCCAGCTCACCGATGCCTCCGGCCATGCCTCCGGCCATGCCTCTGGCTCCGCCGACTCCGCGGCCCCCCCGTTCACCGTTCCTCCGGCTTCTCACGCGTGACTGTTTCCTCTACGGCCGGCACGGCCTTCGATGCCGTTCCCGCGGTGGCGCCCGAGTCGGCGCATCCGTACTGGACCTTCGAGCGCGTGGCGCTCGCGCTCGGCACCGGCCCGCGGATGCCGCGCCCGTTGTCCGGCGTGTCCACCGATACGCGCTCCCTCACACGCGGCGATGTGTTCGTGGCGTTGCGCGGGGCGCAGTTCGACGCGCACGACCTGCTCGCCGCGGCGCGCGATGCCGGCGCCGCCGCGCTCGTGGTCAGTGACCCCACCCGCGCCGTCGGCCTCGGGCTGCCCACCTATGTGGTGCCCGACACACTCGTGGCGCTGGGGCAGCTCGCCACCGCGTGGCGGCGCGCCTGGGGACGCACGGTCATCGCCGTGGCCGGCTCAAACGGCAAGACCAGCACGAAGGAATTGCTCAAGGCCGCCTTCGCGCGCACGTACACCGTGCACGCCACCGCGGGCAATCTGAACAACCTGATCGGCGTGCCGCTCACGCTGCTCGCGCTGCCGTCAGACGCTGAGGTGGCGGTCGTCGAGGTGGGGACCAACACGCCGGGCGAGGTGGCCACGCTGCGGGCTATCGTCCAGCCCGACATCGCGGTGCTCACGTCCATCGGTGAGGAACACCTCGAGGGGCTGGGCGATCTCGCCGGTGTGCTGCGCGAGGAGTGCGACGTGTTTGACGGGGCCACGCTGGCCATCGTCCCCGCCGCGTACCCCGACGTCTTGCCCTTTGCCACGGCGCGTGCCACGGCGGTGCTCACGGCGGGGCTGTCCGATGCCGCTGTGATGCCCACGGCGTGGGGGCTCGACGGCGAAGGACGTCCGTGGCTCGAGATCGACGACGTGCGCGTGTCGCTGCCGCTGCGGGGACGTCATCAGGCGGCCAACGCCATGCTCGCGATCGCGGCCGCGCGCGCCTGCGGGGTGCCGCTGCCGGATGCGGCGGCCGGGATGGCGGCGATGCCGGTGCCCAGTATGCGCGGCGTCTGGGAAACCTACGGCGAGCTGGTGCTCATTAACGATGCGTACAACGCCAACCCGGCGTCCATGCGCGCCGCGCTCGACCTGCTAGGATCCGTCGGGGCAGGGCGCCAGCGTGTGGCGATCCTTGGCAGCATGCGCGAGTTAGGCCCGCAGGCGGCGTCACACCACCGCGACGTGGCGCGGGCAGCGTTGGCCTCGGCGGCCGACCTGATCGCCGGTGTCGGGGACTTCGCCGAGGCCCTGGCCGAGCTGGCACCGCATGATCCGCGGGTCGTGGTCGCGCCGGAGCTGGACGCCCTCTGGGCACTGCTCATGCCGCGACTCCAACGCAATGCTCTCGTGCTGCTCAAGGCCTCCCGTGGGATGCGCCTCGAACGGCTGGTTCCCACGATCACGACCTGGGCGACTGCCTAAGTGCTCTACACGCTGCTTCAGCCGTTCGCGCGCGACATCCGCGTGCTCAATCTCCTGAACTACATCACGTTCCGGTCCGCCGCGGCGTTCGTGTCTGCGCTGCTGCTCACCTTCGTGTTCGGGCCGGTCATCATCCGCCGCCTGCGCGCGATGGCGGTGCATCAGGTGGTGCGGGCCGGCACGCCGGATTCGCATGCCGGCAAAGGCACGACGCCCACCATGGGCGGCCTCATCATTCTGGCGGCCACCTTCGTGCCCGTGCTGCTCTGGGCGCGCCTGAGTAATCGCTATGTCCTGCTCGCCATGGCCGTCACCGCATGGATGGGGCTGATCGGCTTTCTCGACGACTACCTGAAGCTCAAGCAGAAGCGGGAAGGCAAGAAGAACGAGGGACTCGTCGAGCGGTACAAGCTGGCCGGCCAGATCATCTGCGGGCTGGGCCTCGGCCTCATCCTGCTGCTCTTTCCCGTGTCCACGCTGCCGGGCGCGAGCACCACGCTGCCGTTCGTGAAGTATGTGCTGGTCGTGCCGGCAGTCGCATGGGCGGCGTGGATGTACATCCCGTGGGTGACCTTCATCCTCACCGGGTTCAGCAACGCGGTCAATCTCACCGACGGCCTCGACGGACTGGCCGCCGGACTGATGGCGATCGCCGTGCTCACGCTCGGCTTGTTCGCCTACGTGGCGGGACGTGTGGACACGAGTGCCTACCTGCAGATCTTCTACCTGCGCGGCGCCGGTGAACTCACCGTGTTCTGTGCGGCCGTCGTGGGGGCGTGCACCGGCTTCCTGTGGTACAACGCACATCCGGCGCAGGTGTTCATGGGGGACACTGGCTCGTTGGCACTGGGCGGCGCGCTGGGCTCCATCGCGATCCTGCTCAAGAGCGAGTTTCTGCTGCTTATCGTCGGGGCCGTGTTCGTGGCCGAAACGGTGTCGGTGATTCTGCAGCGGAGCGTGTTCAAGTACCGTCGGAAGCGCTACGGCCTGGAGTACGCACAGGCGAATCGGGTGTTCCGGCGGGCCCCGTTGCACCATCACTTCGAACTGTCCGGCT
>JARIEV010000206.1 GCA_031127225.1 Gemmatimonadota bacterium | reverse complement strand
CGTGGATCGGCGGAACGACCATGGTGCGCCAGCGGCAGCTGATCGCCCGGTTCGCGCGGCCCAGGCTTGGGCAGCTCGCCGCCGGCAGCCGGAAGACGGTGGTCGGTCTGCAACTCTTCGGCATGACCCTCGATCTGCTGCGGGCGGCCCTGCTCGGCGCCGTCATGTTCGTCCCCGGGCATCTGCTGGCCACGCGCGTCATCGATCGCTGGAACGTCCCGGAAGACCTGTCGCGCGCCATCGTGGTCACCTGCGTCTCCGCCGTGGCGGCCGCCTCGGTGTGGAAGGACTTCCACGCCATCAGTGGCACGCGCCGGCTGTTCCTCCTCTCGCTCACGCTGGGCACGGTGCTGGTGGTGCTCGGTGTCTGACCGGCCGCTCCACGATCCCCTCCGTACCGACACGGCCACCATGCCGGTGGTCGGGGTCGCCGCGGGGCCACCACTGCGGTGGTCGTTGCGTCTGTCCATGCTGGTGCGCTGCCTCGCCATTCAGGGCTCGTGGAACTACGAGATCCTCGTGGGGAACGGCATCGGCTTCTGCGTGGAGCCGGCGCTCCGGCAGCTCCCCGGCGGCGTGGACGGCCCCGCGTACCGCGAGGCACTCGCCCGGCAGTCCGCCTATTTCAACACGCACCCCTACCTGGCCGGTCTCGCCGTCGGGGCGCTGGCCCGCGCCGAGGTCGAGCACGTCCCGCCGCAGCGCATCGAACGATTCCGCACCGCCCTCTGTGGTCCGCTGGGGAGCGTCGGCGACCGCCTCGTCTGGGCGGCGTGGCTTCCCGCCTGTTCACTCGTGGCGCTGCTGCTCTTCGGCATCGGCTGGTCACCGCTCGGCGTGGTCGCGGGGTTCCTGCTGCTCTACAACATCGGACATCTCGGCCTCCGCGACTGGGCTCTCCGGGCCGGCTGGCGCCACGGGCTGCGTGTCGCCACCGCGCTCGGTCATCCGGTGCTGCAACACGGTCCGCGCTACATTGGTCTGGTCTCGGCCGTGTTGGGCGGGCTGGCATTACCCTTTGCGGTACATCGTGCCATCGGCGGTCAGCCGCCGCTCACACCCATCCCCATGGGCGTGGCGGTGGTCACTCCGCTGTTGGCCGTCCTCCTCGTGCGATTGCAGGGCCGCGCCGAGGGGTGGCGTGTGGTGCTGCTGCTGCTCGTGGCCTTCGTCCTCTACTCGGTGGTCCGTTAATGGCTGAACGACTGGTCCAAATCGTAAACAAGCATGGACTGCATGCCCGGCCGGCCGCCGAAATGGTCAAGGCGGCCTCCCGCTTCAAGAGTGACATCACCATCTCGCGTGACGATCTCGAGGTGAACGGCAAGAGCATCATGGGGGTCATGATGCTGGCGGCGGAGTTCGGCGCCACCATCACCCTCCGCGCCACGGGGCCCGACGCCGACGACGCACTCGACTCGTTGTCGGCACTCGTCGCCGCGCGCTTCGGAGAGAGCTGATGCCCACGGTGCTCCGCGGCATTCCGGCGTCGCCGGGTATTGTCGTGGGACCCGTGCACCTCCTGCGGTGGGAAGTGCCCGAGGTGAAGCACCGGCTCATTCAGGACGATGCGATCGACGCGGAAATCGCCCGGTTGCATCAGGGGCTCGAACGCGCGCGAGAACGCCTCCGGCACGTGCGGGCGCGAACGGAAACGCAGGTCGGTCCCGAGGAAGCGGCCATCTTCGATGTGCAGCTCTCCATCCTCGACGACCGCGAACTCGCACGCAGCACCGAAGCGCTGATCCGCCAGAATCTCGGCGCCGAGAAAGCGTTCGATCTGGTGCTGCTCGAATGGCGTCAGCATTTCGCGCGTCACACGTCGCCGATGCTGCGCGAAAAGGTCAGCGATCTCATGGACGTGCACATCCGGGTGCTCTCCATTTTGCTCGAGCTCCCCGACCACGATCCGGTCGATGTGCCGCGGGGCTCGAACGCGATTCTCGTCACGCACGATCTGACGCCGTCGCTGACCATGCAGCTCGATCGCGAGTGCATCGCCGCCATCGCCACCGAAGCCGGTACGGCGACCGCCCACGTCGCGATTCTCGCGCGCTCGCTCGGCCTGCCGGCGGTGGTGGGGCTGCGTAATGCCATGTCGTTCCTGTCCCCCGGGCAGATGGCCATCCTCGATGGCGCCGACGGCACGCTCCTGATGGCCCCGTCCGAACACGAAATCGCCGATGCCCGGCACCGCGTCGAGATCGAAGCCGGCCGGATGGGGGAGATGCGGGAGCTCGCGCACAGCGAGCCCGTCACCCGCGACGGCGTGCGGCTGGTGATCCGGGCCAACGTCGACATCCCCGACGAAGCCGATGCCGGCGCCACCAGCGGCGCCGACGGCGTAGGCCTGATGCGCACCGAGTTCCTCGTGGTCGGCCGCGCGACGATGCCCGACGAAGAAGAGCAGTACAAAGCGTACAAGCGCGTAATTCAGGCGTTCGGCGCGCGCCCCGTGGTGATCCGCACGTTCGATGTGGGTGGCGACAAGCTCCCCGTGGGCGGCTTTCCCGCCGAGGCCAACCCGTTCCTCGGCTGGCGCGCGATCCGCATGTGCCTCGACGAAAGTGAACTGTTCAAGGTGCAGTTGCGCGCGCTCCTGCGGGCCGGCGTGCACGGTGATCTGCGGATCATGCTGCCGTTGGTGGTCACCGTCGACGAAGTGCGCGAAACGCGGAAGCTCATCGGCGAAGCCGTCTCCGAACTGGCTGAGCGGCGGGTCCCTTTCCGCGCTGACGTGCCACTCGGCGTCATGATCGAAACCCCCGCCGCCGCCGTGGCCTGCGATACCCTCGTCCGCGACGTCGATTTCTTCAGCATCGGGTCCAACGATCTGGTGCAGTACATGCTGGCGGTGGACCGTGGCAATGCGAATCTGGCGCCGCGCTTCACCCCGTTTCACCCCGCCGTCCTGCGTCTCATCGCGCAGGTCCAGGCCACGGGCGCGTCACACGGCATCGACGTGTGCGTCTGCGGGGAGATGGCCTCGCAGCCTCTGGCCGTGTTCGCGTTGATGGGGCTGGGCATTCGCCAACTCAGCGTGGCGCCGCGCGCGGTCGGTGACGTGAAGCGCATCATCCGTGGCGTCCGCATGTCCACCGCCACCGACGCGGCGCACGCGGCCCTCGCGGCCAGCACCGCCCGCGAAGCCGAGACGCTGCTGCGGCGGCGATTGCGCGCCGAACTCGATACCGCCGCCGACGCGACGGCGGGGACGACGGCCTAGGCCTTGGCTGGGTTGCCCGGCCTTTCGCCGAGGGCTAGTCTACGACGGAATCTCCCGGCACGAACCTTTTACTCCAGAGCGCTGCGTGGCTGATCGCCATCTCTTCACGTCAGAGTCCGTCACCGAAGGGCATCCCGACAAGATCGCGGACCAGATCTCGGATGCGGTGCTCGACGCCATCCTCGCCAAGGATCCCGCAGCGCGCGTGGCGTGCGAGACGCTCGTCACCACGGGCCTCGTCGTGATTGCCGGTGAGATCACCACCACGGCCTACGTGCCGCTCCCGGACATCGTCCGCAAGACGATTGAAGGCATCGGCTACACCGACGCCAACTTCGGCTTCGACAACAAGACGTGCGCGGTCATGAGCACCATCGACGCGCAGTCCCCCGACATCTCCCAGGGCGTCGATACCGGCGGGGCCGGCGATCAGGGGATGATGTTCGGCTTCGCGACCGATGAAACGCCGGAACTGATGCCGCTGCCCATTCAGCTTGCCCATGCCCTCACGCACCGCCTTTCGGCGCTGCGTAAGGATGGCACGCTGCCGTGGCTGCGCCCGGACGGCAAGGCGCAGGTGTCGGTGATCTACGAAGGAGACCGACCCATTGCCGTCGACACCGTCGTGGTGTCCACACAGCACGACGAAAAGGTGTCGAACACGAAGCTGCGCCGGGCGATCCTCGACGACGTCATCATGGCGACGATCCCCGACGAGTATCTGCCCAAGCGCCTCAAGACGCACATCAATCCCACCGGTCGGTTCGTGATCGGCGGCCCGCAGGGCGACGCCGGACTCACCGGCCGCAAGATCATCGTCGATACGTACGGCGGCATGGGGCGGCACGGCGGCGGCGCGTTCAGCGGCAAGGATCCGTCCAAGGTGGACCGCTCGGCCTGCTATGCGGCGCGTTGGGTGGCCAAGAACATCGTGGCGGCCAAGCTGGCCACGCGCTGCGAAGTGCAGGTGGCCTACGCCATCGGCGTGGTGCAGCCTGTCTCGGTGTACGTGCAGACCTTCGGCACGGGGGTGGTCTCCGACCGCGCCATCGAAGCGGCTGTGAACGACGTGTTCGACCTCACCCCTCGCGGCATCTCGCGTGACCTCGATCTGCGGAAGCCGATCTATCAGGCTACGGCCGCGTACGGACACTTCGGTCGCCGGCCCGAGACCATCGGCCGCGGCCGCTCGGCCCGCACCACGTTTACGTGGGAACGCACCGACCGCGTGGCCGCCCTCAAGCGCGCGATCCGATAAGCGGCGCCGACACCCCGGTGCGCACCTCGCGGGTGCATCGGGGTATACGGGGGCTGGAGCGCTCTTCTCACAGCCGCCGGCACGCGGAGTTGCGATGATGATCGAAGTCACGGTGGCCCGCCTCGGGCTCGACAGCGCGACGAACTCGTTCGTCGTCATTCTGCGCGAACGCGACGGACGCCGGGTGCTGCCCATCTGGATCGGCCAGCCGGAAGCGGAGTCCATCGTGATGCAGATGAATCAGGTCAAACGCGAGCGGCCGCTCACGCACGACCTATGCAAGGCCATCATCGTCGGGATGGGCGGCACCCTGCGCCGCGTCTCGATCACGCGGGTGCAAAAGAGCACGTACTACGCGGAGCTGCAGCTCGATGGGCCTAATGGTCCGGTGGCCGTCGACGCGCGTCCGTCCGACAGCATTGCCATTGCCCTGCGTCTCGACGCCCCCATCTTTGCACCGGAATCGTTGCTCCACGCGGTCGACGACGAGGACGAGGTGTCGATCGAGGATCGCCTGTCCGGCGGGACCGACGCCCACGAGTTGACGGCCGAGCAACTCAAGGCGTATCTCGAACAGCTGCGTCCTGAGGATTTCGGCAAGTTCTCGCCCTGATCTCTCCAGACTTCCCCCCGATCGTCCCCCGCGTGCCCCGACTTCCGTCGTTGTTCCCCATTCTCGCGTCGCTGCTCGTCGGCGCGTCCGCGCTCCACGCGCAGGCCGGTTCCCACACCGTGGAGGGGCGCGTTCGGCGTCCCGCCGGCGCGCAGGGTGATTCCACCGGCATGGGACCGCTGTCCGGCGCGTGGGTCACGCTGCACCGGGTCGGCAAGGACACGGCGGGCCCCATCGATTCCATGCGCACCGATACCCAAGGGCGCTACCGGTTCCGCTGGACGCCGTCGGGGGCAACCGATGCCGTGTATTTCGCCTCCACCACGTGGGGCGGCATCGCGTATTTCACGCCGCCGCTGCGCAAGGTGGATACCCGCGCCGACGACGCCGAACTGACGGTCTT
>JARIEV010000023.1 GCA_031127225.1 Gemmatimonadota bacterium | reverse complement strand
GAGCAACTGCGCGCGGGCACCGATGAGCGTGCTGGTGCGCATGAGCACGAGTGACGCGGCGCAACAGGCGTTGGCGGCGGAGCATGCGCATTGGCGTGGTGTGCTCACGGAGCGTGTGGCGGCGCTCGATGCGGCCCTCAAGACGGAAGGCCTCCCAGGCGCCCCGTGGGACGGTGGCTTCTTCGTTACACTCCCGGCGCCGCCGGATCCGTTTGCGGTATGTACCATGCTGCAGGCGGCCGACGTGTTCGTCATTCCGATGCCGGAAGGACTGCGTGTGGGGGTGTGCGGGATGAAAGCGGCGGATGCAGGGCGGTTTGCGGCCGCGTACGCCGCGGCGATCGCACCCGCGTCGCGATAAATCGTACCGCGTCAGGAGCCGTCACTCATCATGCGAAACCGGTATTTTCTCCTCCTCGATCTGGCAGCGCTCTGTCTGTCGATCGTCGCGGCCTATACCATCCGTTTCGAAGGCGTCAGTTGGTGGGTCGCCGGGGAAGGATGGGTCGTCACACTGTTCCTTTTGATCACGATCCCGGCGCGGATCGTGATCTTCTGGAGCCTCGCGATGTACGGGCGCATTTGGTCGCTGGCCAGTGTGGCCGAACTGGAGCGCATTCTGGTGGCCGTCGCCGCCGCCGGTGTCTGCTCGTTCGTCGTCGGTGCCGTGGCCCTACCCGGTGCTGGGCTGATTGCGTCGCGGGTTCCGTTGTCCGTGCTCGCGCTTGATGCGTTGCTGTCTGGCGGCGCGGTGACGCTCTCGCGTATTACGGCGCGTCTGTTGCGCCGTCGCCGCGAGCGTCGTGCGCTCGACCGTCGTCGTTCCGGTTCGGTGCCGGTCCTTATTGTTGGCGCCGGGCAGGCGGGACAGATGGTGGCGCGCGAACTGTTATCGCAGGACCGCGCCGGATTCGTGCCGGTCGCCTTCCTTGATGATGACTCGCGGAAGCACGGCTTGCAGATCGGGGATCTTCCCGTGCTCGGCGCTGCGACGGCCATGCCGCGCGTGGCGCTCGCGACGGGTGTCCGGCACGTCATCATTGCGATGCCGTCCGCGTCGGGCTCGGCGATCCGCAGCGTGTTGCAACTGGCGCGCGCCAGTGGTCTGGAAACCCGCACCGTCCCGTCGTTGCATGAACAGATCACCCGCGGCACGGCAGTGGCGGCACTGCGCCAGGTACGGATCGAGGACCTGCTGCAACGCGAGGTGGTGGCCGGCGATACCGCGCCGGTTCGCCGCCTGATTCGCGGACAGACGGTGCTGGTGACCGGCGCCGGTGGTTCGATCGGATCGGAACTATGCCGTCAACTGGCGGTGTTCCAACCGGCTCAGCTCGTGCTCCTGGGTCGTGGTGAGAACTCCATTTTTGAGATTCAGCAGGAGCTCCGGGCGCGTTTCCCGAGCATGGTGACGACGCCGGTCATTCTCGATGTTCGCGACCGGGCGGCCATGAGTGCGGTCATGCAGCGCTATGCCCCAGCGGTGGTGTTTCATGCGGCAGCACACAAGCACGTGCCGCTGATGGAGGCGAACGTGCTCGAGGCGTTCCGGAACAACGTGGTTGGCACGCAGAGTGTGGTGGATGCCGCCATGGCGTGCGGCGTGATGCGTCTGGTGCTCATCTCGACGGACAAGGCTGTGCGTCCCACCAGCGTGATGGGCGCTACGAAGCGTATCGCCGAGCAGACGGTCCAGCTGGCCGCACAGGACAGCGGACGCGCGTATGTGGCCGTGCGGTTCGGCAATGTGCTCGGCAGCCGTGGGTCCGTGGTGCCGACCTTTATGCGACAGATTCTCGCGGGTGGTCCCGTGCTGGTCACGCACCCCGAAATGCGCCGGTATTTCATGACGATCCCCGAATCCGTGGAGCTCGTGTTGCAGGCGTGCGCCATGGGAACGGGCGGCGAGGTGTACTGTCTCGACATGGGCGAAGCCGTGCCGATCGTGAATCTGGCACGTGACCTGATTCAGCTGTCGGGACTCGAACCCGGCGTGGATATCGAGGTCCGCTTCACCGGGGCCCGTCCCGGCGAAAAACTGTACGAAGAGATGTTCTTCAGTGCCGAGATGGCTGAGCCGACCGCGCACTCGAAGGTGCTCCGCAGCAAACACGTCGGCGTGCCGGAAATCGCACGGGTGCGTTTGCAGTCGCTGCTGGACGCGCTGGACCACGCGCCGGACGATGCCTGGTTGCTTGAGGCTATGCATGGTCTCGTCGAGGACTTCGGCGCAGACCCGGCCCCCGACATCCCCACCGCCCAGATCTTCGGGGCAGGGGCGTCCGTTCAGCCCGTCGCTGTCTCCGGATGACGGGTGACAATGCGTGTGGTGTCGGTGCCGATAAACCGACCCCCTGCGTGTACATCCTGTGCGCGGTGCACAATGGTGCGGCGTATCTCGAAGAGCTGCTGTCGAGTCTGGCGGCCCAGTCCCGCCCGCACTGGGTGCTGCTGCTGCGCGACGATGCGTCCGCCGATCGCACTCCGGCAATCCTGGAGCAGGCGGCGGCGCGTGATCAGCGCATCGTCGTGCTCCCGACGCTGGGCGATCAACGCGGTGCGGCCGGCTCCTTTGCCTGGTTGTGGGATCATGTCCCACCCGACGCTGAGTACGTGATGTTTGCCGACCAGGATGACGTCTGGCACCCGCGCAAGATCGAGTGGTCGCTTGAAGCCATGCAGGCCGCCGAGCGGGAGCATGGTGGAGCGGTGCTGGTGCACACCGATCTCGAAGTGGTCGATGCGCAACTGCGGCCGATCGCCTCCTCCTTCTGGACGTCGGCCGGTATCCGTCCGCAGCCCGCGACCCTCCGCCGGCTCGCGTCACACAACGTCGTGACGGGATGTACCGTGCTGGTGAACCGGGCTCTTCGTGAACGCGCCGGCCGGATTCCTGCTGACTGTGCCATGCACGATTGGTGGCTTGCTCTGGTTGCGGCGACCGTTGGTCGGGTCATCGCGCTGCCTGTGGCCACCGTGCGGTATCGGCAGCATGCGACGAATGTGATCGGTGCCCGCACGGCTCTGCAGCAGCAACCGTGGCATCGCTGGCCGGGGTTGGCCGTCCGCGCGCTGTCGCGCCGTGCGGCCGTGCGCGCCGATATCGCCATGGCGGCACGGCAGGCCGGCGCGCTGTCCGTACGCTTCGGTACCGAACTCTCTCTGCCGGAGCGTACTTTTCTCAACGCGTACGCACAAATCCCCACCGCCGCCTGGCTTCCACGCAAACTCGCTGTGATACGCCTGCACCTCCTTTCGGAGTTTGGATGGATCAGGAATGCGGGCGTGCTATGGCGCGCTTGATACGGACCGTGAGGGCCGGAGCCGCCCTGCTATTCATGATGGTCGCGGGTTGTGAGTCGCTCCTCACGCGGCCGGGTCTCTACGGTACGGTCACCGTGACCGCTGCCCGCCGTTCCGGAGAGCCGATCGCCGGAGCTCCGTTGGTGTTGTATACCGGCCAACGCCCCATGGGTTATGGCACGACGGACTCCACCGGAGGCTACACGTTTCTGGATGTACCGGAGGGGGTTTACGGGGTGTATGCCAGCGTACCGAGCGGCTACGCCCGTCCCGAAGAGCTCTACTCTGTGGCGTCGCCCAGCGATGTGGTGCAGGAGCTTCGCGTGCTCGGTGGGGCGACGCGCACCGCTCGCTTTGAGTTCCTCCGGCGTGGCCCAGGCTCGATCGCAGTTCAGGTATCCGAGCCGGCAGGGGCTCCGGTCTCCGACACGCGCGTGCTGCTTTTCAGCCCTCGTGGGGTGGTGCGTGAGGCGAACACCGATCGTGACGGCCGGGTGATGTTCGGCGGCGTCCCGTTCGGCAACTACGGTGTGTTCGTGCAACGGCCGCTGGTCTATGTCGACAGCGGGGAAACCACGCTGCCGGCCCGTGATGGTCTGATTGTCGAAGCGGGCAGCAGCGAACAAGTGCGCTTCACGTTTGAAAGGTGTATCGGATCGATTGCCGCATCCGTGCGCGACCAGTTTGGCGGCGCCGTCCCCGGTGCCGGCCTCCTCCTGTACACCGGAGCGGGCGTTCAGGGCGAGTATCCGGTCACCGGCGATCGGCTGCAGCTCGGGTCACTGCCGTGTGGCGAGTACGGGCTCCGTGTCCGTTTGCCGCGCGGGTTCAGTGCGACTGAAGGCCGCGGGGTGACGTTCGTGGATGGATTGCGCATTCGACGTGGGCGCGCGCTGCAGGCGTCGTTTACCGTGGTTCGGATCGGGTCGGCGTCCATGCGCATCCGGGTGGTCGATCAGACTGATGCTCCGGTGAGCGGTGCGCGGGCGGTGTTGTACACGAGCGCTGGCCTTGTTCGCGACGGGCGCACGGATGCCGCGGGACAACTGGTGTTTACCGATATCCTGGTGGACAGCGAGTACGGCCTCCGGGTCGTCAATCCCACGGGCTATGTGGTCGAGGAGGGCCGGGGGCGCACGTTTGAGGATGGTATCCGACTGCGGGATGGGGAGACGCGTCTCTACACGTTCCGGTTCACCCGACCGTGAGTCTCCTGATCAGCTGCTGGTTTGCACTGCTGGCGGCCGATCGGATCGATCTGTTGGGGGGAACGGGACCGATCGTACTCACGCCGTTTCTGCTTCTCACCCCGCTTGTCGTGGCGGGCGCACTGTGGCAGCGCCTCCGATACAGAATCGTGTTCCGGATACCCCCTTCGGCCGGGGTGTTCGCCCTGTTGTTGCTCGCGTTGGTCACGCTGGTGTTGATCTCGGTGTTCGTGAGCAACGACGTGACGCGATCGGCCACCCGCGTGTCACAGTTGATCATCATCTCGTTCGGCGCACTGGCCGTGTGGCTGTCGATCCGTGACCGCCACGATGCGCAGGCCGTGGTGGTTCGTGGCGCGCGTGCCGGTGTGCTGCTGTTCGCGGCCTTCAACATCGCACAGCTCGCGGCGCTTGCGGCGCTGCTGCCCGGCCACTGGCCGTCATCGCAGCTCTCACTCGTGTCGCTCGTCCCCGATGTGTACGCCGGACTGATTCCGCGTCTCTCCGGACCGGTGGTTGATTCGAACCGCGGCGGCCTCGTGCTCGTGCTGTACGGTATGCTGCTGGCCACGGGATTGCGCGTCAACCGATGGCCATGGCTGGCCGGCACGGCCGTGATGCTCCTCCTGACGTTGTCCCGCTCGTCGCTGCTGGCCGGAGCGACCGGTCTGTTGGTGCTGCTCGTTCGGCACGTCCGCCAACGTGGCGGCCTGATCCAGATACCGCCGGCTCTCCTTGTCGCGGTGGCGACATCCGTGATCGTCACCACGGGCGCGCTCCTGGTCTCCCCGGCTGTGCGAGCTGTGGGGGCGCGCGCGGTGCAGCCGCTGGGACAGCGTTTTGCCGTCACCGAAGGATCGTCCCGCGATCACCTCCGTCTCCTGCAGCGCGGTCTGTCCACGGCCACACGGTCGGTACCGGCCACGCTGCATGGTATCGGCTATGGAAGCTCGCATCTGGTGCTGCAAGACTTCTTTCCCGGTGATCGCTACGGAAATTTTCATTCGGTGTACGTCGGCCTCTTCGCCGAGTCGGGCATTTTCGCGCTGCTCGCACTGCTCCTGCTGATGGCGCTGCCGGTCGTTCGTGATGCGCCGCTGGCGCCGTTGGTATGTGCGGTCGCTGTGTTCGGCGTGTTTTACGGTGCGCTGGCCGAGCCTACCTTTTGGACGGCGTTGGTCGCGGGCTGGATACCGCTCGATGAGACGAGCAGCCGGCCAAACATCACCAGCAGCCCGACGGCCACGCCGAGGATCGCACCGAGCAGTAATTGAACGGTGATGCGTGGATAGGCGGTATCGTCGGCGTCGGCCACGCGCGGTGCATCGACAACCCGGATCCGATCGCTCCGCATGGCGGTCTGCAGTTCCAGCTGTTTGAGCTGCCGTTGCAGGACCACGTAGCCCTCCGTCAACACCGTGCGGTCACGCACCAGCCGCACGAACTCCATCTCCTGTTGCGGAAATACCGCGAGATCGCTGCTGATGGACTTCACACTGCTGGCTGCCACACCGATTTGCTGGTCCAGGCTTTCGAGATACTGTGTCCCGACCCGCATCAACTGCTGTTCGAGCTCTCCGATCCGTCCCGTGAGTTGCCGGACTTCATCGTTCTCGCCGGTGCGGCGCACATCGATCTCGCTGCGCTTGTTCTCCAGCGCGACCAATGTCATGAGATAATCCTGAATCGCCCGGTTGGCGATCAGTGACGGGAACGTGGCGAGCTGGCGATACGCGAGTGGATCACGTCCGCCACCGGATCGCGTCTCGATGAGCGCGAGCATGCGTGCGAGTGCGGTGCGTTCCACCTCGAGCTCATCCAGCCCGGTGCGTAGCGCGGCTATCCGCTTGAGTTGCGCGGATGCCTGCTCATCAGGGATGACGAGCTCCCGGCTTTCCTTGAAGCGGCGCAGCGATTGCTCGGCCGCCGCCAAACGCTGCGCGAACGTTGCCACTTCCCGGCGTAATTCGGTGAGCCGACGCGAGTCATCGCGACCACTGTTGTCCAGCGTGTAGCGCAGATACTCCGCGACCAGCCGCTCCACCGCCGTTGCCGCCAGCACACGGTCGGCGTCTTCGAAGGAAATCTGCACGAGGCGGGAGCCGCCCTCCTGCGTGCGAATCTCCATCCGGTCGTCGAAGCGCTCCTCCGCTCTGAACCGACGGAGCAAGGTGATGGTCACCGTCGCCGTTGTGTCCAGTGCTGCGGACGTGGCCAGCCGGAGATGCAGGCCGCCGATGCGCAGCGTATCGCCGGCACCAACTGTTGTGGGCAGTGCTGCGGTGGGTTTCAGATCGCTGCTGGTGACCGAGAAGCGTCCACGGTCACTCCGTGTCAGCACGATGCGACCGCTCGCATCCGTCGTATCGCGACGGATCACCTCGACCAGCGATGCGCGCGGCACCGCCGCCGGGTCCACGCGTACCATGTACACCAGTGAGTCGATCACGGCGTCGGCCAGTCGACGGCTCTTGAGTACGCCGATTTCTGTTTCGAGGTCGTCGCGCCCGAGCCCCATGAGCTCAACACCGGGAACGGCCTTGAGCTCATCGAGAAGCGGCGTGCCGCCCGCGGCGCTCTCGATGCGCAGCAGCGCACTGCTGCGGTATCGTGGCGTCGCCAGCAACGTCCATGTTGCTACGATGCCAAATACACAACTGCCGGCCAGGAGCGGGAACCAGAGCGATCGGCTTGGTGCGCGGGTGATCACCGGTGGCGTGAGTTCAGCAGGCATCATTCATCGGTGTCGTTACCGTCCCACGGCGGTGGACAGCGTTACGGCCAGCGTGCGGTTGGCGAGGTCGACTCCGCCGGTGGTGCCGCGAGCGGGATCCAGGACCTTGCTCTGGTAGAGATAGCTGAGACGTATCGCCGAGGTGTAGTCGACGGAGAGCCTCATGCGGCTGAGACTGACACTGCCGCGCAGGCCGCCCAGCAATGACACATCTTCGAGCTTCACTTGCGGGACGACCGGATCCCACAATGTAGCATTGTCCCACCGGATGCGACCGCCGTAGACGCCGACCCGCACCCGGTCACCGAGGATATCGGCGGCGATCCATTGCGATGAGGCCCCCGGTCCGATGGGCGCTCCGATGGTCCGACCGTGATTGGTGAACCCCTGCAGCACCGTCCGACTGGTGTACGTGGTGGCCACCGGGCGGACGCGAATCGAGGCATCGGGTTCGAGGTTGGTGGCCTCACCCTGCAGTCGCAGCAGTCGTGACCCCCCGAGGGATCGTGCCCATTGCAGGCCGGCGGTGAAGCCGAACGAATAGCCCGGATACTCCAACGCATCACGCAGCGAGACCGGCTCCGCGAACCGCGCCCACTCCGCCCAGGCTTCGGTTCCCACCGACGGGATCGCGTAGCGTGCGAAGAGCGTGGCGATCTGGTCGCGCCGCGCCGTCGTGACGCTGCCGTTGGGATCGGACAGAATCGGCTGGCTGACTTTCAGGAAGGCATTCGCCGCATGACGGATCGGCACCTGGCCAGTGGTGGTGCTCATCACGAGGCGGGCCACACCGATCGTGAACGCCTGATCGAACCATGGGGTCCACGCGAAGAGCACACCACTCAGCGATCGCACATCGTTCGATGGATTCGCATCGAAATACGACGATTCGCGCAGGCGCCCGAGCATACCGACGGCATGCAGTCGGCCGACAGGTGTCGCGAGCCCCTGACGTGTCTCGGCGAGAAGGTGGGGTATCCCTTCGGCGTTCGCGCCGAGCAGGATCGGATTTCTGATCGTCGGTCCCCACCATACATTTTCCGTGCTGGCACCGACGGTAATCAGTGGCAGGTCGAGCGCGATGCGGCTTTGTCCGGGCACGACCCGCTCGATCGGGCGGTCCCCGAAGCGGAGCGGCAGATCGATGGAGGACGCCGGCGGGTGGAAGGGATTCGCCCACACGCTGCGCGCCGGCACATTCCCCTGCGGGTACGGAATCACCTGAAAGCGCCGGTTTTCGCTGCGGATGTACTGCGGGGCGATCTGCGCGCTCAGCGGACCGATGTGCAACGCGACGCCGGCTGTCGCGATGGTATTCGTGCCGCGTGCCGCCCAGAGCGGCCCCTCGTTGATGGAGAATGGGAGCCCCGAGTTCTGCACCACCCGTACCTCGGGGGAGAGCACGTCAACGGCGTAGCGTCGGGGGGCGCGTGAGCGCGCGAGCGATGCCAGCACCGACGCACTGCGCACCGTTGAAAACGCGATGGAGAGATCGCTTGCGCTCTTGCGCTCGGCCGCCGTCGCTCGGCGTCGCAGCGACTCGAGGCGTAGTCGTTCCTCGGCTTCACTCCCCAGCAGCACTGGGCCACCGATGCTGACCAGAGGTCGTGCGGGAGCAGCCTGTGCGCGCAGCAGTAACGGAGCGGTCACGGCGACCACGCTGACGGCGACAACGCGCACGGCGACGACGCGTACGGCCACGAGCGCATGTCGTGCGCTGTATATTTTTCGCAATGATGTCCCGCGCATGTCGTCAATCTATCGCGCCGGCCGCCGTACTGCTGTGCGGACTGGCGCTGTGTGTGTCCGCGCCGCTGCGGGCGCAGGGGTCGTTGCGTCTTGACGCTGGCGGCAATCTCGAAGTTGGCGGCGAGGCGGAACGATACTTGCGCGCGTTGCAGTTGGCGGGTGTCGCGGCACCGCAGTCCTGGACGATTCGTCCGGTCACCCCGCGCTGGCTGCGCGGGGCCATCGCGGACAGCGTACACCCATGGCAGTCGCGTTGGGTCACGGATACGACACGATCATTCATCCGTGCACGGTTCCTGCGCCCATCGGTGCGTGTGACGTGGAATTCCGCCGTGCCCAGCGGCGATGAGCGTGGCCCCGTCTGGACGGGGCGCGGTGTCACGGCGGATGCGCGATTCGGCTTTTCCGCGCAGCTCTGGCGCGTGCATTTGCAGGTGGCTCCCGTGCTCTTCCGTGCACAGAATCAGGCCTTCGCGCTGGCGCCCAACGGCCGTCGGGAAAACGGCGCGTTCGCCGATCCGCGCTTCCCTCGGAACATCGATGCGCCGCAAGCCTTTGGCGTGGGCGCATACCAGCGCATCGACGCCGGCAACAGCACGCTGTCACTCGATTTACCGCTCCTCTCGATCGGTCTCTCGACGGCGGCACAGAGCTGGGGGCCCGCCCGGGAGTATCCGCTGCTGCTGGGTGGAAATGCTGGCGGCTTTCCCCACGTCTTTCTCGGGACGCCATTGCCCGTCCCGGTGGGCATCGGTGCCGTCCATCTGCGCGTCATTGGCGGTCAGCTCACGCAGTCTGCGTGGTCGCCAATGCCGGCCGATCAGGCCATTCGGACCGCCACGGCGGGGGTGTTCGTGTTCCTGCCGCGCGGGCTCACAGGGCTGGAAGTCGGCGCGTCCCGGTTCATCCACGGGATTTCGGAACGCACCTGGCCCGGCACGGCGGCCTTCCGTCGTTTGATTTCCGGAGGTCTGAGCGGCACCGGCGAGTTGAATCAGCGGATGGAGAACCAGATGGCCTCGCTGTTTTTTCGCTGGCAATTCAGCGGAGCGCGGCTGGTGCTGTTCGGCGAGATGTTCCGCGATGACTATTCACTCGATCGCCGGCGGCTCATTCAGTATCCCGACGATCTGCGTACCTCCATGCTGGGATTGCAACGCGTGCTGTCATCATCCGCCACGCACCTGCATACGCTGCACGCCGAACTGGTGAACGGGGAGTTGCCCTCTTCCAACCGGGGGGAGCGCGGCGTGGGAGCGGAGCGCGGCTTCTCCGCTCCGTTTCCCCCGTACCTGCATGGTGCCGTGGGTCAGGGGCACACGCAGAACGGCTTGATCCTGGCATCGCCGGTGGCATATGGCGGTGCGGGATGGCGCGTCGGTTTCGATCGGTTCACCGCCCGCGGGCGCCGCTCGCTCCTGGCGGAGCGGATGATGCGCCTGGATTGGCGTGCCGACGTGCGCGGCGACAGCTTGGTGCGGCGTGACATCCGGTATGCTGTGACCGGAGAAATGTTGCAGTTTGTCGGTGGGCGTGAGGTGTCCGGCACGCTGAGCGCCATGATGGATCTCAACCGCAACCTCGTGCCCGGCAACGACGTCTTCAACCTGCGGGCGGCGGTGTCGGTGCGCGGCTGGCGGTAAGGCGTTGCGGTGGGCCCGTCAGTTCCGGCTGAGTGCGGCGATGATCCCGCCGATGGAGAGGACCGAAGTGAGCAGCAACGCGCTGTTCCGGTCCACCCACGAGCGTCGATCCACAAACACCTGATCACCCGATGTCAGCGGCTGTCGCCCGACGGCAGCGGTGATCGAGAGATTGCGCACGATTACCTGGCCCCCGCGCAGGATGCGCAGGCGCTCCAGATTGCCGTCGATGGCGGCACCGCCGGCTAAGGCGACGGCGGCTTCGACGCCCATGGTGGGATCGAGCATGTAGATACCCGGCCGCAGCACGGCCCCGAGAACGTATACGCGCCGCAATGGCACGATCGTGATCACCTCAGTCGTTACGTCGCGGCGGAAGGCCGTGATGAGCGAATCGCGGAGCGGCGCCCACGCCGTGTACGTGACCTGTCGGCGCCCGATCAGCGGCAGGGTGACCACGCCCGATTCATCCACCGGGAAATCGCCGGTGAGCGCGGGTTCACGCCAGATGTTGACACGGACGACATCGCCGGCCTGCAACCGCTGATCGTCGCTGGCGATACCGCTCAGGCGCGGCGCAACGGAGTCGCGACGCAGTGGGGCGCCCTGCGCCACGAGGACCGACGCGCCGGCGATGGACCAGAACAGATATGCCGTCAGGATGCGGTAGGACATCATCGCGGGACTCGAGGAGGGCTGCGCGGGGATCGGTGGCGACCGCGGTAACTTACCTCGGCACGCCTGCTCCCGCCCTTACCCCGCTGGTCCGTCGTGGCGCGCCCGTGATCGACGGCTCCCTTGTCGTCGGTGGGTCGCTAGCCTCGTGCGGTCCGGTGGCGCTCCCAGTGCTCCGCGACAAACTGTGCAAAGGCGCTTCGAAACCGTTCGGTACTGAACTGCTCGGCGTTTCGGCGGCAGTCGCTGGGAGCCGGAGGCGGCGAGGCTTCGAAGGCGCGGATGGCGGCGGCGATGGCCTCCGGTGTGGCTTCGGAGAAAAAGGCCCCCGTCCGATGGTCGCCCGTGGCGACGACGGTTTCCAGACTGCCCCCGCACCCCAGCGCGATCACCGGTGTGCCACAGGCCTGTGCCTCGACCGGGAGAATGCCGAAATCCTCTTCCGCGGCGAAGAGAAAGGCGCGTGCGCGGCGCAGTTCGTGTCGCAGTACCTCCTGCGGTTGGTGCCCCATCCAGCGCACATTCGGTCCCGCCGCGGCCAGTACCCGGTCGCGGTCGGGTCCGTCACCGATCACCACCAACTCCCGATCAGGGAGTGCGCGAAAGGCCTCCACGATCAGCGGAATCTGTTTGTAGCCCACTAAACGCGACGCCGTGACGTAGTGCGTCCCCCGGGGCACGGTGTCGTCGATGGTGTAATACCCGGTGTCGACCGGCGGAAAAATGACGGTGCTCGGCCGCCCGTACGCCCGCTGGATTCGCTCGGCGATGAACTGTGAAATGGCGACGAACGCTGACACACGCGTGGTGGCGGCAAGATCCCACCGGCGCAGCCGCTCCAGCAGGTGGCGAAGCAGTACCCCGCGAAGGCCCGTGCCCACGCCCGCCTCGCTGAGATAGCGCTCCCGCAGATCCCACGCATAGCGTACCGGCGAGCAGCAATGACACAGGTGCAGCGACCCCGGCCGCGGGCGAACCCCTTTGGCGACGGCGTGGGAATTCGAGATGACCAGATCGTAGCGCGATAGATCCAGCTGCTCGATGGCGTGGGGCATGAGCGGCAGCAGCAGGCGGTAGTACCGCGACACCCACGGAAGCCACTGCAGATACGTCGTCCGGGGTCGCCCAACGCCCAGCCGCTGTCGATCCGCCGCGGAGAGCCCGTCGATCACACAGAAGAGGTCGGCGTCCGGGAAGAGGGCGCGCAGTTCCCGCAGCACCTGTTCCGAGCCGGCCGCGGTCACCAGCCACTCATGCACGAGGGCCACGCGCGGCGCGTCGCCGAGTATCACTGTCTCCGCCTTGGCTGTCACAACGATTCCCGGCCTCCGCTCGCGTGCGTCAGCGACCTTGATCGAGCGGCACGCCGATCGGTAGCTTGCACAAGCATAATCGACTGGGCGCCTCCGGAATCGGGACGTATCCGTCGTCACGGCGTGCGGTGCTGACCTTCTGCCAACTCCGATGTTCCTGCCAGCCGATGCGGCACTCTAAGGCCGCGCCGCGCAAGGCACCGCGTGCGGTGCCGCCCAGAAGCAGGCCCGAGCCCATGCGGGAGACACCGCAGGCGCACCACTGCAGTCGCATCGTCGTTGTCGGTGCGCTCTACGACATTGCGCACGCATTCCAGCATCCCGTCCTGAGCGATCCGGAACGCTTCGTCGTCGTCGGCGCGGTGCCATTGGGAGCCGGGAGGGAGTGGTTTCCGGCGGCGGAAATCCGCGCCATGATCGGGGCGCACGACGTGGACACCATCCTGATCGCGGGCCGAGTCGAGCGCGAGGCCATCAACGCCTTTGGCGAGCTGGCCATCATTGTTGGCTGCCGGTTGCTGTCGTTGCTTCCCGATACACACGCCGCGCCCACGGATCCGGTGCTCGTGTGGGAAGGAGGGCGCCGCGCCGTCGAGGTTGCCGTTGCCCCGTCGACCCAGCGCCGTGATACGGTGAAGCGGGTGGTCGACATCGTTGTGGCGTCGGCCGCGCTCGTCGTCGCTACCCCGATGATGGCCCTCGCCGCTCTCGCGATCTGTGTCGAACAGCGAGGGAATCCGCTGTTCGGCCACGTACGGATCGGCCGTGGTGGTCGGCGTTTCCACTGCTGGAAGCTCCGTACCATGTACATGGACGCGGAGCGACGCCTCGGCGACGATGCGGTGCTGCTGGAGGCGTACCGCCGTAACGACTTCAAGCTGCCCGATCACACTGATCCCCGGGTCACCCGCGTGGGGCGGCTGCTGCGGAAAACCAGTCTCGACGAGTTACCGCAACTCTGGAACGTGTTGACCGGCGAGATGTCCCTGGTGGGTCCCCGTCCGGTCGTGTCCGAGGAACTGTCGCACTATCGTGGGGATGTCCTGCTGCTGCTGTCCGTGCGTCCCGGGCTGACTGGCGCGTGGGCGGTCAGTGGTCGCCATCACCTCGCGTATCCGCAGCGTGCCGATGTGGAACTGGCGTACGTGCGTACGCGCTCGATGCTCGGCGATGTGCGTATCATGCTCCGGACGGTCGGTGCCGTGCTCGGTCCGGGTTTTGACCGGCACGGCAAGTAGCGTCCGTTTGCTGCGTCAGTAACTGCCGCCCAGCAGCACCGCATTGGCAAAGATCGCCAGCGTCCCGCGCTGCTGATCCCGGTACACCGGATCGTGCGCGAACATGATCACCCGTCCGCGTCCCGCGCGCTCGGTCCACAAGTACGGCGAGCCGCCAAGCTTGGCCGCGGCCTCCGGCCAGTAGTAGCCCGCGATCCGTACCCGCGCCGCCGGGGCGAAGCGCATCACGGCGTCGCCGGCGGCGAGATCCTTCGGGATCGTGAACACGCGATCGCTGTTCACGAACACCGGCATCTCCCGGTTCAACACACCCGCCATGAGCGGTGACAGCGTGTCGACCGTGGCGCGCGCCAGCACACCCGGCAAGCTGGCCGGCAGTGGTGCACCGCCCGTGCTGTCGGCGCGCGTGGAATCGCGCTTCACACGCGTACGCACGAGTCCCACGCGTTCCTGTGCCACCCACGCACTCGCGGCGTCCATCGTGATCAGCAGGCCGCCGTTGCGCACCCAGTCGGCCAGTCGTGCGCGGCCTGCGTCGCCCAGCGCGCGATCAAGCGCACCGGCTTGCACCGACGGAATGATGAGCGTGTTGAAGGCGCTCATGTCGCCGCCGGCCACGAAGTTCGCGTCGACGATGGTGCTGGCGTAGCCGATGCGTTGATCCATCGCATACCACGCAAAGCCCATCGACGTGCCGTTCACCGGCGCGCCACCCAGCAACGCCACCTTCGGGCGCTGCACCGGGACCACCGAGTTGCTCCCCAAGTCAGTGCCTTCGTCTACGCCGGCCGACGGAATCGAGGCGACCTGCGCGCCCGCTTCGGCGGCGCGACGCATGACGACGTCGTGCACGTCGGTGCGATTGAGCGCCGCGCGAATCACGAAGGCGCCGTTGGGAAACTTGTTGGTCTTCGACGTGAACGAGTACGGCGCGTACCACACCCGCACCGAGTCGGTGAGCAGCGACGCCAGCAGACGAATGCTCGACTCGCTGCCCGGCGCGAAGGCATAGCCGTACACCGAGCGCGCCGGCGCCACGAACGTGCGCGGCATGTCGGTCACCATGGCCAGTGAGCCCGGCAACGCCGACAGCGTATACGCATCGACGCGCCATGCCAACGGCAACGACCACGCGGTCATGTCGTAGAAGCGATTACGCTGCCCGGTGCGCCGCAGTTCGAGTTCGAATTTGAGGAACGCCGAGTCGAGCGCCGCGTCGGGCTCAAGCAGCGCCTTAGCCAGGTGACCCTGCGGCTGTGCGAGATCGACCACATAGTTGCCGGCCTTGGCGGTCATCGTGGGCACCGTCCCACCGGCGTACTGCGTGGCGTTGGCCACCGATACATCGGTCGTGAGCCGCTGCACTTCGATGCCGTTGTCGCGCAGCTTCTGCACCAGCGAATCGGCCCGACCCTGCGCATCACGCATCAGCATGACCGCCCGCAGCGGTCCCTTGGCGTGCATCGTGATCGCATTCGCGCGCGCCGCCGCATAGTCGCGCACCAGATCCGTACGCTGACGCGCCGACGTCTTTACCGTGGCCCACTCGGCCGTGAAATGCTCGAACGCCGCTTGACGCAGCGTGCGCAGCGTCCCGTCGTTGCGCATCACGGCACCGCCCGAACTCGACGCGCTCTCGAACAGCATGCCGACCGAGCCCGTGAGCATGGGCCATCCTTCGCCATAGCCTGGATAGAACGAGTCGTAGCCTTCCCGCCGGAAGTACGACCACCCGTGCACGTCGAACGCCGCACCGTGGGCCGCCGCGAAGATGTCGAACCACTTGGGCAGGTGCGCGGGATTGTTCTTGTTGTCCGGCTCGCGCGGCGGCGCGAAGTAAAACGACGAGCTGCTCCCCTGCTCGTGCAGGTCCACCGCCACATGCGGCCACCACTTCATGTACGTGCTCACGCGCCCCTTCGTCTCAGGGTGCGACTGCGCATACCAATCTCGATTGAGATCGAAGTAGTAGTGTGACGTGCGCGGCCCCGGCCACGACCCGGCGTTGTTGAGCGCGCCCGGCTCACTCGGCACACTCTGCGAGCTGCCGTAGCGCTCGATGTCGTGCGTGTGCCGCTCGCGTCCGTCGGGATTCTCGTTGGGGTCGATCAGTACTACGGTGCTGTCGAGCGCCAGCTTGGTATCGGCATCGGTGCCGGCCGCCAGCTGATACAGCAGCGCCAGTCCCGCCTCGGCGCCCGACGCCTCACCACCATGCACGGAGTGCTCGAGCCACACGATGCTGGGAATGCGCTTCACCGCCGCATCGACCTCCCCCGCGCTCGCGCCGCGGGGATCCGCGATGCGCTTGGCATCCCGCTGAATCTCGGCCAGTCGCGCCATGTTGGCTTCGCTCGAGATGGTGATGATAAGCATCTCGCGCCCTTCGAACGTGCGGGCCACGGTGTCCACCTTCACCCGCTTCGAGGCGGCGGCAATGCGCTCGATGTAGCGCATCATGGCGCGCTGCGGGGTGAAGCGGGCGCCGATGTCGTAGCCCAGGATCTGCGCGGGAGTGGGCACGCGCGGATCGAAGGTGGCGCCAGGGTCGGCGAAGGCGTGTTGGGCCTGCGCCGGGAGGGCGACGAGCCCGCCGCCGAGTGCCGCGGCGGCTAGAGTGGTGCGGAAGAATGATGAGGTCGACATACCGACAACTTCGCGCCGTGCGGGGGTTCTGTCACGGGGATTTCACCAAACGGCAACGCCAACAGCAGGAAAACGGATTCACCGAGCGATTACACTGATAAGCCGTACGAGTGTGATTCACGCATCGCTGAGAACCATCGCCTTACTTAGCATGCTCTTTGCCTCGCCTCCGTTGTCCGCCGTGCGCGACCCTCTCGGCATGCTCATGGTGCAGGAGGAATAAACAGCTTGACCACGGATTTTCACGAATGACCGCGGATGCGATCTGTGCGCGCCGCGAGGGTCTGCGCACGATGGCAGATCGCTTTTTGTGATGAAACATCAAAAAGCGTTCTACCGGGACCGCCCGGCCTCAGTCGCGCTCACCGCATCAATCCGCGGAGATTCGTGAAAATTCGCGGTAGAGCTGTTTGCTCTTACCGCCCCACCTTCACCTCAACCGGCTCCACACCGGCCCCGGTGTACATCGCGACCGTCAGCCGTCCGGTCTCGAACGCCACGCGATCGGCATACGTGAGCGGGAACGATCCACTCCCCGCGCTCTGACCCGGCCCCAGCAACCGCGCGCTCACTCGGCTGGCCCCCGCCGGGATGGCAATGCTGGCCGAGGTGGTGCCGCTGGCCACGGCGCCGGAGATTGGACCCGAGATACGGCCCGCATCACCGGTGCGACGCAGCACCAGCGCCGACAGCGGCGCACCGCCACTGCGCTGCACCGTCGCCGACCAGCGCAGCACACTGTGCACGCGATCGAGTGTAATGCGCGTGGTGGCCACCAGCCCACGGGTGCGCGTAGTCACCACGATCGCCGCCGCCACCGGCGCCCTACCCGCCACCAGCGCCGGTGTGGTGCTCGGTGCCAAGCGTCGCGACCCCGATTGCTCAAAGGCGTACGCCATCGCCACCAAGCGCGTGTCGGTGAAGCCCTTGCCCAACAGTTCGATACCGATCGGCAGGCCATCACCCGCGAATCCCGCCGGTACGCTGATGCTGGGCAGTCCGCTCTGTGCACCGAGATTGCAGGTGCTGCCGTTCTGCACTTCGCCCACGAGCGTGGGTTTCTGCCGCACGGTGGGATACGCGATCGCATCGAGTTGCAGGCTATCGAGGATGCGCTCCATGCGATTGCGCAGTGCTGCCTGCCGCGTCAGTGCGGTGCGATGCTGTGGGCTGTCGGCATTGATGACCGTGTCGATCACGCGGAAGCGCACCTCCAGCTGCCGGTCGTACAGACCACGATCGAGAATGTCACGCATTGACGTGACCGGCGCGTTCGGTACGGTGCGCAGGTAGTCGATGAGATCGAACTTCGTTTCCAAGTTGATCACACTGGTGTTGGCCATGAGCGTGTCGAACTCCGCCATCGGTACATCAATTACCGTGGCGCCCTGCGCGCGCATGGCCGCGATGGCCGAACGCACGGTATCGGCGATCTCGGCGTCGGTATCGCGGAAGTACGGCAGGAACACGCCGATGCGCGCGCCGCGCAGCGCGTTCCGGTCGAGTGCAGCTACAAAATTCGGCGCCGGCTTGTCGCGCAGCACACTCGTGACCGGGTCCTCGCTGTCGTAGCCTACGCTCACATCGAGCGCGATCGCGAGATCGGTCACGGTGCGCGCCAGCGGCCCACCGATGTCCTGCGTGTGCGATAGCGGCACAATACCGCGTCGGCTCATCATGCCCTGCGTGGGACGCAATCCCACCAGCGCATTGAAAGCGCTGGGAATGCGAATGGAACCGCAGGTATCCGAGCCCCAGCCCACCGTGGCAAAACTGGCCGCGATCGCCGCACCGGTCCCACCGCTCGAGCCACCCGGGCATCGCGTGGGATCGTACGGATTGCGCGTCTGTCCGCCGAGTGAGCTGATGCTGGTGATGCCGGCTGCGAGCTCGTGCAAGTTGGACTTGCCCAAAATGATCGCCCCCGCGTCGCGCAGCTTCTTCACCACGAACCCATCGCGACTCGGCTGACTGGTCGCCATCGCCAGCGAGCCTGCACTGGTTGGCATGTCGCCGGTGTCGTAGTTGTCCTTGATGATCACGGGGATCCCGTGCATTGGCCCGCGCACCTTGCCGGCTTTGCGTTCGGCGTCGAGGGCCGCCGCTTCTGCCGCCGCCTTGGGGTTGATGCGAATGAGCGAGTTGAGTTCGGGCCCTGCGTGATCGTACGCCGCGATGCGCGCGAGGTACTGCTTGACGAGCTGCACGCTGGATATCCGCCCCGCCGTGAGCGCCGCCTGCACATCGGTGATCGACGCCTCGGTCAGTTCCATTGGTGCACTCGCCTTCGCCGGCTGTGCTCCGACCGTTGAGCTCACGCCAAGCAGACTCCCCACCACCATCATCGCACGAATCTTCACGATCACACCCCTAAAGAAAAATCGGTTCTCTGTGCTCTCTGCCCCTCTGCGTTCCCTGCGTAATCATTTCCGTTGATGCCGCCCCGAGTCCGACCCAGGAGGGGCTCGCTGCGCTCGCGGGAACGCAGAGAGGCAGAGGCGCAGAGAAAAGCTCACACAGGAAAAAACAGCGACTCGTATTTCACGTTCGTGCGCGGCGACGCCATCATCGGTTCCACCGTATCACGCCACCTCGCGTAGTGCGCCGTGGCTTTGTGTTCGGCCGGGGCGCTGTCGGTGAGGTAGGCTTCGATCAGCGTGAAGCGCGTGGGGTCGTCGGCCTGCTGTAGCACATCGAAGCGGGCGATGCCCGGTTCGAGCACGCTGTTCGTGGCGTTATCGAGCGTGGCAGCCTTGAACGCAGCAATGTGCTCGGGGAGGACGTGCACAAACACCTGAACGACGAGCATGGCGGGGAGTCGGTAGGGAGGAGAGCCGTACGCGATCGGCGACCGGTCGTGGTCGGATATAGTGTTCGGGGAGACAGAACACTATATCGGACTCCATGCCGACCTCGCCGATGCACCTCCCCCTCCGTACGTTCGCCGCCGCGGCCGTGTTCGCGGCCCTCGCGCCGTCGGCCCTGGCGCCGTCGGCCCTGGCGCCGTCGGCCCTGGCGCCGTCGGCCCTGGCGCCGTCGGCCCTGGCGCCGTCGCTGCATGCCCAGCCCGCGGCGCCGCCCGCCAACGCGCCCGCCGACGCGATCTACACCAACGCCCGCATCTGGACCGGAAACGCCGCTCGCCCGCAGGCGCAGGCCATCGCCATCCGCGACGGCAAGCTGCTCGCCGTGGGGAGCACCGCCGACGCGCTCACACACCGCGGGCCGGCCACGAAAGTGGTGGACCTGCAGGGACGCCGTATGGTGCCGGGCTTCAGTGATGCCCACTGGCATCTCCCCACGACCGATCAGGCCGACCTCACCGACGCTCGGTCGCCCGCCGAGATCGTGCGTCGTCTCAAAGCGTGGGCGGCGAAAAGGCCGGCCGGGGCGTGGGTGCTGGGGCGAGGCTGGACCCCGTCTGACTTCCCCGGGAACGCGCCGCATCGTCGGTTTCTGGATCAAGCGTTTCCCGGTCAGCCTGTGGTCCTCACCGATCGCGACGGCCACCAATCCATCGCCAACGGCCGCGCCCTCGCGCTGGCCAAGGTGACCGCCGAAACCCCCGACCCCCCGCGCGGCGTAATCGAGCGCGAGGCGAAAGGTGTGCCTACCGGTCTGCTGAAAGAGGCCGCGCGCCAGCTCGTGGGGCGTCTCGTGCCCGAGCCCACCGTGGCCGATATCGCCCGGCGTATTGATGAGGAAACCGCGAAGGCTGCATCGTTCGGTATCGTACTGATTCAGGACGCCAGCGGTCGGGCCCCCGAGCACCCAGTCTTCGCGATCTTGCGCGCCGCCGCCAAGGCCGACACCATGCGCGTGCGCTACCGCGCCGCCTTCCCGTTCACCCCCGACGCCACCGCGGCAACAGTTCGGCAGTACACCATGCTGCGCGACAGCACCACCGGCCCGTGGCTGCGCGTCGGGATCGCCAAAGGCATGCTCGACGGCACCGTCGACGCGAAGACCGCCGCGATGCTCGAACCCTATGTCGGATCGGACGATACGGGGCTCCCCTTCTGGCCCGCCGCCACCCTGAACACGGGCGTCGCGCGCTACGACTCCGCCGGCCTGCAGGTGGAGCTCCACGCCATCGGCGACCGCGCCGTGAGAACCGCGCTCGACGCCTATGCCCACGCCGCGAAGGTGAATCGCACCACCGGCCGCCGCCACCGCATCGAACACATCGAAGTCCCCGCGCTGGCCGACTTGCCCCGATTCAAGCAGCTCGGCGTGATCGCCAGCACCCAGGCCATCTTCGCCACCCCCGACCAGACCACCCTCCAGAACTACGCCCCGCTGCTGGGCCCCGAGCGTAGTTCGCGGGCGAACGCCTTCAAGAAATTCGATGACGCCGGCGCCATCCAAGCCTTCGGCAGCGACTATCCCGTCTTTCCGATGGATGTCCTGCTGGGCATCTACACCGCCGTCACCCGCCAGACCCCGGACGGCACGCCAAAGGGCGGCTGGTACCCCGAGAACCGCATTACCGTGGAAGCCGCCCTGCGGCACTACACCAAGGACGCCGCCTACGCCGCGTTTATGGAGAAGGAGACCGGCACACTCGAGGTCGGCAAGTTCGCCGACTTCGTGGTCCTGTCGGCTGACATCCTGGCCATTCCACCATCTGCCCTGCTTACAACGAAGGTGGTCCTCACCATCGTCGGCGGCCGCGAAGCCTACCGTTCCACGAGCGTTCCGTGAGTTCGGCGTTCTGAGTTCAAGTTCGGCGTTCTGAGTTTAGGCCCATGGCCCAAGTCCCATGGCCCACGGCCGAGAGCTGAGAGCCCCCAGCCCCCAGCGCTCCTACGCCGCGCAACGTTTCTTTATCGAAGCTGTTCCACCCCCGCCCACCCCGACGACCAATCGTGTACCCGACTTCCCGTCTCCTCCTCGTCGCCGGCTGCCTCGCATCCGTCGGCGCAGCCACCGCGTCCGCCCAGCGCGGCCCCGGCGGCCCTCCGCAAACCCGCGGCGCCGATACCACCTTCGGTGTCTCGTGGCGCAACATCGGCCCCAACCAAACCGGCCGTATGGTCGCCGTGGCGGGTTCGACCCAGCGCCCCGACGAGTACTACATGGGCACCACCGGCGGTGGCGTCTGGAAGACCGTCGATGGTGGTAAGACGTCGGTCCCCGTGACCGACAAGTATTTCGGCGGCACCATCGGCTCGATCGCCGTGCAGCACAGCAATCCTGACGTCGTGTGGGTGGGCGGTGGTGAAACGCCGATCCGCGGCAACGTGTCGCATGGCGACGGCGTGTGGAAGAGCCTCGATGCCGGCAAGACGTGGACGTATATGGGCCTCAAGGAGACGCAATACATATCGCGCGTGCGCATCGATCCCAACAACCCCGACATCGTGTTCGTGGGCGCGCTGGGTCATGTGTTCGGACCGAACAAGGAACGTGGCGTGTATCGCACGACCGACGGCGGCAAGACGTGGAAGAACATCCTGTTCCGCAACGACAGCACCGGTGTCGCGGATATGATCATGGATCCGTCGAACTCGAAGATCATGTACGTCACCTTCTGGCAGGCCGGGCGGAAGCCGTGGTTGCTGGTGAGCGGTGGCGCGGGCAGCGGCATCTTCAAGACCACCGACGGTGGTGATACGTGGACCGAGATCACGCGTGCGAAGGGCTTGCCGCAGACCGGCCTGTTGGGCGCGATCGGCATCACGGTGTCGCCGGCAAAGCCGAGTCGCCTGTGGGCGATTCTCGAACATGAGGCGAATGGTGGCGTGTATCGCAGCGACGATGCCGGTGCCACGTGGACCTTCATGAGCGGCGATCGCAATCTGCGTCAGCGCTCGTGGTACTACTCCAAGCTGTACGCCGATCCAAAGGATACGAATGTGGTGTACGCGCCGCAGGTGAGTCCGCTGGTGTCGAAGGATGGTGGCAAGACGTTCGCGGCCGGCTTCGGTGGCGGCGACAATCACGACATCTATATCGACCCCACCGATCCCAAGCGCATCGCAGTGGCGCATGACAACGGCCTGATCATCACGAAGGACGGCGGTACCACGCGCCAGGCCGTAAATGCGCCAACGGGTCAGTACTACCACGTGCACCTCACGAGCCACTACCCGTACCATGTGTGCGGCGCGAAGCAGGACGCCGGTTCGTCGTGCGGCCCGGTGCGCGAAACGCCGGCCTTCGGTCGCGGTGGATTCGGCGGGTTCGGTGGTGGTGCGCCGGTCGCGCCGCCATCGCCGTTCTCCACGTTCTACGGTGTGGCGGGCGGTGAGTCGGGCTACATCAGCAGCAAGCCGGACGATCCCGACATGATGTTCGGTGCGAACTACGGTGGCAGCATGGACGTGCTGAACCGTCGCACCGGCAAGTCGCGCAGCATCGATCCGTGGCCGCTCGACCCGATGGGTCATGATGCGAAGGACTCGAAGTATCGCTTCCAGTGGACGTACCCGATCGTGCACTCGCCGCATGATCCGAACACGATCTATGTCGGTTCGAACGTCGTGTTCCGTTCCACCAACGGTGGTACCACGTGGACGCCGATCTCGCGCGATCTGACGCGCAACGATCCCGCCACGCTGGGCAGCTCGGGTGGCCCGATCACGAAGGACCAGACCAGCGTGGAGTACTACGGCACCGTGTTCACGATCGCCGAGTCGAAGCTCACGAAGGGATTGATCTGGACGGGGAGTGATGACGGACTGCTGCACGTGTCGCGCGACAACGGCGTGACGTGGAAGAACGTGACCCCGAAGGGACTGCCGGAGTGGATGCGCTGGAGCATCATCGAATCGTCGCCGCATGCGGCCGGCACGGCGTGGGTGGCGGGCAACCGCTATCAGATGGACGACTTCACGCCGTATCTGTATCGCACCACCGATTACGGTGTGACGTGGACCAAGATCACGAACGGCATCGCGGCGGATCACTTCACGCGCGCGATCCGTGAAGACCTGCATCGCGCGGGCATGGTGTACGCGGCCACCGAGCGTGGCGTGTACGTGTCGCATGATGCGGGCGCGACCTGGAAGAGCCTCCAAAAGAATCTGCCGCCAGTGCCGGTGAGCGACATGATGCTGCGCGACGATGATCTCGCGATCAGCACGCATGGCCGTGCGTTCTGGGTGATGGAGAACCTCACGCCGTTGCGTTGGGAGCCGGAAACCGAGAAGGCCGTGAGCGCGCCGTACCTGTACAAGCCGGTGCCCGTGTTGCGCCTGAACGGACAGGCGGCGCCGACGTTCGTGTATCGACTGCCGACCGATTCGATGCCGGTCACGTTCCAGTTCTACGACAGCAAGGCCAAGCTGCTGGCCACGGTGGCGAGCACCGATACCAACCCCACGCCTGCCGCGGGCGGCCCTGGTGGCGGTCGTGGCTTCGGCGCCGCGGCGCCGGCTCGCCCAAGCAACCGGAAGGGTGTGAATCGCTACACGTGGACCATGCGTCATCCTGATGCCACCACGTTCCGCGGCATGATTTTGTGGGGCGGACGTGGCACGGGCCCGTCGATGGCGCCGGGCACCTATAGCGTGAAGATGACCGCCGGCAGTGCGGCGCCGGTGCAGTACACGTTCGTGGTGAAGCCCGATCCGCGCTCGGACGCGACGGAAGCCGATCTCGTGGAGCAGACGCGGATGGCGCTGCAGGTGCGCGACCGCATGAGCGACGCGAACAAGGGCGTGATCGAGATCCGGAACTTGAAGACGGATGTCACCGATCGCACCGCGAAGATGACGGCAAACGCCGCGTTCGCGCCGTTGGCGAAGAAGTTCGCGGATTCGCTCAGTGCCGTTGAGGATTCAGTGTATCAGACGAAGAATCAGTCGGGACAGGACCCGCTGAACTTCCCGATCCGACTCAACAACCAGTTCTCGAGCTTGCTGAGCTTCGTGTCGAGCGGCGAGCGTCGCCCGCCTAAGCAGGCGTACGATGTGCTGGCGGTGTTGAATCCGAAGCTCGACCTGCAGATGGCGCGGATGGAGCGGATCATTGCCGCGGACCTGCCGAAGATCAACGCGATGTTGAAGGCGGCGGGATTGCCGGAGATCACGCGGAGCAAGGTGGAGAAGGGCGGACCTGGTGCGCCGCAGGCGGTGTTTGTGCCGGAGGACGGGGCCGGCTTCGACCGCTAAGGATGGGTCCAGAAACACCGCACAACGCCCGGCCGCCTCGTACAAGGCGGCCGGGCGTTGTGGCGTCGGGGGTCGGCGCCGTCCATTTGGTCGGCGCCTACGCCTCGTACATCGTGTCGCCCCCCACCACGGTGCGCACGATGGCGATATCCTTGATGACGTCGGGCTTCACCGTGTGCGGATCATCAGACAGCATGACGAAGTCGGCCAGCTTGCCTACGGTGATGGAACCTTTGATCGCTTCCTCGTGCGCGGCGTACGCACCGTGGAGCGTGTTCACACGCAGCGCCTCGCTGACGCTGATGCGTTGATTCAGTCCCCATGAGCTGCCGTCCCAGCCGGTGCGGGTGACCATCCCCTGCATCCCCATGAGTGGCGCGAAGGGGCCCGGGCTGAAATCTGACCCGGCCGCGGCCCGCACACCGGCGTCCAGCAGCGTACGGAAGGCCATGCTGCGCTGCATGAGCGATTCGCCGTAGAACGGAAACTTGTCCGTGTTGTAGTAGGCGTACGTGGTGAACATCGACGGGACCGCGTCGAGCGCTTTCATGCGCCGGACCAGATCATCGGTGACAAGCGTACAGTGCGTGATCTTGGGGCGCGCATCGGCCCGCGGAAACTGACGCTGTGCCCGTTCGAAGGCCGTGAGATACATGTCGATGGCCACGTCACCGTTGGCGTGGCAGTTCACCTGAATACCAGCGCGGTGCACACGCGCCACCCACGCGTCCAGGGTGTCCTGTGGTTCGGTGACGTTGCCTCGATAGTCCGTCCCGGCGTACGGCACGCTCATGGCCATCGTCCGCTCGGAGAACGAGCCGTCCACGGTGTGTTCCGACGTCGCACCGAACCGGATCCAGTCGTCGCCGAAGCCGCTGCGGATGCCGCTGGCGATCATCCCTTCCAGCACGGCGCCCGACGCCTCGTAGTTGATGCGGTGCCGAAGGTCGCCGCGCGCCCGGACGTCCTGCATTGCCGCCAGATCGCCACCCTCGTGGTGCACGGTCGTGAGACCGTAGCGCGCGAACTGCTTCGACATGTGGGCGATGCCATCCCGGTCGCGCCGCGCGCGCTCGGCGTCCGTGAACTGCGGCCGCGTCCCCACGGCATTGAGGACATTCATCGCGCGATCCGTCACGCGCCCCGACAGTTCGCCCGTGGCGTCCTTGTCGAACGTCCCACCGGCGGGATTGACGGTGTCCTTCGTCACCTTTGCCCACTCAAACGCCCGGCTGTTGTAGAACGCCGTGTGTCCGCCGCGATGCCGCACGACCACGGGGTGCTCGGTGCTCACCCGGTCGAGATCCTGCCGCGTGAGCTGCCGCTTGTCGGTGAGTTTCGTATCGTCGTGAAAGTATCCGGACACCCACGTACCGGCCGGCGTCTCCCGCGCCCGCTCGCGCAGCTTGCTGACGATGCCCTCGATGCTGACGAATTCCACGTCGAATGGATTGCCCACCAGCACCTCGTACAGCAGCGTACTGCCGCCCGCATGATTGTGCGTGTCGATGAATCCCGGCACGACCGTGAGACCGCCGGCATCGATCACGCGCGTGCGTGCTCCCGCCATTGCCTTCACCGCGGCCGTGGTGCCCACGGCGACGAACCGGTGCTGACTGACCGCAAAAGCGTCGGCGCGCACCCCGTCCATCGTGTAGACCTTGGCGTTGATGACCACCAGATCCGGGTCGATGGCGCGGGCGGTGGGCACCGGCCGCGACGCCGGTTGGCGCAGGGCACCGAGCCAGGACGGGGTCAGCGCGCCAACCGCGCCAGCCATGGTCAGGCCCATGAAATCGCGCCGCGAGCGTTGGTTGGTCATCGGGTCTCCGTGAAAAATCAGCAGGTGGACGGCGAGTCTGCGTGAGAGTATGCCGCCCCGCGAGAAGCTTGGCGAGGGCGCGCGGCGTGGCCTGGCCAGCGCCACCGGCCATTGCCCGCGCTCTGCGCCGACCGCAGTTTGACTCATTCGACCGACTGCGCACCTGTGTGCCGCACCGTGTCCCACCATGTTCGCCCCCATCGGTCTGCGTCGCTCGCGCGACGCGCCCACCAATCGCCACCGGCGTTGCCGGGCGGCTCCGGATCGCTCATGCCACGTGTTTCGCGCAGGACATTCATCGGAGGGCTCGCCGCTGGCGGCATCGGCCTCGCCATCGGAAGCCGATATCTGCTGGGTGAGAAGCGCGCGCCCTTTCCCGCGCCACGCGCCATCGGCGATATCCTGGCGCTCAACCCCACCTTCACGGGGCGGCCACCGAACGTCATTCTGATCAACTGTGACGATCTCGGCTACGGTGATCTCGGTTGCTACGGCAGCAGCGCGGTGAAAACACCGCACATCGACGCGCTGGCCGCGGGCGGCATGCGCTTCACCGATTTTCACGCGTGCGATTCTGTGTGTACCCCGTCTCGGGCGGGGCTCCTGACCGGCCGGTACCCGAAGCGGATGCGGCTCGACTTCCCGCTTATGCCGAGCACGACGGCGATCAAGACCAAGCTGGTGAATCAGCTCGGCTTCGCGGCCGGTTCTGCCGGGGTGATGGACATGGACTCCGAGGTTGGCGCGGAGGGGCTGGATGCGTTCGAAGTCACGATGGGTCAGGCGCTGCAACAGCGTGGGTACCGCACGGCGATGATCGGTAAATGGCACCTCGGCGATTTCACGAACGCGCCGCAGTACCATCCGCTCGAGCATGGCTTCCAGAGCTTTTACGGCGTGCCGCACAGCAACGACATGCAGCCGTTTCCGCTGTACCGGGGACGTGATGTCATCGAGGCGAACGTGCAGGACCGCACGGCGCTCACCCGCCTGTATACCGATGAAGCGATCAAGGTCGTTGAATCGAATACCGAGATGCCGTTCTTCCTGTATCTCGCCCACACCTACCCGCACCGTCCGCTCGCCGCGTCCACGCAGTTCAAGAACACGTCGGATGGCGGTCTCTACGGTGATACTGTCGAGGAGATCGACTGGAATGTGGGGCGTCTCATGGAGACGCTCACGCGACACAACCTCGACGCGAATACGCTCGTGTTATTCACGAGCGACAATGGGCCGTGGTATGATGGCAGCCCGGCGGGCTTTCGCGGACGGAAGGGACAGAGCTTCGAGGGTGGTCACCGGGTGCCGATGATCGCCCGCTGGAACGGGACGATCCCGGCGGGCCGGTTGTGCGAGGCACCGACGATGAACATTGATGTCTTTCCCACGATGCTGTCGCTCGCCGGCATTGGGATGCCGTCGGACCGTCTGATCGACGGGGAGTCGATGGTGAATCTGCTCACCCGGCCCGACGTGCCGTCGGCGACGCCCCGCGAGCTCTATTTCTATCACCAGGGCACGCTTGAGGGCATGCGCTCCGGCGACTGGAAGTTCATTCGGACCGTCAATCACTACGTGTGGCCACTGCCGGTCAACCAGATTCTCGGCTGGCTCAGCCGACAGACCACCGGTCCGCTCCCGCTTCTCTATAATCTCCGCAGCGACCCCGGCGAGGCGTACAATCTCGCCGGGCGCTATCCGGAGCGCGTCCGCGCCCTCAACGACGGGATGGTCCGCTGGGAGACGGCGATGGCGCAAAACCTGTTCGGACTGCGGACCCCCGGCTGACGGGACACGCGCGCCGAGGCCGAACGAATCCACCGGTCCAGCCAGCGTCGCACGGTGTGCAACGCTGGCTGGACGATGGGTGATCTCACGCGATCAGAAGGACGTGCTGACTGAGAAGAAGATCTGCCGTGGGGCACCGGTCAGGAACGTGGTGTTGTCGCCGCTGGCCGTGAAGCCGCCGCTGCCCATGGTGCCGATGTACCGCTCGTCGAGCAGGTTGTTCATGTTGAGCTGCAGCTCGAGCATCTTGAGTGCGCCGATGCGGCCCAGGCGGTAGCGCGCCGAGAGATCGGACACGAAGTAGCCCGGCACCTTGCCTTCTCCGTCGCCCGCCGTGATCAGGTCGTTCGTGTACGTGAAGTACCGCTCGCCCACATAGCGGCCACCCAGCGTGAGATTGAGCTTGGCGCGCGTGTAGGACAGCGACGCCGTGGCCATCTGCTTCGGCGCGTCCTGCACGTACTTGTCCTTGGTGCTCACGCGCGATGACGCGTTGGCCTGATTGGCGAGGTAGTCGTCGCCGAACTTCGAGCTGTTGAAGGACGCCGAACCGAACGCGCGCAGGCCATTGCCAAGATCCGCGTTCACCACGCCTTCGAGTCCGACTGTGTTCACCGATCCCACGTTGCCGAAGCCGGTCGCGCAGGTGACCGTCTGCGGGCAGAGCGCGATGCCGAGCAGGCGGTTGCGATAGTCGATCGTGTAGCCGGTCACGCCCGCTTCGACCTTGCCGCGGCGCGTCCGGGCGCCGACTTCCAGGGTCGTCGCGCGTTCGGCCTTCGCGGTGGTCTTGAAGAACTCGAAGGTTGCCGGCGCCGCATTGTACACGCCACCAGCCGGACTGAGGGGAAACTGGTTCACATTCTCCGACCAGTTGGCAAACACTTCATTGTTTTCATTCATCTTGAACACCGCACCGACCTGCGGGAGGATTCCCGCGTCCGTCTTCACGTTGAGCGAGGGGCGCGTGGCATCCGCAAAGATCGGCGCCACGATGCCGGCCGTCGGAGTGTTCCCGTTGTTCGTGAAATCCGCGTTGACCGTGAGCAGCTTGGCGCCGTACGAGAGCGTGAGCCGATCCTGGAGCAGACGATTCGTGTTCTGCACGTGCAGCTGCGTGGTGCTGACGTCGGCGGTGCGGTCATAGTCGAGTCGGAGCACCTTCGTGAAATCCACTTCCGGGCTGGCCTGATAATTCTTCATCCGCCAGCGCGGACGACGGTTGCTCGATTCATTCATTTCGTACCAGCCACCGACTTCGAACTGGTTGGACACACCGCCGATCATGAACGATGATGTCGCCTTCGCCATGAGGCCGGAGCGGTTGGCCTTGTACTGCGTCTGGCGGAACATGATCGGGTCGGGGCTGTAGGCCGCACCGTAGCTGGGTGCATGCCAGTCTCCGCCACCGCGATTGAGGTGCAGATACGGCTGCACTTCGATGCGGGTTGATGCCGTCGGCTTGAATTCACCCTTCAGGTACGCGAGGTGATCAAGGCGTGCGCCCTGCGCCGAGCTGTAGTACGAGGCATCGGTCAGCGGCGTGTACGTCGGCAACGATGCCTCGGCGAACTGCTTCGCCGTGGCCCAGCTGGTGTGGTAGTCGAACATCGGTCCGAAGCCGAACGTGCTCGATCCCGGCGCCGTCGCGTTGAACACGCCGAGCGACAGGTCCATGTAATCGCTTTCCTTCTTGTTCGCGTAGTTGTAGAACGCCGTGAACTTGCTCGAACCGATGAACAGGTTGGACTTCAGGTTGATCTGCTCATGCCAGTTCTGGCCGGCGCCACCAATGAATCCATTCTGACCGAAGAGCAGGTTCTGCTCGCCGGGGAAGTTGGAGAGCCGCTCACCGCCGCCCTTCCACTTGTCGGAGTCAAACCGGGACACCGACATGAATGCGGAGACGCCATTGCCGCCACCGAACGTCTTCAAGCCCATGTCGTAGCGCAGCAGCGTGCGGCGCGCGCTGTTCTGACCGCCCATCTGCTGCAGCAGGAACTGCTGCTTGCCCGCCGGTTCGGCGGTCGCGTACTGCACCACGCCACCGAGGTTGTTGGCGGATGCGGTGCCCAGCGCGCCGCTGCCCTGCGCCACGGCGGTCGACTCCAGGTTCGACGCGTCAACCGCGCGGCCTACGCCAAGACCGTTCCAGTTGCCGTATGACATGTCGCCGAGCGGAATGCCGTCCATCGTCTGTCCGATCTGCGCGGTCTGGAAGCCACGCATCGTGATCCGATTGGACCACTCGTACATCCCGAAGCCGTCCACCGACTGCATGTTGACGCCGGGGATGCGCTCGACTGCCTTGAGTGCACTGGTACCGGGGGCGGCGGCCTTGAGCACGGCACTGTCAATGCCGGACGCGGCGCGTACGCTGCCTCGGCCGGTGACACCTGAGATCGTCACCTTGCCGAGTGCCTGCGCGGAATCGCGCTTGGTGGTGGCCTGCGCGTTGAGGAGTGACGCGGAGAGAAGCAGCGACGAGGACGTCGCGGCGACGAGCGTCAGGAATGCCGGTCGGGAATCGTGATGCATGGGTCGGTCAGGGGGAAGGAATGGCGATCCAGCGGATCGGATTCACCTTTCACTCGCCCTGTCTCGAACAACCCAACGCACGTGTACCACCGCGTCTCGGTGGTGTCACGGCCCTGTGACAAACAGCAACCGGGCGCAACGAACCGGCGCTGGTCCGGAACGGTGCGCCGGTTGGCCGGTGGCACTACGTCGTCAACTAGTACCTCAGGAAGTACCGCTGGATCTCGACCGGATTGTTCGTGCGGGTGAGGGCCAGCATGAGCAGGATCCGCGCTTTGGCCGGTGTGAGGTGCTGCGCCGTGACCATCGGCGGCGCGGGTGGCAGCGTTGGCGCTCTGGCGGAGTCACCAGCAGCGGCCGTGCTATCGCCGCGCGCCGACGTGGCGCGCGGTTCCGCGCGGGGCGCATCCGGATCGCGTGCGGCGCTCATGTTGTCGCCGTACGCAAACACTGTCACGACTACCACGCCAGCCCGGCGGAGCGCCGTGAAGACCTCCGACTCGGCGCGTGTCATCCCGTTGCTCGCCACCGCAACGCCGGCTGGCTGTCCGTCAAAACGCGGACCAGCGCCCCCGGGATAGGAGAAGGCCAGTTCCACGCGCGGCAGCGAATCCACCTTTCGCAGGTCGAACTCGCTGTCGTCGCCGTGCCGCCGTGTCGGGGCGAAGAGGAAGTCGGGGCCATTGCCCCCCACCACGCCCAGCATGCCCATCTCGCCGCCCGTGAAGCCGCCCGTGCGTTGATAGATCTTCCGCACCTCGCGCGCCGAAATGATGCGGTCGTCCATGACCACCATCACGCCCTTGCCGACCGCTTGCGGCGCGGCGGCGACCCGTACGGCCGACAGGAGATTGATCGGGCCGTCCGGGCTGATGCCCGTGGCGGGGCGCTGCGCACCCACGACGACAACGGGCTTGTCGGAGCGCACGGACAGATAGAGGAAGAAGGCAGTCTCTTCCAGCCGGTCGGTGCCGTGGGTAACGACCACGCCCGCGAGATCATCGCGATCCTTGAGCACCTTCTCGATGCGCTTCGACAGCGCCAGCCACTGCGCCGGCGTGATCGACGTGCTCGGCACATTCGAGAACTGCTCGGTTTCGATCTGTGCATGCTTGGACAGTTCGGGCACCGACGCGATGATCTGTTCGGCGGTTAGCGTCCCGGCGCGGTAGCTGCCGAGGGAACCCGGCGCATCCTGCACGCCGGCGATGGTTCCTCCGGTGGCGATGAGCAGCACTTTGGGGAGGCGCGTGTTGGGCTTCGCGTCGTTGCTCTGCGCGCGCACTGTGCCGACGGTGAGGAGCAGCAGGGCGCCAAGGCGGATGGCACCGGTGCG
>JARIEV010000022.1 GCA_031127225.1 Gemmatimonadota bacterium | reverse complement strand
CCTGCCGCCCTCGTACACCACCGCGCGCGCAGCCCGCTATCCGCTGCTCGTGTACCTGCACGGCCGCTCCGGCAACGAAAAGAACTGGGTGACGGCGGGGCATCTCGATGCCACGATGGACTCGCTCGTGCGCGCCGGTGCGCCGGAAGCCATCATCGCGATGCCCGACGGCGATGACGGCTGGTACGCCACCTGGAATCAACTCGGCGACGTGAACGCCTGCCGCGCCGATACCGTGCGCACCGAGCCCGCCGCCACGTACTGCGTGCCGTGGACCCGGTACGACGATTACATCGCGCGCGACATCATCGGGCACATGGACGCGCGCTACCGCACCGTCCCCGAGCGGGCGGCGCGCGGCATCGCCGGCCTCAGTATGGGCGGGCACGGCGCCATCACGCTGGCCTTGCAGTACCCTGACGTCTTCGCGGCGGCCGCCAGCCACTCCGGCATTCTCTCGCCGCGCTATCTCGCCCCCACCCCGTTCGCGCCGCCCGCGCAGTACGCGGTCAGCACCGACGAACTCAAGCGCGCCGCGCGGTATCTGTGGTCTGATCTCCGCTTCGTCATGGGCCGGGACACCATCGGCTGGAACGCCCGCGATCCGGGCCGGCTGGCGCAACGCCTGCAAGCGCGTGTCCGCGCCGGTGGCCCCAACATGCCGGCGCTCATGTTCGACGTGGGCGTTGACGACAGCTGGGCCGACCAGAGCCGCGACCTGCACGCCACCCTCACCCGTCTGGCGGTGCCGCACCAGTATGCCGAATGGCCGGGCGCCCACACGTGGAGCTACTGGCAGCGGCATGCCGCCGAGAGCCTGCGGTTTCTGCTCGAGCACGTGGCGCGACGCTGAGAAGGCTGGCGTACGGTAGGACGGGGCGTAGCTTGGCAGCATGAGCCGGTTCTTTCCGAGAGACGTGATTCACTGGGGCGAAGAACGCCTCCATCCCCTGCGCGCCTTCGCCATCCGCACCGTCGAGCCGGCGGGGATCACGGGGCTCGTCGTGCGCCTCTGGCGTGCCGCGCTGCTGGGCAGCACCAACTGGATGTTCTTCGTCGGCGGGCTGGTGGGCGGTGTGCTCGTCCTGTGCGGCATGCTCACCTGGCACCTCGGCAATTTCCCCGTGCGGCGGTGGCCGCCGCGCGTGGCGCTGTTTCTCGTCATCGAGCTGTTCGCCGAGATGGGGACCAGCTCGCTGCTGATTGCGTTCTCGCGCGAACGCGTGGGCTCCCGCGTGGCCACGTGGGCCGATTGGTGGCCCATGGCCGGCCAGACGTTGCTGGAGCGGACGGTTGTGCTCACGCTTTTTGCACTCGTGCTGGCCGGCTGCGTGCAGCTGGTCCGACGCGCCCTCGAGCGTCGCGACGTCCCCGTCCCCGGTGCCTGAGCGCGAGCCGGACACGGAGACGGCGATCCCGTCTCGTCGGTCCCGGGCGCAGATCGCCGTCCTGGTTGGTGTGGCCGCCGGACTCTTTGCGGCGTGGAACGTGCTGGGGGAAAATTCGGATTTCCGCGCGTGGTGGCAGGGGAGCCGCCTCCTCATCGCCGGTGTCGATCCGTATCTGGTACCGGTCGCGTCGGCGCAGTGGCCGTGGTCCACACCACTCTTCTATCCGGCGCCGGCGCTGCTCATGGCTGCGCCCTTCGCCGCGCTCCCATTGCCCGTGGCCGCTGGCATCTTCTTCGCGCTGGCCGCGGGCGCCTTGGCGTGGACGCTCAGCGCGCACGGCTGGTGGCGCCTGTGGCTGCTCGGCACCCCGTCGTTCGTCATGGCCATGGAACTTGGCCAATGGTCGCCCGCCATCTGTCTGGCCGCACTCGTCCCCTCGCTGGGGTGGCTGGCCGCCGCCAAGCCCAATCTGGGCGCCGCGGCGCTGATGCTGCGCCTCTCGCCGCGCGCCATTGCGCTGGCTGTCGCGATCACGGTGGCGTCGGTGGCGGTGCTGCCGGCGTGGCCCGCCGAGTGGATGGCGAATCTGGGCCGCCTCGAGTCGCATCCGGCGCCGCTGTTCACGCCGGCCGGGTGCTGGCTGGCGGTGGCCTTGCTGCGCTGGCGGTGCCGTGAGGCCCGGCTGCTGCTGGCCATGGCCGTCGTCCCGCAGCTGCTCTTCTTCGCCGATCAGTTGCCGCTGTACCTCGTCGCCCGCTCGCGTCGCGAGGCCATGCGGCAGGTCGCGCCGGCGCTGATCGCCTTTCTGCTCTGGTTCGTGCAACTGCGCACCGGCGACTTGTACGTCATCGCCGCTGCGCCGTATGTGCTGGCCGGTGTCTATCTTCCGGCGTTGCTCGTGGTGTTGTCCCGCCCCAACGTCGGTACCGTGCCGCCCTGGCTCGAGCGCCTGACCGCGCGCTTGCCCGCCGTGCTGCGCGGCCGTCCCGCAGTTGCCACACCCTGCTGATCGTGACCGCTGTTCACCATCCCACCGGGAACTCCCGCATGCTCCGCCCCGCTCTCCTGCTGGCCCTCACGGCCGCTCCGCTGGCCGCGCAACCCGTCGTCACGCCGGCGACGCCCGGCACCCGCACCTCCGGCTCGCCGGCGGCCGACACGCTGCGCCCCTTCGGGACGCTGCGCGATCAGGCCTTCAAACAGCAGCAGTGGCTCGAGCTCCGCATGGAACGCACGCTCCCCGCGCTCATGCGGCGCGAAGGCGTCGACATGTGGGTGGTGCCGATGCGCGAGTACAACGAAGACCCCGTGTTCACCGCCATCACGTCGCCCACCACGTTCGCCGCGCGCCGGCGCACGATCTATGTGTTCTTCGATCGCGGGGCCGCTGGGATCGAGCGCATTGCGCTCGGCGGCACGTCGCAGGGGAACGTGTTCAAGGCGGTGCGCAGCATGAAGGCCGTGTCCGCCCCCGCCGCCGGCAGCCGGTCCACCGACCGGCAGGCCGAGCTCTGGGGAGACGAGCAGTGGAACATCCTCAAGCAGGTCATCGAGGAGCGGCAGCCGAAGAAGATCGCCGTCAACACCTCGCGCACCTTCGCCTTCGCCGACGGTCTCGCCAGCGGGGAGCGGGACGGCATGCTGCAGGCGCTCGGACCGGTGTGGGCGGCCAAGGTGGTGCCCGCCGAAGCGCTGGCGGTCGATCTGGTCGCGGCGCGCCAGCCCGAAGAGGAGGCCATGTTCCGCGAGCTCAATCGGGTGGCGTGGGAGATCATTCAGGAAGCATTCTCCAACAAGGTCATCACGCCCGGCGTGACGAAGGCCGACGACGTGGTCTGGTGGATGCGCCAGCGCATCAGTGATCTCGGCCTCTCCACCTGGTTCCAGCCCAGCGTCGAAATTCAGCGGCAGTTCGGCAGCCCGGAGCTGGTGGGCGTCAATCCCACCATTCTGCGGGGTGACGTGCTGCACTGCGACTTCGGCATCACGGCGCTGGGGCTCAACACCGACACGCAGCACAACGGCTACGTGCTCCGCGAGGGCGAGACCGACGTGCCGGCGGGGCTCAAGAACGCGCTGCGCGCCTCGAACCGGCTGCAGGACATCACGGTCGAGGAACTCCGGCCGGGCCGCACCGGCAACGAAGTGCTGGCGGCCACGCTCAAGCGCATGCGCGACGAAAAAATCGACGGCACCGAGTATTCGCATCCCATCGGGCTGCACGGGCACGGCGCCGGCGCGTTGATCGGCCTGTGGGATTATCAGGACGGCGTGCCGGGGCGGGGTGATCACAAGATCATTCCCGGCATGTGGTACTCCATCGAACTGCAGGCCACCACGCCGGTGCCCGAGTGGAACAACCAGCAGGTTCGCTCGGCGCAGGAAGAAGACGTGATCATCGACGCGAGCGGCAAGGTGCGGTGGGCCTTCGGCCGGCAGTCGACGTATCACCTGGTGAAGTGACCGGCCGGCGCACGCCGCGCTGACACTTTCACGCCTGATTACCGTACGGACGCAGACACTCTCACGACTCGGGGCGGATTCCATGGCATTCGGCGATTTCCTTCGCAAGCAGTTTATTGACGTCATCCAGTGGACCGAGTCCGGTCCGGGTGTCCTCATGTACCGCTTCCCCATGCAGGACATGGAGATCCAGAGCGGGGCGCAGCTCACGGTGCGCGAGTCGCAGCGCGCGCTCTTCGTCAACGAGGGGCGCGCCGCCGACCAGTTCGCGCCGGGGCTGCACACGCTCCTCACGGCCAACTTGCCGCTGCTCACCAATCTCCAGAATTGGGACAAGGCCTTTCAGTCGCCGTTCAAAAGCGACGTCTACTTTTTCTCAACGCGCTCGCAGACCGGACAGCGGTGGGGCACCCAGCAGCCGATCACCATCCGTGACCGGGAGTTCGGCGCCGTGCGCCTGCGCGCGTTCGGCATGTACGCGTTCCGCGTGGCCGATCCGGCCGTGTTTCAGGCCAAGGTCGGCGCCACCGACGCGGCGTACACCGTGGCCCAGATCGACCCCGCGCTGCGCAACGCCATTCTGAGCGGCTTCACGGCGGCCTTTGCCAACGCGCAGGTGCCGTTCCTCGACATGGCGGCCAATCAGGCGCAGCTGGGCGAGCAGATCGCCGCGGCCGTGCAGCCCGCCTTCGAACAGCTCGGACTCGCCCTCGAGTCGTTCACCGTCGAGAATCTTTCGCTCCCCGACGAGCTCCAAAAGCGGCTCGACGAGCGCATCTCGATGAACATGCTCGGCGACCTGCGGCAGTACACGCAGTTCCAGGCGGCACAGTCCATCCCGATCGCGGCGGCCAACACCGGCGGAATGGCCGGTCTCGCCGCCGGCATCGGCGCCGGTGTCGGACTCGGCGGCATCGTGAGCGATGCCATACGCGGCGCCACTGGCGCGGGTGCCGGTGCCGCCGCGGGCGGTGCTGCCGCGGGTGGTGCGGCTGCTGGCGCCGCCCCCGCGGCTACGGGCGACACCAAGTTCTGCACCAACTGTGGCACCTCGCTTCCGGCGCCCGCCAAGTTCTGCTCGGGCTGCGGCTCACCGCAGAGCTGACGCCGGCACGGACGCACCCCCCACGTCACGTGTCCGGACTCACGCACCGCACCGGCAATGAATGGGTCGTCGAGGCGTACGGGTGCGATCCCGTCCGCCTCGCCGACCTCACCGCGTTGCGCGCGCTCTTTGCCGTGATCGTCGCGGATCTCGCGCTGCATCCGGTCGCCGATGCGGTGTGGCACCAGTTCCCGGCGCCGGGCGGGATTACCGGCCTGCTCATGCTCGCGGAGTCGCATCTCACGGTGCACACGTTCCCCGAGCACGCGTCCGCCTGCCTTAACCTGTTCTGCTGTACCCCGCGTGAGGCGTGGCCGTGGGCCACCCAGCTCGCGGTGCTCCTCGGGGCCCGCGACGTCCGCGTCCGGCAGATCGCGCGCGCCTACGCCCACGAGCCGTCATCGTGACGGTGCCACAGCCACACGGCACCGATTGCCCCAACTGCGGCGCGCCGGTCCGCTTCCGGTGGGCGCAGGCGGTGCAGGCCACCTGCGCCTACTGCCGGTCCGTGCTCGTGCGGCGCGACCTCGATCTCGCCACGCTCGGACAACAGGCCGATTTCCCCGCCACCCGCTCGCCCATTCAGCTGGGCACCGAAGGGCAGTGGCACAACATGCGGTTTGTCGTCGTGGGACGCATCACCTACGGCTGGCACCGGGGCCGCTGGAACGAATGGCACTGCGTGCTCAACGACGGCCAGAGCGCGTGGCTCTCCGACGCGCAGCTCGAGTACGCCATGACCATCATCGCGCCGGCCGATACCGTCGTCCCGGATCCGGCCACGGTGCAGGTCGGTGAGACGTACGTCTGGAACGACACCCCCTACGATGTGGTGGGCATCACCGAGGCGCAGTATCTCGGCACCGAGGGCGAGCTCCCGTTCACCACGTGGGACAAGCGCCGCTGTCTGTTCGTTGATCTGCAGAACGCGCATCACGGCTTCGCCACCATCGACGGCACCGACGTGCCGCCGCTGCTCTTTCTGGGCGAGTACGTGACCTTCGACGACCTCCGGTTCCGCAACCTGCGGGAGTTCGAAGGATGGTAGCGCCGCTCGATACGCCCGCCGCACGCGTCCCGCGGGCCTCCGCACTCAACTGCCCGTCCTGCGGGGCGGCCATCACGTTGCACGCGCAGGGGTGGGCCGTGTCGGTGGTGTGCGCCGCGTGTGGCGCCCAGCTCGACGCCACCGACGAGCAGCTGCGCATCCTCCGGCATGGCGAAGGCATCGACTTCGTGCCGCACATCCCACTGGGGACGCGCGGCACCTGGAAGGGCGCCCCGTGGGAGGTGATCGGCGCCCAGCGCGTCACCATCACCGTGGACGGCACCGACTACAGCTGGACCGAGTACGTCAGCTTCAATCCGTACCGCGGCTTCCTGTATCTGTCGGAATATCAGGGCCACTGGAACGTCATCGAGAAGCTGCGCCGTCGTCCGGAACGGGAGCAGGGCGGGGCACGGCCCACCGTGGAACTCGACGGCACCACCTACCGGCACTTCCAGACGGCCACGGCCACCACCACCGCGGCGCTCGGGGAGTTCCCGTGGGAATTGCGCGTGGGCGATCACGTCGTGACGCGTGATTTCGTGGCCCCGCCGTATGTGCTGAGCGCCGAGGCATCGGGCAGCGAGATCACCTGGTCGCTGGGCGTCTACACGCCGCACGACGTGATCCAAAAAGCGTTCGGTCTCGAGCATACACTGCGCCCGCCAGCGGGGGTGTTCGCCAATCAACCCAATCCGCACGCCGGTACGCCGCAGCGGATCATGGGGCGCATGCTGATCGCGCTCGTGGCCCTCGTGGCCATGCTGGCCGCCAACATCGCGCTGGCCGGCAACGCCACGGTGTTCGAGCGCGCCTTCCGCGTGGTGCGCGGGCAGGACGACACCGCCGTGTCGGTCACGGAGCCGTTCGTGCTCGACGGACGTCCGTCCAATGTCACGCTCGATATCGACGCCGATCTGGACAACGACTGGATCTTCCTCGTGTTCTCGCTGGTCAACGAGCAAACCGGCGACACGCGTGAAGTCACTCGGCAGCTCAGCTTCTACCGCGGCGCCGACAGTGACGGGCAGTGGACGGAAGGCTCGCGCTCTGAATCGGTGCGCGTGGCATCCGTCCCGGCCGGTCGCTACATCTTGCGCGTGCAGGCCGAGGGCGGTGAGCCCGGTCGGGCCGAAGCGCAGTATCGGGTGCGGGTGCGGCGTGATGCGCCGCATTACTTGTTCTACGGGTTTGCGTTCATCGCGCTCGCGGCGCCGGCGCTGCTCGCGCTCGTGCCGGGGGCCGGTTTCGAGAGCCGTCGTTGGGCCGAGAGCGATCATGCCCCGACGGGGAGCAGTGATGATGACGATGAATAGCGGAGCCGCTTGATGGGCACCCGGATTTACACCCTGTGGGCCGTCGCCGTCCTCGCCCTGCTTGGCACGGCGCAGTACCGCGGCTGGAGCCTCACCCGCGCCAGCGAATCCCGCACCAACCCCCGGTCGGTCCGCGATAATCCCGGCGCCTACCGACCCACGTACTTCATCCCGGGGCGCACGCTCCGCGGCAAATGAGGAGGTCATGATGGATCAGTTCCTGCAGAACGTGGTCAACTCCGGCGCGTTCGCGCTCATCGGCGTCGCGATGTTCATCATCGCCTTCGTCATCATCGACCTGCTCACCCCCGGCAAGCTCTGGGACGAGATCGGGGTGAAGAAGAACACGGCCGCCGCCATTCTCATGGGTTCGGTCGCCATCGCGTTGGGCATCATCGTCGCCGCCGCTATTCACTAGTGCCGATTGCGCTGTTCATTTCCGTTTGCCTCATCGCCGCCTGCGGTCTCATTTATGAGCTCGTAGCCGGTGCGCTCGCGTCGTATCTGCTGGGCGACAGCGTCACGCAGTTCTCCACGATCATCGGCACGTACCTGTTCGCGATGGGCATCGGCAGTTGGCTCTCGCGCTTCGTGGTCCGCGGGGTGGTCACGCGGTTCGTGCTGGTCGAGATGCTGGTCGGCGTGGTCGGTGGCCTATCGTCACTGATTCTCTTTCTGGCGTTCGCGTACACCGAAGCATTCCGCCCCACGCTGTACGGCATCGTCCTGCTGATCGGCATCCTGGTGGGACTCGAGATCCCGCTGCTCATGCGGATCCTGCAGGATCGGTTCAGCTTCAAGGACGTGGTCGCCAACGTACTCACGTTCGACTACATCGGCGCGCTCTTCGCCTCGCTGCTCTTCCCGTTGCTGCTGGTGCCGCGGCTCGGGTTGGTGCGCTCGGCGTTGCTGTTCGGGGTCATCAACGTGCTGGTCGGGCTGTGGAGCACGTGGCTGTTCCGCGATGTCCTGCCGCGCAAAAATGCCTTGCGGGCGGGTGGTATCCTCGCGCTGCTCGTGCTGGGCGCCGGCCTCTGGAAGGGGCAGCGCATCACCACGCTGGCCGAGGAAGGGATGTACGCCGATCCCATCATTCTGGCCAAGGACACGCGCTACCAGCGCATCGTGCTTACCAGCTGGAAGGATGACCTGCGGCTGTATCTCAATGGGCACCTGCAGTTCGCCTCGCGCGATGAGTACCGGTACCACGAGGCGCTCGTGCATCCCGGTCTGTCGTCGGCGATGGCCCGTGGCCGCGTGCTGGTGCTCGGCGGCGGCGACGGACTCGCCGTGCGCGAGATCCTCAAGTACCCCGACGTGCGGCAGATCACGCTGGTCGATCTCGACGAAGGGATGACGGCGCTCTTTCAGCAGCATCCGCGCCTCACGGCCCTCAACGCGCAGGCGCTCACCGACCCGCGCGTGCGCGTGGTGAACGCCGACGCCTTCACGTGGCTCGACAGCACGGCGGTGCCGTTCGATTTCGTCGTCATCGACTTCCCCGACCCGTCCAACTATCACGTGGGCAAGCTGTACACGAGCGCGTTCTATCGGCTCGTCAAACAGCATATCGCGCCGGGCGGCTTCCTGGTCGTGCAGAGTACGTCACCGATGTTTGCGCGGCAGTCGTTCTGGAGCATCGTGACGACGCTCGAAGGCGCCGGACTCCGCACGTGGCCGTACCACGTGTACGTGCCCAGCTTCGGCGAATGGGGATTCGTGATCGCCGGGCTCGACAGCTACGCACCGCCCGCCACGCTCCCCGGCGGGCTGCGCTATCTCACGGCCTCCGGCGTGCCGGCGCTGTTCGACTTTCCCGCCGACATGCAACGCGTGCCGGCGCTGGCCAACCGCCTCAACGATCAGGTGCTCGTGCGCTACTACGAGCACGAGTTCGACGCCATCAACCGGTGACCGTGACGTGACGCCATCACGTCGCGACGTCCTGCGGACCCTCGGTGCCATCATCGCCGCGCCCGCGCTGGTGGGGCTCACGCCCAAAGGACGCGTGATCGGCGGCGGTTTCGTCCCCGACGGTAGCGCGATGGGGCACGCGCTACGCGACGGTACGGCGCCGCGCTCCAGCGGTACCACGCGCCGCGCGGAACGGCGCGTGCAAGTGGCGATCATCGGCGGCGGCATGGGCGGGCTCTCCGCCGGGTGGCGCCTCGATGCGCTGGGGCTGCACGACTGGACGCTGCTCGAAATGGACGCGCGCACCGGCGGCAATGCGCGCTCGGCCGACTATCGAGGGCAGCGGGCGCCGTGGGGCGCGCACTACGTGCCCGTGCCCGCCGCCGACGCCGTGCACGTGCGCCGTCTCATGCGCGACCTCGGCGTGCTGGGGGCCGACGGTGTGTGGGACGAGCGCGTGCTCTGCCACACCCCGCAGGAGCGCCTCTGGCAGCATGGGCGCTGGCACGAGGGGCTCGACCCGGTGGACGCGCTCTCCCGCGCCGATCGCGCGCAGTTCCAGCGCTTCGAGGCGCGCATCGCTGACTTCCGCGCCACCGGCATGTTCAGTGTGCCCAGCGCCGACGGGCACGCCCGCCGTCTCGTGGCACGACGCGATGGCGCCCGCGGTGCACGGTCGGCGGCCGCCGTGGAGGCACTCGATACCATCACAGCGCGCCAGTGGATGGATCGCGAAGGCTTCACCGCACCGGCGCTGCGCTGGTGGGTGGAGTACGGCACCCGCGACGACTACGGCGCTGCGCTCTCGCAGGCCAGCGCGTGGGCCGCCGTGCACTACTTCGCGGCGCGCGACCCCGACGAGCAGGGGCCGCTCACCTGGCCCGAAGGGAACGACTGGATCGCCCAGCGCCTCACCCAGCGGCTCTCGGCGCAACCGGGCCCCGACGGGCGCGCACGGGTGGTCACGGGGGCGCCCGTGTGGCAGGTGGCACGCGACGGGGCGCGCCCGGGCGCGCGCTGGGTGATTGAGACGCCGCAGGAGCGCATCACCGCCGACGCCGTGATCTGGTGTGCACCGCTGTTCGTCCTGCCGCGCGTGTGTGCGGCCGTGCAGCTGCCGGTCACGCTGGAGTATGCGCCATGGGTGGTGGCCAACCTGGTCATCGACCGGCCGCCGGCGTCGGCCGGGGCCGAGCTGGCGTGGGACAACGTGATCTATGGCAGTGCCTCGCTTGGGTACGTGAACGCGGCGCATCAGGGGCTGGGCACACCACCCGATCGCACCGTGTGGACCTGGTACCACGCGCTGGTGGACCGGCCGGCGCGCGAGGCGCGGCTCCAGCTGCAGCAGCGCAGTTGGGGCTCCTGGCGCGACGAGATTCTCGCCGATCTGCGTCGCGCGCACGCCGATATCGCCGAGTGCGTGGCGCGCATCGACATCATGCGCTGGGGCCACGCCATGGCGCGCCCCACGCCCGGCGCCTTGTCGCGTGTCGCGGCTATGCAGGCGTGGCAGCCGGCCCCGCGGATGCTGGTGGCGCACGCTGATCTCAGTAACCTGAGCCTCTTCGAAGAGGCCCAGTGGCATGGCGTGCACGCCGCCGAGCAGGCCGTCCGCCTGCTCGGGTAACACGCGTCGCGTGATGCGCGTCGCGTGATCCTAGCGGCGCCCTGACGGCAGCAGCAGGGCGAACAATTCGTCGCGCGGGGACGACGGAATGCCCACGAAGATCGCCGTCGCCACCACCAGCACGAGTGTCAGCAGCATCCACGGCGCGTGCGCCTTCGCATTCCGCGGTGGCACCACCGTGGGCAGGCTGTGCCCCTGCGCTTCTTCCGGATGCGTCAGCGCCGTCACGAAGGCGCCGGCCGATCCGTAGCGGACGTCGAGGTCACGGTTGGTGGCGCGGCGGATGGCTGTGGACACATGCATCGGCACGTCAGCGCGCAGCGGATGATTGGGCGCCAGTTCGATGGGGCGGATTTCCGGCACGCCGCTGCGGTCGTACCCCACCCGCGCATGTCCCGTGCACATCTCGTAGGCCAGCACCCCCAGCGCGTACACGTCCACGCGCCGCTCCACGGTGGCATCGTGCCACTGCTCGGGGGCCATGTACGCCGGGTTCCCCACCGCCGCCGGCGCGAGTGACGGGTGCGGCGCCGTTTCGTTGGTATACAGGCAGAATCCTTTCAGTAGCACCTGTCCCGTTGGATCCAGCAGCACAGTGGAGGGGCGCAACGCCCCGTGCACCACGCCGTGCGCGTGCGCGTAGTCCAGCGCGTCGGCCAGCTGTTGCAGCACCGTGAGCACGCGCGCGTACCCGGGCGGATGCGCCGCCGTGATGAGCTGGTCGAGGCGGATCGGACCGGCGGCATCCATTTCGTAGAACTCGATCCCGTCCAGCACCTCCACCGGCGACGTGCGCAGAATGTGCGGGTGCGCCAGCCGCGCGCCGATCTCCGCCTCGCGCCGGAACCGCGCCATGGCGCTCGAGTAGTGCGCGCTGCCGTCCACAGGATACGCCACCTTCACCGCCACGGCGCGCCCATCGGGGCCACCCGCGTGGCCGGTGAACACCATGCCACTGCGCCCCTCGCTCACGAGCGTCAGGTCGGGATACCGCGGCCCCAGCACTTCGAGGGCCCGGTGCGAATGCGAAGCGATCAGCGTCATGGGGACGGCCTCGGGAGACGAAGGAGAAAGGGAATCGGCGGACACGCCGCTACTGGACCAAGGCGATTTTTTTGATCAGTCCCGGAAACGGTGAGAACGCACCCTGGGCGACCACGTCGGAGAAGTAGCCGCGCACGCCTTCGTCTTTTACGTACTCGGTCGCATAGAACGCGCCCACCGTCTTCACGCGAAAACATTTATTGCCGCACGCGTTGGTCCCCGGGGCATCACCGCTCACGTCCCACATCGCGATGATCAGGCGCGTGGGCACATTGCAGGTGAACGATTTGTTGCCAGTGCCGCCGGGCGGCTCGATCCCGCCATTCGCGCGGCACAGCGTCGCGATGGCGTCACCGGCCTTGTTCACCATGTTGCCGTTCTCGCCACGCATCCAGTCGCCCACGCTCACGTACGGCCGGCCGCCAGCGCGCTCGATGCGCGCCGCCAGGTCGTCACACGTCGCACTCAGCGCGTGGCCGAAATCATCGGCGCCGCTCCACGGATTGCCGATCACCCCGTCCGCATACACCTGCGGCGGCAGTCGCATGCCATAAAAGTTGCCGCTCACGATCGCGGTATTCGTACTGCCTGACTTGAGCAGGATCGACGGATGGTTGTTGGAAAACCACGCGATATCCTCGGTGGTCAGCGTGTACGTGAGCGCGTCCTTCCCCCCGTCGCCGTAGCGCGCGTCCAGCAGCCGCTGGTACGGCACCGCCAACGGCCGCGCGCACGCGGTCCCCGAGGCGGACCCGATCGCTGCCACGCTCTTGGCTTCACGCACGCGCGTGGTGAGCCCGAAGATGCGGCCGAAGCGGTAGCTGGCCGTGTAGCGCGACGTAGCTCGCACCGCGTTGCTGGCCGATGACCAGCTCCCCGTGGGTGTGAAGCTGACGCCCTGCCACACGCCCGGCTCGATATCCGCCGTGCTGATCGCGGGCGTCGCGCCATCCACCAGGTTCAGTCGTCCGTACGCCACCGCCGTATCGGCTGCGCCACCATACTGCTCCCGCAGTAGCCGCTCGGCGCCCGCCAGCGCCGCCGCATCCGACGACACGTGCACCTGCGCCCGGAACAGATACATGCGCCCCATGTCGATGGCCAGCGCCATCACGCCCACCAACGCCACCAGTGATACCCCCACCAAAATCATGGTGGCGCCACGACGATTCTTGAAATGCCTCATTGTGCCTCCACCCGCACGCCTTCGGGGCGCGTCGCACGTCACTGGCCGAATACGTCGAACACCGGACCTAGGCCAATCACCATCGGACCACCGATTACCGCAAAGAGCGACGGCAGAATGAACAGCACCATCGGGAAAATCATCTTGGTCGCGGCCGTGGCTCCACGACGTTCCGCCGACTGCCGCCGCTTCCGCCGCAGACTCTCCGAGTGCACCCGCAGTACGCGGCCAATCGATGAGCCCCAGCGTTCGCTCTGAATCATCGTGGACGACAGCGCCCGCAGCTCCTCCACCCCGGTGCGGTCGTACAGGCCGTGCAGCGCGTCATCGCGCCGCATGCCGGCGTTCGCCTTCCGATTGACCACGAGCAGTTCATGCGCCAGCTCGGGGTGCATCCGCGACATCTCGTGCCCCACGCGCAACAGCGCGGCATCCAGCGAGACGCCGGCCTCCACACACACCAGCAGCAGGTCGAGGCAGTCGGGAATGGAACGCAGCACGCGGAGCTGACGGGCGCGCTCGATACGCAGCAGCAGATAGGGGGGCAGCATGAGCCCCAGCGCCACACTCACGGCCATGCTGGCCAGGAACAACAGCTCAGTGTCGCGGGGCGCAAACACGAAGGCCAGCACCGGACACACCACAGCCGTCACCAGCCGCAGCAGCAGGTACAGGGCAGGGGCCGACGGCGCATCGTACCCCGCCCGCACCAAACGCATCGCTGCGGTCTCTCCCAGCAACCCCTCGGGGAGCAGCTTCTCGAGCGTGTCGTTCACGCGCTCCGACGTGGCGGCGTGCCCAGTGCGCAATTCGATGCGCCGCGGCACGGGGCCGCTGGGAAATTCCGTGGCCCGGGCAATGAGCACCGCGCGGCGGTGGTTGGCCACGAGCGCCCAGGTGCCAACGGCGGCGGCGAGCACCAGTACGCCGAAAAAAATCAGCAATGGAGTGGACATGGGCAGCTCCTTACGTGTCGATCCGCGCAATGCGGCGAATGAGGACAAAGCCAAGCACGAGTGCCCCCGTGGCAAACATCAGCGTGTAGCGACCCGGGTCCGTGGTGAACATCGGCTCCATCATCGCAGGATTCAGGAGCATGATCACGGCGAACGCGGCCAGCGGTAGCAACGCCAACACCGTCCCCGTGAGCTTGGGTTCAGCTGTGAGCGTGTCGATCTGGTCATGCAGTGCCGCCCGGTCGCGGATCAGCGTTGACAGCCCGGTCAGGATCTCGCCAAGGTTTCCCCCCGTCTCCCGCTGAATGAGCAGCGAGGTCACGAACATCTTGATGTCGAGCGTGTCCACCCGCTCCTGCAGGTCCAGCAGCGCGTCCCGGACGTCGAGCCCCAGCCGCTGCTCGTCGTAGAACGTCGCAAACTCCTCCCCCACGGGGGCCGGCATCTCTTCGCCCACGAACTTCATCGCCGCCTGAAACGAAAAGCCGGCGCGCATGGCGTTCACGATCATGTCGATCGCTTCGGGGAGCTGCGCCTCAAGCCGCGCCACCCGTCGCCGACGCTGGATGTACAGCAGCAACGACGGCAGGAGCAGCCCCACGCTCGCCGAGATCAGCGCCGACGCGAGCCCGAACTGCTGTCCCGCCAGCAGCGCCATCGACGCCAGCAGTACGCTGGCGATCGAGAACTCCCCCACCGTCCAGTGCATACCCGCCCGGTCGATCGCCCGCTCGATCAACAGCGTGTACGACCGACCGGTCAGCAGCTGATCGAGAAACGGCACCGCACTCTTCCGCAGGTCGCGCAGAATGCTGATGTCCGCCGGCGCCGCCGTCGTCGACAGTCGATCCTTGAGCGCCGCGGCCGCCTCGAGGCGACGCCGGTTCACGAACACGTAAATCCCCAGCAGCAGCAGCGTGGTGCCGAAGAACACGGCAAACAGGATGAGGGTCTGCATGGCTACGCCTGCGCGAACAGGCTGTTCGGCAGCTCGATCCCGGCCACCTGCAACCGTTCCATGAACAGCGGACGGACCCCGGTGGCCTCGAAGTCGCCCACCACCTCGCCGTTCTCGGTGATGCCGCGCCGGTGGTACTTGTAGATGTCCTGCATGGAGATGATGTCGCCTTCCATGCTGGTGATCTCGGCAATCGCCGTCACCCGACGGGTACCGTCGGCCATGCGCGCGATCTGCACTACCACCTCGAGCGCTGACGCGATCTGCTCGCGAATGGCGCGCAACGGCAGCGACGTACTCGCGAACTGGATCATCGTCTCCACGCGAGCCAGCGCATCGCGTGGGGAATTGGCGTGAATCGTGGTGAGTGACCCTTCATGGCCCGTGTTCATCGCCTGCAGCATGTCCAGCGCCTCGGCGCCACGCACTTCCCCCACGATGATGCGGTCGGGGCGCATGCGCAGGGCATTGCGCACCAGATCGCGTGCCACCACCTGTCCGCGCCCTTCGGCGTTGGGTGGTCGCGTTTCCAGGCGGCACACATGCTCCTGCTGCAGGCGCAGCTCCGCCGCATCCTCAATCGTGACCACGCGTTCGGTGGCCGGGATGTACACGCTGAGCGCGTTCAGCAGCGTGGTTTTCCCCGAGCCGGTGCCGCCGGAAATCATGATGTTGAGCCGCGCCTGTACGCAGGCCGACAACAGATCCACCATGTCCTGCGTGAGGGTGCCGTTCTCCACTAGAGCCTGCATCGGCAGTTCGGCGCCGAACCGGCGGATTGACAGAATTGGTCCGTCCAGCGCTAGCGGCGGAATGATGGCGTTCACGCGTGAGCCGTCGGGCAGGCGCGCGTCGACCATGGGCGACGATTCGTCCACGCGTCGTCCCACTCGGCTCACGATGCGGTCAATGATCGCCATGAGGTGCGCATCGTTACGGAAGGCCACCGGCACGCGCGAGAGCCGACCGCGCCGCTCGATGTAAATGTCCCGCGGACCGTTCACCAGAATGTCCGAGATCGTCGGATCGCGGAAGAACGGTTCGATCGGACCAAGGCCGGTCACCTCGTACACGATCTGCTCGATCACGTCTTCGCGCTCGCCCTGGGTGAGTGGCGTCCCCTCGGTGCGCAGGAAGTCCGCCACGGCGTTGCGGATCTGTGCGGACAGCACGGCACCGTCGCTCACCTTCTCGAGTGCTTCGAGATCAAGCCGTTCCACCAGCCGGCGATGCAGATCAACCTTGAGCTGCTCCACCGGGCCGAGCGTCTCGACCTCGATACGGCGTGGCGTGAACGTGCGGGTGCGACGCTCCGCGCCCACCGCGCCCGGGGCGCGACGCCGCGCGGGGACCGCGGACGCGCTCCGCGGCAAGCCGGATGGTGCCGTCGGCGTGGGCGTCCCGCGCAGCGGGGCGCCGTCACCGTCGCTCACCGCCGGTAGCGACTGGGGCGGTGTCATCACGCCGAGTAGGCGCTCGCGTAGGGTAGGCATGATTACGATCTCCCGAGGCGGAACAGCCGCCTCTTGCGTGAGTCGGTGTCGCCGGCGCCGTTGGATGTACCATTCGCGGCGGCCGACTCTGCCTCAGGCGTCCCGACCAGCGCGGCGGCGAGATGCCGATAGCTGTTGGCCAGCGACGAATTCGGTTCGTGTTCAAGGACCGGGATACCCTTTGTAGTCGCATCGGCGCACGCCGTGAAATCGTTCGGCAGTTTGCCGTTGATGGCGCGTCCCAGCACGGTTTCGGCGTCCCCGATGGTGAGCGGCGACTCGGCGTTCGCGCGGTTCACCACCACCGCCACCTTGGCCGGCGCGTAGCCGAGCCGGTTGAACAGATTGAGCGTGCGTTGCGTGCTGCGCAGCGCGGGCACCGACAGCTGGGTCACCAACACGATGCGGTCGGCGGTGTCGAGCGCACCCACGGTCCGCTCGCCCAGATAGTGCTCGAGATCCAGCACCACGTAGTTGAAGTGCGCGCGCAGCTGAGAGAGGATGGCGCTGGTGGCGTTCGATTCGATCAAGTCCTGCACTTCGGGGCGGTCGGACGACGGCAGCACCAGCATACCGCTCGGTCCGGGCGTCATCAGCGACGACAGCAACTCCCCGTCGATGCGATCCACTTTCATCACCAGGTCGCCGATATCGTAGGACGGCTTGAGGTCGAGCACCACCCGCACGTCGCCGCCCACCACCACGAAGTCCACCAGCGCCACTCGTTCGTCGGTGTGCTCCCGCGCAATCGCCGTGGCCACGTTCACCGCCACGGTGGTGGTGCCGAGTCCCCCCTTGGCGGAATACACCGCGATGATCTTGCCGCGGGTGCGCAACGCCGGCTCCATACGCCGCACCAGACGGCGCACGGCCACGTCGAGCTCGTCGGGGTTGAGCGGGGCCGGTACGAATTCGGGAATGCCGGCGCGCAGCGCGCCGAGAATGAGCTCCTGCGTGGCGCCCGCGGCGGTGCCAATGATAAATGGCGACGACGGACGAATGTCATGCTCGATCAGCGACATCTCTTTGGGCCCGGCACCGCCGATCGGTAGGATCACCAGGTCGAATGACTCGCTGCGGAGCCGCGTGGCGGCCGCGGCCAGCGTGTCTACATGTTCGGCGGCGCGGAATCCGCGCTGGGTGAGCACGCCGTCGGTGGTGTCGCGCGGTGCGTCGGCATCACCCACCACCAGCACCGTGCGGGCTTCCGGCATGACGGCGTTCGTCACTGGGGTTTCCTCACGCTGTCAGCCGGGAGGCGCTTCTTGAGCACGTCCAGCGCCGGGGTGCGCATGTCGCGCAGCAGCGGCAGGCGGAGTTCGTCGCCTACGTTGGCAGGATCCACGATGCTGGGTGTCACGATGACCAGCAGCTCCGTTTCGGAACTTTGCCACCGGGAACTCGAGAACAGCGAGCCGAGAATCGGGATGTTCATCAGGAACGGGATGCCGGAGCGCACGCGCTCCCGCTCCTCGTTGAAGAGCCCCGAGAGAATCACCGACTGGTCGCGCCGGATATCTACCGAGCTCTCCACGCGCCGCGAGCGTAGCGCGGGGATGCGGAAGCCGCTCAGCGTGACCGCGTTGCTGTAGTCGAGACTCGATACTTCGGGACGCACGTACAGCGTAATTACGCTGTCGCTGAGAATGTTGGGCGCGAAGCGCAGGCGCACGCCGAACTCGCGGTACTGAATGGTGACGGGCGCCTGCACGCCGGCACCGCCGGCGATTCCGGCCTGCACCACGGGAATCGGCAACTCGCCGCCGGCCAGGAACGACGCGGAATCGCGGTCGGCGGCCAGCAGATTCGGCTCGGCCAGAAGACGCGCCCGCCCGTTCTGCTCTTCGGCCTCGAGAAACGCCAGAAACTGCTTCGTGCCGAAATCCGACAGCACGGAGAGAAACTTTCCCTCGGGCGGCAGCGTCACCGTGCCGTCGGCATTCCGGGCGTCATCGCTCTTGAAGATTCCGGTACCGACGCGAGTGTTGCCCTTGTCGCTCGTGTGCAGCCCCGATACCCCGATTTGCCGCAGCACATCGCGCCGCACCTCGGCCAGCCGCACCGACAGCAGCACCATGCGACGGTCCGAGGGCGCGCGCACGGACACGCGATAGTGCACGCGCGGCCGGTTCGTGGCCCAGAGGACGACATCGGTTTCGCCCAGCGCTTTGCCGCTGATCAGCACGTCCCGCTCCGTCACCACGATGACCGTGGCCACCTCGGGATTGGCCACCGCCACCTTGATGATCGGATCCACCGTGGAGAGCGGCAGCGAGCGGCCGATCGAGAGCGAGATGCGGACGATGCTGTCGGTGGCCGGCGCCGATTGAGCCGCGGCCGCGCGTGGCGCGAGGCCGGGCAACGAGCACGTCAGCAGCACCAGCGCCGCAAATTGCGCCGCCGTGGATGGGCAACGCGGAAGTGTCATGGAGTTACGCACGCAGAGACCTCTATGGGTAAGCACGGGAAACGTGACGGAAGGGACGATGGTCAGCGCACGGGCGGCTTCTTGATCGTGCTGTCGGGCTTCTCGAACTTCTGCTGCGAGACCTGGTCACCGCGGTTCACTTCGATCGTGAGGGAGTCTGGCTTTTTCGGAATCACAACCGGCGGTGGCGGCGGTGGCGCCGGCGGGGCCGGTGCGACCTCCACCTTCGCCGGGCGCGGCGGTGCCTTGCGACGCACCGGCGCGGACGCGGTTGCCACGGGCGCCGGCGCCGGCTTGGGCTTGGGTGGCCGCTGCAGCACGTCTTCCGACCGCGCGCCCTTGGTGCTCACCGAGTCCGGATCGCCGTAGCCGCGCAGTACCAACTGGATCGTGCCGTCGCGCATCGCGACAGCGAGGCGCTCGGCCTCCACCGGCGTGACCTCGAGCGTGGCCGACGTGGCCACGATGGGGCGATTATCGGGACCCGAGCGGTCGATGGTGCCCACCGACAGCACGCGCATGTTCGACATGAACAGCTTGGCCACTTGCTCGCCGTCGGATTGCTGGTCGCGCAACGTGACCAGCACATCGACGCGCGAGTCCGGCTGGATCAGACCGCTCACGCCCACCACGTCGTCGATCTTCACCGCCATGGCCCGTTTACCCGGCGTGATCTTGACCTGCAGTCCCGGGCCGGTACCTGGCGGTGCCAGTCGCCCCGGGACGATCACCTCACCCGCGTACACCGGCACGCGGGTCACGCGGCCGACGGCGGAATCCAGAGTGGACAGTGCGCCCGGCGGCACTGTGGCCACGGGCCACTCATTCACCACGAGCGCCGTGTGCGTGAGTGCCGCCCCTTCGGGAACGTCTTTCCGTGCCACGACCACGTGGCGCAGCAGCACCCGGTTCTGTGCACGGGCATTCTCGATCACCCGGTACACGCCGAACGTCGCGGTGCCGGCGGTCACGAGCGTGGCGGCGAGCACGAGAGAATAGCGATTCAGTGCCATGAGTTCGGAACTCGGTGCAGCGAGGAAAAGTGGAGTGCCGTGACGCCGCGATTCACGAGCCTTCCCAGCGGAACGTCGCGCTTGCGTGCAGCGTGTCTCGCATCGGCTGTCCCATCAGCTGAGGGAGCGGTGTGAGCCACGTGAACGGGTAGTTGATCTGGACCTGCACGGACTGGAGCTGACCGGTCGAACAGTTCGGCACGCACGCCACCAACACCTGCGTGGCCGCGTTCACCGGCGCGTTGCCAAACGGCGACATTTTCGACGCCGCCGTGTCGCGGATGGCGCCCAGCACGGCCCCGGGATTCGTGACCCGTGCGCCGTAGCGCGCCCCTTCGCGGGCGGCCGCCACGAGATTGTTGGCGGTAAACAGCGCGCGCCCGAAGTCGATGATGCCGAACACCAGCAGCAGCAGCACCGAGACGAACAGCGCGAACTCGAGCAGGGCGATCCCGGATTCATCGCGCCGGAACCGGCGACTGCAGGTGGTGACGGCCGTGATGCGCATTGGTGCTCCTTACAGCAGAAGGCCGGGCCAGCGCGCCGCGCCGGCCAGTCCGGCGGCCATGGCCAGCGCATAGGGCATGCGTCGGTCCCAGGGTGTCGGTGCCGCTTCCCGCAACACGGCCGGATACCGCACGCCAATCGCGATACGCTGCAGCGTGTGCGGTACGCCGTACTGTCGTAGCAGGTAGAGCAGTGACAGCACGCCACCGGACAAGCCGGCCAGCATCGCTGCTTCCACTGCGCCGGTAGGGCCCAACCAGATGGCTCCGGTGGCAAACAGTTTCACGTCGCCGCCGCCCATCATGCGCAGCAGCCAGAAGGGCATCCAGATCAGCATCCCCGTGGCGAATCCCCCCACGGCTCGCTGCGCGCCAGTCCAGAGTCCGTCGGTCACGACGGCCAGCACCACGCCGGTCAACAGCCCGGCCACAATGAGACCGTTGGGGATGCGACGCGTCCGGAGGTCCGTCACGCACGCCGCACTCAAGAGTGCCGCGAGGGTGAGTGCATTGATCTGCAGCAAGGGCGGCAGCAACGGCGAACCTGCGAACGCGGTCGGCATCGAGTGCTCCTCAGGGAAATCCGGCATCCGCTCGCGCGAAGCCGGTGCTCACGGTGCCACCGAGTGTGGACACCGCCACGATGGCGAGCGCCGTGATGAGCACCGCCAGAAGGCAGTACTCCAGCAACGTCGTGCCCGCGCAGTCCTGTGCGAACCGATGGAGCAGACGCCGCCACGGCGATGCCGACGATGTCACGGCAGGTTCGTGTTCACCGTGTTGAAGCCACTCTGCACCTTCGAGCCGATCGACCGTACGGCCACGATTGAGAGCACGGTGATGAGCAGCGTGAGCATGCCGTACTCAAGCAGCGTGGCGCCCTCGTCGTCCTGGAAAAAGCGCTTCGACAGCATCATGATGTTGGACATGGTGAACCTCGGTGCGGATGGTGGAGAGACGTCGTGGTGGTGTGTGGGCGCAGATCTCATCGTGCGCTTGTGACCACGGTACCGGTGTCACGCGTCGTCAACAGTCGGTGATTTCCCACACGTCGTCGTCGGCGAAGTGCCCGACAGATCGCGCGCCCGTGCTCGTGCTCGTGGTGCTGGCGGCATCGGTGCTCGTGCGCGAGCTCGCGGCTAACCTGGCGCGCTTCCCCGTCACGGCCGTCTGGCCGCTCCGGCTCGCCGAGTTGGCCGCCGCGGGGAGCAGTCCGGGCCATTCACCGCAGCCACGCGTCCGCTAGATTCCACCGCGAACCTCAAGCGCGTGGCAGGAGTCCATGAACCGCAAGCACAAGCGTCTGATCGTCGTCGGCGACCGCGTCCTCGTGAAAACCGAGGAGGGCGACCAGCGATCCAAGGTGGGGCTCTACCTGCCCCCGACGGCCATTGATAATCAGGCCGTGCAGGGTGGGGAGATCGTGTCCACCGGCCCCGGCCTGGCGCTGCCCGAACTCACCGATCAGGGCGAAGAGCCCTGGCGGATCTCGGGCGGCTCCGGCCGCGAGGCGCGCTTCGTCCCCATGCAGGCGCAGGTGGGCGATTTCGCGCTGTTTTTCCGCAAGGCGGCCGTCGAGATCACCTTTGAGAATGCCCAGTATCTCGTGGTGCCGCAGGCGGCGATCCTCGCCCTCGTGCGCGAACCGCGCGAAGACATCCCGGACTATTAGGAGACCGAACCTCATGATGTATCCCGAATACATGCTGCAGCCCATGCGCGAAGAGCTCACGCGCCTGGGGGTGCAGGAGCTGCGGACCCCCGAGGCCGTGGACGCGCTGCTGCAGGAGCAGCAGGGCACGGCGCTCGTGGTCGTGAACTCCGTCTGCGGTTGCGCCGCGCGGAACGCCCGTCCGGCCATTGCCATGGCGCTGTCCCATGCCGTGACGCCGGCGGTGTCCACCACCGTGTTTGCCGGCCAGGACCGGGAGGCCACCGATCGGGCCCGCTCCTATTTCACCGGCTACGCCCCCAGCTCGCCGTCGATCGCGCTGTTCAAGGACGGCGACGTGGTGTTCATGCTGGAGCGGTACCAGATCGAAGGACGCAGCGCCCAGCAGATCGCGCAGGAGCTGACCGGGGCGTTCGACCAGTACTGCGCCGGGTAACCGGGTCGTTCCGCGGGTGGCAGACGGCGTGGCCGCGTTTGCCAGTTTGCGGAAAAGCGTTACATTGATGCAACAGGGCGTGGCGTGTTGCCTACAGCTCGTTGGTGGGCTAGGGCGGCCTCTAAACGGGAAAGCGGGGCGAAACAGCCGGTCTGTTCCTCATTTGTGAAACGTGTAACTCATTGACTCGTCTTCACCTTTGAAAGACTGCCGGCATTAGAATTATGATGTTTGCATCACCTTGGTACGCGACTTGCAATCAGACTCATCCGTAAGCGCAGTGCCAAATGCAGCATCATCCCCTGTACCCCTCTGGAGATAACGAACATGCAGATCAACACGACCCTCAAGCGTTTCCTCGCCGACGAAAGCGGCGCCTCGATGGCTGAATATGCGCTGCTGCTCGGCGTGATCGTGGTGGCGCTCGTGACCGCGCTCGGTGCGTTCAAGGACAAGATCGCCGGCGCCTTCAACGCTGCTGGTAACAACATCAACTGAGTACGCCGTCATGCGGTGGCACAGCCACCGCGTGCGGGTGCGCGCAGCCGAGGCGGACTTGTCCGCGTCTGCTGCGCGCGCTGCGTCTCGGTCACTCCGGTTTCCATATGTCGCGCTTTCCTATCGTTCGGCCGGTCACCCGGTGAGAGCGGCCGTCGCTACGGCCGTGCTCGGGGCGTTGCTCACGGCGGCCGCCCTCAGCGATGTCCGCGTGCGACGTGTGTCCAATCGCTTGAACGCGACCATTCTACTGGCCGGACTGCTGCTGGCTCGGCCGTGGCCGCCCGCGTTTGCGTCGCTCGGCGACAGCCTCGGCGGGGTGGTGGTCGGGTTGATGATCTGGTTGCCGATGTACCTGCTGCGACTGGTCGGTGCCGGTGATGTGAAGTTGCTCGCCGCCAGCGGCGCCTGGCTCGGTCTCGCGGGCACGGTCTCCGCCTCCATCGCCACCGCGCTCGCCGGCGGAGTGCTTGGTCTGGTCTGGATCGTGGCCCGCCAAGGTGCCGGGGCCGCACTCATGGCCGTCACGCATGCGTTCCGGGTCCCGTCGCTGCTGCAGCTCCGTCCGCTGGATCGTCGCGAGCGGGTGCCGTACGCCGTGGCGATTGCGGTTGGCGTGTCGATGGTCTGGCTGCGATCCGTCGGACTGTTCGTTTTACATCCGAGGGGCTGATGCCGATGATCCCGAAGCAGAGCGCCGCGCTGTGGCGCGCGTTCCGGTGTGGCCGCAGTGCCGGTCCTATCGTGGAGTTTGCGCTGGTGGTCCCGATGCTGCTTATGCTGGTGATGGGCGTGGTGGACTTCGGCCGGGCCTATTTCATCCGCAACAGCCTCGTGTCCGCCGTCCGGGAAGGGGCACGGCTGGGGGCCGTCCAGTCGGTCGATCCGTGCAGCGCCGCCTCGATGACGGCGATACGCTCCCGCGTTGTCGCGTCGTTCTCGTCCATCGGCAGCACGGCCATCAGCAATACCGATACCATGATCCCGATCACGTGCGAACTCGAAAGTGGTCGCACGGCTACCGTCCGGGTGCAGGTGGTGGGCTATCCGTTCCAGCCGATCACGCCGCTCTTCGGCATGCTGCAGTTGGGGGCCTCGTTTCCCCTCACTGCGAGCGCCCGATTTCGATGGGAGTTGGCCGCATGACGAGTCTCCCCGAGTCCCCGAGCATCCTCTTGCCGAATCTGACCGATGTTTCGTGACCGCTATCGTGTCGTCCTGATCCTCGCCGTGGTCATCGCCGCTGGATCGGCGTGGGGCGTGTGGCGCATCCTCGGTAACATGCGCGCCAGCAATCGCGTGGTGACACGCATGGTGGTCGTGGCGGCCAAGGACATCACGGAGGGCGCTGCGCTCACGAGCGACGCCCTCACGTTGGCCGAGCTGCCCGTCGCGGCCATTCCGGCCGGCGCGTTTTCGGCCACCGATTCGGTCGTCGAGCGCGTCGCGCGCGTGTCCATCTTTAAGGGCGAGGCCATCGTCCCCGGCCGGTTGGCGCCAGCTGGCACCACGGCCGGCATTGAAGTCAAAATCTCGCCGGGCAAGCGCGCCATGGCTGTTCGCATCGACGATGTGACCGGCCTCAGTGGTCTGATGCAGCCGAACAGCCGCGTGGACGTGCTGGTCACGCTGCGGGACGAGGAAAGTGCGGCCGGGCGCATCTCCAAGTTGTTCATGAGCAACATGCGGGTGCTGTCCGTGGGCTCACAGGTCGAGCGCGGCGCCGACGGGCAGGCGATCACCGCCGCCTCGGCCATGCTCGAAGTCACACCCGATGAGGCTGAGCGCCTCGCCGTCGCGATGCGCGAAGGGAGTATTCAGCTCGTTCTGCGCGGCTACGGGGATCCCGACTCGATCCGGACCAATGGGGCCCGCCCTGCTGATGTGCTTCGCCAGCTCCGCAGTGGCGCGGCGCCGGACGCGGGTCGCGCCGCGGCGGAGGATCGCGCGCCGGTGCGAGCGCGGCTCCGCGCACCCGTGGTGCCCGCGCCCGTCGTTGCGGCACCGGTGTCGGCGCCGCTGTCGCGTCCAGCCCCTGTGGTGAGCGACTCGGTCACCGTGAGGATCTATCGCGGTGATCGACTCTCGCAGCAGAAGTTCGAGTCGCGAAAGGACAGTGTCCGCCGCGACACCTTGCAGTGGCCGCACTGATGGCTGTCGCGCCCGAGTCTGGCGTTCCCTCAACATTCCCAGGAGTCCCGGTGTCTCTCGCCCGTCTGCGGTGCATGCGCGTCGCCTTGCTTTCGGCCGTCCTGCTCGCCCCATCGCTGGCGATGCCCGCGCGGGCTCAGGACGCGACCGGCATCGAAACCATCACGATTGCGCTCGGTCGTTCACTGCCGATCGACCTGCCCGGCGCCGTGACTCAGGTCACGATCGTGAATCCGGACGTGGCCGATGTCGTCGTGCTCACGGAACGCAGCGTCGTGCTGAACGCCAAGGCCGTCGGTGCCACCGACGTCATCCTCTCGGGCGCCGCCATCGGACGGCGGCATCTGCGCGTGACCGTGTTCGCCGCAACGGACCGAAGGCAGATTGCGCTCGCCGTCAAATTTGCGGAAGTCCGCCGTGACGCCCTGACCGAGCTTGGAATTTCCGGCGAATACAAGAGCACCAAGGGCACCTCAGCGCTCGGCACGGGTGCGTTCTCCACACCCGCCGCCGGTAATACCGCCGCCCCGTCCACGACCAGCAAGTTCCTGTCGGCCATCACGACGTTCGGGACCGACGACATCCGCGGCTACCTCGACGTCCAGCAGCAGAATGGTCGGGCGCGGTCGCTGGCGGAGCCCACGCTCATGGCCGGCAATAAAGATTCGGCGAGCTTTCTCGCCGGCGGTGAGGTCCCGGTGCCCATTGCGCAGCCCGGCGGCACCGCCGGCCAGTCGCTCGTCACCATCGTGTATCGTCCGTTCGGCGTGCAGCTCAAGTTCATCGGCGAGGTCCTGAACGACTCGCTGATCAAACTGCGCGTTGTCCCGGAGGTCTCCAGCCTGGACTACGGCAACGCCGTCCTGATTTCAGGATTCCGGGTTCCCGCCCTGCGGACGCGTCGCGTCGAAACCACGCTTGATGTGCGTCCCGGGCAGAGCCTTGTGATTTCGGGGCTGTTCAGCGACGACCGCGAATCGGTACGCACCGGCATCCCGGGGCTGATGAACATCCCGATCCTTGGTGCGCTCTTCAGCAGCACGCGCTGGCAGTCCAGCGAGTCCGAGTTGCTGGTGGTGGTCACGCCGGAATTGGTGGACCCCAACGTGCCCCGGGCGCTTGATCGAGTCCGCCTCAAGCCGGACACGGCGCTGCCCGCTGTCGAGGCGCTCAAGAAACGTCTGCCCCCCAGCTGACCGGCCTCCTGGTCGCGTCCTGTTCCCCGTCCGCTGTCGCTCTCTCCGGTTGTTAACGACGTGCTGCATCGCCTGATCATCCTGCAAGACGCGCTGGGCGCGCTCGAGCCCCTACTGCCCGTGTTCGCACGGGCTGGCTTTGCGCCGCCCGTCGTTCGTGACTCCCTCGCGCAGGTCGTCGAGTCCGTGCGACAGGGCGAGGTCGATCTGCTGGTGCTCCCGATCAAGCTGCTCCAAGGGCACGGGCGATTCGACTTCGAGACCATGCTGCGCGACACCAATCGCGTCGCGACGATCGGGACGGCACCGACCGCCGACGCCGACGCGATTCTCACCGGGATGCGCGCTGGGATCGGCGAGTTTCTGGTCACCCCGCCCGCGCCGGCCGAACTCGAGGCGGCACTGCTGCGCCTCCAGCGTAAGTGGGGAGCGACGGCCGTCCGCGGAACTGTCACCGCGGTGTACGCCCCGAAGGGCGGGGTTGGCGCCACGACGATCGCCGTCAATTGCGGTTACGCCCTCGCCGCACGGCGGACGGACGCCCAGGTCGCGATCGTCGATCTCAACATGGGGCTCGGCGACGTGACGAGCCAGCTCAACCTGCAGGGACTGTACGACATCGGTCATCTGGTGCGAAAGCTCGATCAGGCCGATGCCGAGTTGCTGCAGGCCATCGTGACGCCGTGCGGTGAGGGGCTGTTCGCGCTCCCGGCGTCTGATGATCTGGAAGTGGCCGAGCAGATTCAGGCCGACGCGGTGACCCGTGTCCTCGCCGCCTGTCGCGCCAGCTTCGCGCACACCATTGTCGATTGCGAGCATGCGTTCGGTGCGCGCACGGTCGCGGCGCTGGACAGCGCCGATCGCATCCTCGTGGTGCTGCAGAGCAATGTGGCCGCCATTCGCGCGACCAAGCGGACCCTCGCCCTGTTCCGGCAGCTCGATTTTCCCGACGACAAGGCCATCATCGTGCTGAATCGCGAAGGACCAGGTGACGTGCTGTCGTGGAGCGATGTGGCCAAGTCGCTGGGACGCTCGGTGGACGTGCGACTCCCCAACGCATTTCAGCTCGCCACCGATGCGCAGACTCGTGGCGTACCGATCGCCAAGATCGCACCGAACGCGCCCCTCAGCGGCGCCTTCGATGTGCTCGTGACCCGCGCGATCGGAGAAGTGGCCGTGCATGACGAGGCGGAACGCGCGGCGCCGAAAAAGCGTGGACTCTTCGGCCTACGGAGGAAATAGCCCGTGGCCCTCTCCTTTCGTGACCGTCTGCTCGGGCGCACCGCTGACGCCCCCGCGCTGCCCGCTGGGGCCGAATCTGTTGAGGTCGGCGACGACAATGCGCTGGTGCGCGCCGATCCCTTGGCCGGACTGTCGGTGGCCAGTGCCGCGGCGCGGCCGTCGCTCGCTCCCCGCGAAGAAACGGCGACGGATCGTCTCAAACGCGAGCTGCACAACAAGCTGGTGGACCGGCTGGATCTGGCGGCGCTCGATAAGATCCGGGAAGAAGGTCGGTTGGTGCAGCAGATCCGCGCCGCCGTGCTGGAATTCTTGCGCACGGAGCAGGCGCCGCTGTCTGCCGCCGAGCGCGACGAAGTCGTCGAGGAAATCGTGTGGGAGGTCACGGGCCTCGGTCCGATCGAACCGCTCACGCGCGATTTGAGCATCAGCGACATTCTCGTGAATGGACCGCACTCGGTGTATATCGAGCGAAAGGGGCGCCTCGAACTCACCAACATCAAGTTCCGCGACGACGCACACCTGCTGGCCGTGATCGACCGGATCGTCAGTCGCGTCGGGCGCCGCGTCGACGAGTCGTCGCCGATGGTGGATGCCCGTCTCCCCGACGGATCGCGCGTGAACGCCGTCATTCCGCCGCTGGCGCTCGACGGTCCCGTGTTGTCGATCCGGCGCTTCGGGGCCACCCTCGGCCCTGGCGATCTGGTCACCAACGGCGCGATGACGGCCGAGATGCTGCGGTTTCTCGCGGCGTGTGTGGTGTCGCGGCTCAACGTGCTGATCTCTGGCGGAACGGGGTCCGGCAAGACCACGCTGCTTAACGCGCTGTCGGCCTTCATTCCCGATACGGAACGCATCGTCACCATTGAGGATGCCGCCGAGTTGCGGCTGCAGCAGCGGCACGTCGTGCGTCTCGAAACGCGGCCGCCCAACATGGAGGGACGCGGTGAGGTGCTAGCGCGCGACCTCGTCAAGAATGCGCTGCGCATGCGCCCCGACCGCATTATCATCGGTGAAGTGCGCGCCGCGGAGTCGCTCGACATGCTGCAGGCCATGAACACCGGCCATGAAGGGTCGCTCACCACCGTGCATGCCAACACACCGCGTGATGCCCTCGCGCGCATCGAAACGATGGTGCTCTTCGCCGGGACGGCCTTGCCGGCGCGTGCCATCCGCGAGCAGATCGCGTCAGCGCTGCATCTGGTGGTCCAGGTGTCCCGCGGTTCCGACGGCGTGCGACGGATCACCTCGATCGCCGAAGTGACGTCGATGGAAGGAGACATGGTGGCGATGCAGGAGATCTTCCGGTTCCGCCGGCGGGGCGTCTCGGAGGACGGCCGCGTGCAGGGTGTGTTCGAAGCCACCGGCGTGCGCCCCCAGTTCGCCGATGCGATCACGACCCGTGGCATCGACCTCCCGGTCGACCTGTTCCTGGTGCGGTAACGTCGCATGACAGCCCTGCTTGTCGCCCTAGTATTCTTCGGGACCATCTTCGCCATCGTGGGCGGATTCGTGTTCCTCAACCGGCGTCGTCTCACGTCGGTTGAGGCGGCGCGGGAACGGCTCAGCGACGCACCGGCCGTGATCCGGGACGCCGGTGGGTCGCCGAGTACGATTCTGCGCGACCAGCGCGTGTCGAATATCGGCGCGCTCAACGAACTGCTGTCGGGGCGAGGCGTCACGCTGCAGCTCTCCCGAGAGCTCGCGCGTGCCGGCTCGTTGCAGAAGCCAGGTGAATTCCTGCTCCTCAGCACATTGGCGGCGTTCATCGGGATGACCGTCGTGTCGTTCCTGTTCGGCGCGCTGATCTCGATTGTGGGCCTGCCCGTCGGGGCCATGGTGCCATGGATGTTCCTGCGGCGACAGCAGCGGCGGCGTGAGCGGCAGTTCGAGCAGCAGCTCCCCGATGCGCTCGATCTCCTGACCAACTCGCTCAAGGCCGGCTATTCGCTGCAGGCCGCGATGGAGTTCGTGGGACGGGAGTCGATGGCGCCCCTCAGCACCGAGTTCCTGCGCTTCTACGACGAGCAGCGCCTCGGCGTCGACGTGCGTACGGCGCTGCTCGCACTCCAGGAGCGCGTCGGCACCGACGACGTGCGCATGTTCGTGACGTCGCTCCTATTGCAGCGCGAAACCGGCGGCAACCTGAGCGAACTGCTCAATACGATCAGTACGCTGATTCGCCAGCGACTGCAATTGCGAGGGCAGTTGCAGACGCTGACGGCCGAGCCGAAGATGTCGGCGCAGCTGCTGTCGGCGATGCCCTTCGTCATGTTCGCCGTTGTCTACGCGCTCAACCCGACGTACATGCGGCCCATGCTGGTCACGAGTGCCGGTCACACTATGCTGGCGCTGTCGGTCGTCATGGTGGTGGTCGGATATGCGATCATGAGCCGGATTGCCGACGTGGAGATGTGACCGTGGGTATGCTCGCAGAGGTACCGCCGACGCTGGTCTTTCTGGTGCTGACGCTGGTGCTGGCCCTCGTCACCATCGTGTACATCGCGCTCGCCGAGGCCGATCGCACGTCGGCGATGGATCGTGCCGCCACGACGCGGGAATCCAGCGCACTCGTGGAAGGGCTGCTGTTGCAGGAGCGGCCGTCCGTCGGCGCGCGTCTCGCAGCATGGCTGGCGGCCAGGCTGCCGGGTGCGCAGAAGGCCGACGACACCCCGGTGTCGGAGAAGCTCCTCCTCGCCGGTTTCGACTCACCGGCCGCGCAGTCCCTGTTCACGGCGGCGCGCGTCGTGTGGGGGATCATGGTGCCACTCACCGGATGGTTGACGGCACCCAGCGGTGGGACGGTCGCGCTCGTCGTCATCATGATGTCGGTGCTGATCGGCCTCGTGGGCCCGACGGCGGTGCTGGACCGTCTCGTCGACCGTCGCCGTGAGCGCATCCGTCGCGGTGTGCCCGACGCCCTCGATCTGCTGGTGGTGTGCGTCGAGGCCGGTGTGTCACTCGACGCATCGATGCTGCGTGTGTCCCGCGACATGGCGACGGTGCACCCCGAACTCGCGTTCGAACTCGGGCAAGTGGTGCGCAAGGTGGGCGCTGGCATGCCGCGTGAACGGGCGCTCCAGCAGTTGCCCAAGCGGACTGGCGTCGAAGAGCTGCGTACCCTGGTGGCTAGTCTGATTCAGAGCGAGCGACTTGGGTCGTCGATCGCGCGGGTGCTGCGCATCAATGCCGAAACATTGCGGCTGCGGCGTCGGCAGTCGATCGAAAAGAAAGCGGCCGAAGCATCCCTCAAAATGCTGCTGCCGTTGGCGCTGTTCCTCCTGCCGGCGCTGATGATTGTTATCATCGGCCCGGCCATCATCGAGATGATGTCGCAGTTCGGCGGCTAGGCAGCCGCATGCCACACCGAACGCTTCCCGTCGGGTACCGGCGGCCACGGCGCGGGGCGACGCTGGTGTTCGTCGCACTCATGCTCGTCGCCCTGCTGGGTGTGTGCGCGATCGCCGTCGATCTCTCGCGCATTTATGTAGGCGTGAACGAACTGCAGACTGCTGCGGACGCGGCTGCGCTCCGGGGGGCCCTGTCGTTGCAGCGGGCGCCCGGTGGGAATCCGACGGCCACCGTCACCACCTTCCTGAGTAGCGGCAACACAGTCATGGGCACCGCCGTCACCGACGTGACGGTGCAGGGATGGCACTGGGACGCCAATGTGTCGCTGCGCAAAGCGGTGGCCTGGGGGGCGACCGGTGCCACGGCCGGTGTGAATGCGGTGTCGGTGACCGTTACGCACACGGCGGGACTGTTGTTCGGTCGCGCGCTCTCGGTGGTGGTACCGCCTCCGCGACGGACCGCCATCGCGTGGGTGGCGAACGTGGGGCTCACCTGTGTGCGCCCGTGGATGTTCGAAGTCACGAAGGTGTTCACGCGTGGGGGGGTCACCGTGGCCGCCAATGCCACGCCAACGGAAGCGCAGATCGCCGAATTACGGAACGCCGGGCTGACCACGCGTGTGAACCTCATGGTCGCGCCGCCGACCGTCAACAATCCCTCCACTGGCATTTATGGCGCGTCGCTGGCTGGCAAGTGGGTGGGCGTCGACCTGCCAAGTAACAAGACGTTTCAGTCAGCGATGAACACCTGCAACTCCGCCGCCGTCAGCTATCCGGTCGTGCTTGACAACGCGGCGTCGGGCACCTCGCAGAATTCGTCGGTCGTCGGTAAAGCTGTGAATAACATCGAGTTCCAGAATGCCCAGCAACCGAACATCTGCCCGCAGTTCGACGGGCTCGACGACTTTTGTAACGTAACCATCCCCGTGATGCTGGGATATGCGACGTCGGGATCGTTCGCGGACGCTGGCGTTACCCATTCGGCACGTCTGCTGACCACGTTCCGCTTACTCTGCTTCAAGCGCCCGGATAAGGGAAAGACGATCACGAATTGTTCCGCGGCACCGAGCGGGTTCGGCTGGGACAAGGTCGAGGTCGGTACGATGTACGGGTATCTCGACTACGC
>JARIEV010000205.1 GCA_031127225.1 Gemmatimonadota bacterium | reverse complement strand
TCCGATGTCGGTAGACGGCGTGATCGTCCGCAGTGCCCCGTTGGGCGGCAGTACGCTGTCCCAGGCGGTGCAGCGCGGTGACCTCGGCGCCGATTGGTACGCCGCACGCCCCTCCACCGCGGCGGGGTGGCGATCGCGAGCGGAGCACGTGTTGAACGGCGTGCGTGGCATCGATTGGCTGGCTCCGCTCGCGCCCGCCTTTGGGGCCACGGGTGCGGCGGCTGAGCGTCTGTCGCGCGCCGCCGCGCGCGGTGTCGTCGTGACCACCGGACAGCAGCCCGGTTTGTTCGGCGGCCCGCAGTACACGTGGAGCAAAGCCATGAGCGCGCTGGCGTTGGCCGACGAACTCGAGGCGACGATCGGATGTCCCGTGGCGCCGGTGTTCTGGGCCGCGAGCGACGACGCTGATTGGATGGAAGCCGCCGTGACGCATGTGGCCACTGAGCGCGGGCTGCAGACGCTCTCCATGGCTGGCCCGGCCACCGATGGGATCGCGATGGCGGATGTGCCGCTCGGTGATCTGGCGGCGGCGCGTGCGGAACTGGCCGCGGCGTGTGGGTCGGCGGCGCAGGCCAGTGTGCTCGACGCGATCGATGCAGCGTACGTGGCGCATGCCACGGTCGGTGCCGCGTATGTCCAGCTCCTGCGTGCCCTGCTGGAGCCGATGGGCATCGCCGTCCTCGACGCCGCGCATCCGGCCGTGCGGGTCGCGGCCGACCCGTTCCTGCGTCATGCGCTCGCCGCGTCGTCGTCCGTCGCGCAAGCGCTGCACGCGCGGACGCAGTCGATCGTCGCGGCGGGTCACGCGCCGCAGGTCGAGATCGTTGATGGACTGTCTCTGGTGTTCCGGACGGGACTTCGCTCAGCCGGGGATGGCGTGCAACGTGTGCGTGAGCGCCTTCAACTCGAGGGGGCCGTGGCGGCGTCGCGCGTGGCAGAGGGCGGGACATTGGGTGCCAACGTGCTGTTGCGCCCCGTCCTCGAGCGTGCCCTGCTCCCCACCCTTACGTACCTCGCCGGTCCGGGCGAATTGGCGTACTTCGCGCAGATCGCCCCCATCGCTGATGCGCTGGGGGCCGAAGCGCCGGTCGTGTCGCCACGCTGGTCCGGCGAGGTCCTCGATGCCGACGCGTTCCGGGCGCTCGATCGCCTGGAACTCAACGAAGCCATCCTGCGCGATCCGCACGCCGCTGAACAGCATGTGGCACGGCAGATGCTCGATGAGGGGATCAACGACACGCTCGAGCGGCTGCGTGTCGCGATTGACGCGCAACTCCGGACGCTGGCCGATAGCGTGGATGGGGCAGGAGCTCCGGTGCATCCCGACGTGATCGCGGGGCTGCGGCGGGACCTCACACACCGCATCGACACCTTTGAGCACCGTGTGCTCGGCGGTGTGAAGCGCTCCGCGCAGGAGGCGATGCGTGAGGTTGCCTTTGTACGAGCGTCCTTGCGTCCGTCGGGCGCGTCGCCGGAGCGCGTCCTGAATCTGATGCCGTATCTGGCGCGATTTGGCGTGGGCGTGCTCGCGCGCATGCGTGACGCGGCGCGACCGCACGCACACGCGCTCGTGCACGGTACCCCCACCGCGTCATGAGCGAGGCCGGAGGCGGACGCTCGGCGTTCGTCGTCGGTGCCGGTATCCTGATCAGCCGCCTCGTCGGGCTGCTCCGCAACACGGCGTTCGCGTACTACTTCGGATCGGGGGCCGCGTCGGACGCGTACAACGCCGCCTTCAAGATTCCCAACGCCGTGCGGAATCTGCTGGGGGAGGGAACGTTGTCAGCGGCGTTCGTGCCGGTGTACAGCCGCTTGCTGGGAAAAGAGGATCCGTCGGCGGCGCGCGCGCTGGCGAACGCCGTGCTTGGGTTGATGCTGGTCGCGGTATCGCTGCTCACGCTGGCCGGGATTGCTGCGGCCCCGGTGCTCACGGCGGTGTTGGCCCCGGGCTTCGATGAGCCGACGCGCGCGCTGACCACGCGGGTGACTCGCGTGCTGTTCCCGATGACCGGGTTGATGGTGATCAGTGGGTGGTGCCTCGGTATCCAGAATTCACACCGACGGTTTTTCTGGTCGTACGCCAGTGCGGCCCTGTGGTCGATCGCGCAGATCCTGTTGCTGCTCGTGTGGGGGCGGCATGCCGGCGACGCGATGACGTTGGCCTACTGGCTGGCCTGGGCGACGCTGGGTGGTGCCGTGCTGCAAATCGGCGCGCAGTTGCCGGAGGTGCTCCGGCTCGTGGGGCGCGTACGGCCGACGCTGAATCGGTCGGCGGAGGGGGTCGGGCAAACCCTCGGCAACATGCTGCCGGTGGTAACGGCGCTGGGGATTGTACAGATCTCGAGCTTCGTCGACCTGCAGATCGCGTCGTTCCTTCCGCGCGGGGCGGCCACCAACATGGCCTACGCGAACACGCTGGCGCTGCTGCCCGTGTCGCTCTTCGGCGTCTCGGTTGCTGCCGCCTCGCTTCCGGAGTTCGCGCGCGAATCCGGTGCCACGAACTCTGCCGCCCTGCTGGAGCGCCTGCGCGGTGGATGGCAGCGCATCCTGTTTTACATCGTTCCCAGCGCGGTCGTCTTTATCGCCTTCGGCGATTACTGCGTCGGGATCTTGTACCGCGCCGGTCGATTCGGCGGGGCCGAGCAGCAGGCGGTGCACTGGGTTCTGGCGGCATATGCCGTCGGCCTGGTGAGTTTCGGGTCGGTCAAGCTGCTGGGGTCGGCGTACTACGCCATGCAGGACTACCGCACACCACTGCGCGCCTCCGTGGCGAGCCTCACGGTGTCGGTGCTGGTCTCGGTGGCCATCGCGCTGCCCCTGCGCGCGCTGCCGATGGCGGCGGCGGGGGTGGCGCTCGGATCGGCCATTGGCTCCTACGTGAACCTGTCGTTCCTGATTCGCGGGCTGCGTCAGCGACTCGGCCCGCTGTACACGTCGGCGATGTGGCGTGGCACGCGGCGTATCATCACCGCGGCGGCGATCGCCGGCGTGGTCGGGACGGTCGGCCGCGTTGTGGTGCAGCGGTGGGTTCCCGGTGCGCACCCGCGTGTTGCTGGCGTGCCGGTCCTGATGTTGTTCGCGGCCACCTATCTGGTCGTGGCGTGGCTGATGGGATCCGCCGAGGCGGCGCGGTGGCTCCGCCGTCCGGTGCGCGGTGCGCGTACATGAGTGCGGAGCACGAGCAGCGCCTGAGTGACGCGCTGCTGCTCCCCGACGACGACTGGACGAGTGCGGCGATTGCCCGCGGCATGCCGGTGAGTATCGCGCAGAAGCTGCCGCACTTGCCCGAGTCGCCGGGGGTCTATCTCTGGAAGGATGAGGACGGGGCCGTCCTGTACGTCGGCAAGGCGAAGCGTCTGCGCTCGCGGGTCAAGAGCTACTGGGCACAGGATCACCTGAGCAGCCCCAAGACGCGCGGGCTGATGCGCAAGGCGCGCCACCTCGACACGATCGTGGTGCCCAGCGAGTCGCACGCGCTGATTCTCGAAGCCACGCTGATCAAGGAGTACCATCCACGCTTCAACATCGCGCTGCGCGACGATAAGTCGTATCCGTACATCAAGGTCACCGTGCAGGAGCCGTTCCCGCGCGTGATCGTCACGCGGCGGCTGCAGGACGATGGGGCGCGCTATTTCGGCCCGTACACCGACGTGGGGGGAATGCGGCGCGCGCTGAACGTGGTGAAGCGCATCTTCACCGTGCGGTCGTGTCACTACGCACTCCCGCGGGAGACGCCCGATCGGCCGTGCCTCGACTACTTCATCAAGCGCTGTCAGGCGCCGTGCGTGGGATATCAGAGCACGGAGGACTACCGCGCGATGATCGACGAGGTCGTGTGGTTTCTTGACGGGCGCACCAGCGATGTCGTGCGGCGTGTACGCGAGCGGATGATGCAGGCATCGGAGCGTCTCGATTTCGAGCGCGCTGGGGAACTGCGCGACGCCCTGCGACATCTGGAGAAGATGGAGGAGCCGACGGTCGTGCTCGAGGTGGAGGGCGGCGACCGCGACGTGGTAGGGTATGCGCGTGACGGCGAGGATGCCTGCGTCGTGGTCATGCGGATCCGCGGCGGCAAGCTGCTGGCCCGTGATCACCGTCTGGTCGAGCATGCCGAGGGAGAAGAGGACGGCACGGTGCTGGGAGCCTGTCTGGCGCAGTGGTACCGCACGGCCGAGGCGCGCGCAGCGGATCTGCTCGTTCCCTTCGATTTTGAGGATCGCGAGTCGCTCGAGGTCTCGTTGGAGGGGACGCACGTCCGGATCCCACAGCGGGGGCCGCGCCGCGCACTGGTGGATCTGGCGGATAAGAACGCGCAGCATTTGCTCGAGGAGTTCAAGCTGGCGGCGCTCGAGGCCGATGAGCGCGCGGCCGATCCCGTGTACGAACTGCAGCGGGAGTTGGGACTCGCGCGTTTGCCGCGGTCCCTCGTGTGCTTCGACATTTCGCACGCGCAGGGGACCGACGTGGTGGCCAGTGCCGTGTGGTTTGAGAACGCGCGTCCGAAGCGTGCCGAGTACCGCAAGTTCAAGATTGCCATCTTCGAGGGCAACGACGATTTCAAGTCGATGCACGAGGTGGTCACGCGTTACTTCACGCGCCGCGTAAACGAAGGGTTACCGCTCCCCGATCTCGCCGTGATTGACGGCGGCAAGGGCCAGCTGGGCGCGGCGCGAGCGGCCCTCGACGCGCTGGGGGTCGTGCAGATCGGGCTGATTAGTCTGGCCAAGCGTGACGAGGAGATCTTCATGCCCGGGCGCCCCGATCCGGTGCGTCTTCCGCGGCGGTCGCCGGCGTTGCGGATGCTCCAGCAGGCCCGTGACGAAGCACACCGTTTTGCGGTGACGTTTCAGCGTCAGAAGCGCGCGGCGCGTACGATCACGTCGGAGTTGCTGACGATCCCGGGCGTTGGTCCTGCCAAGCGCCGCGCGCTGCTGACGGCGTTCGGCAGTGTGCAGGGGGTGCGTGACGCCACTCCCGAGCAGATCGCCTCGGTCCCGGGCTTCGGTCCGGCGTCGGCACTGCGCCTGCTCGCGGCGCTGGGAGTTCCGGATCGGGCCGTCCCGACGGAGATTCCCACTGATTCGCCTGTATCCGATGTCCCCCCTCCTCCTCTCATCGACCCGCCTGCCGAATGACCGCTGCGACCTGGACCCTGCGCTGCTCTGCGTGCGACACCGCCGCTGACCGCGATCGTGCCTCTGTCTGTTCCGCGTGCGGGCAGCCGCTCTTTGCGCACTACGCACCGGTGCCCAAGGGCACACCGTTGCTGGACCGCTGGGATGCGTGGCGATACGCCCCGTTCATGCCGCTCGAAGCCGGGGAGGCTCCGGTCTCACTGGGCGAAGGGCTGACGCCGATGCTGGAGTCGCCGTCGCTGGCGGAGGCCATGGGGGTCCGCCGTCTGTGGATCAAGGACGAATCGCAGAACCCGACCGTGTCGTTCAAGGCGCGTGGAATGAGCGCCGCCGTCACGCGTGCTAAGGCGCAGGGATTCCCCGGCTTGGTGGTGCC
>JARIEV010000204.1 GCA_031127225.1 Gemmatimonadota bacterium | reverse complement strand
GACAAGCAGATCGTCGCGATGGTCGCCTACATGCAGCGCCTTGGCCGCGACATCAAGGTCCAGCCCACCGCCGCCGTCCCGGCGACCGCGGCATCGGGAGGATCGAACTGATGAAGCTCTCCGACATCATGAGCTACGCCGATCTCTCGAATTACGCCGAGGTCGCACTGGTGCTGTTCCTCGGGGTGTTCGTCGCCATCACAATCCGCACGTTTCTTCCATCCCGGAGCAGCGAACTGCATGAAGCGTCGCTGCTGCCGCTCGAGGATGATCGCGTGATCACGCCCCGCACCCAGGAGCGCTGACCCATGTCGACGCAAGACGACAAGGACAAAGCCACCAAGCAGGACCGCCTGATTGAGCATTCGTACGACGGGATTCAGGAATACGACAACCCGATGCCGCGCTGGTGGCTGCTGACGTTTGCCGGCACAATCATCTTCGCCGTGATCTACCTGTTCAACGTCGGCCCCGTGGGCAATGGGAAGGGACGCATCGCCGACTACGAAGACGATATGAAGGCCTTCGCCGCAGCGCATCCTGCGCCGACCGGCGAGGTGTCCGGTGACAAACTGCTGGCGATGATGAAGGACGAGGACGCACTGCATGAAGGCGAAGAGGCGTTCCAGAAGTTCTGCGCCTCCTGCCATCGCATGGATGGCGGCGGACTGATCGGCCCGAATCTCGCCGATAACGCGTGGATTCACGGCGGACAGATCACCGACATCTACAAGACCGTCATGAATGGCGTGCTGGAGAAGGGCATGCCGGCTTGGGGCACGATGCTCAAGCTGGAACAGGTCGAGCAGGTCGTGGCCTACGTCGCGTCGCTGCAGGGGTCTAATCCGGCGAACCCGAAGCCGCCACAAGGAACGCCGGTTACCCCGTGAGCCCAACGGCATCATCAGGACTCGGGAGACCGCCATCGGGGCGTGTGCTCCCGACGCTCAACGAAGACGGCACCCGTCGCTGGATCCGCCCCAAACCGTCGCACGGCCCGTGGTGGAAGAAGCGGCAGGTCGTGGCCTACCTGCTGATGGCGGTATTCTTTGCGGCCCCGCACCTGCGGGTGTTCGGCAAGCCCGTGTTCCTCATGGACCTGCCGCGACGCCAGTTCACGCTGATGGGCTACACCTTCCTGCCCACCGACACGCTGCTGTTCATGCTCGTCATGGGCAGCGGTGTGATCGGCATCTTTCTGATCACCGCGCTCTTCGGGCGCGCGTGGTGCGGTTGGGCGTGCCCGCAAACCGTGTATCTCGAGTTTCTCTTCCGCCCGATCGGACGCTGGTTCGACGGCGGGTACACCGGCTCGCGCGCGCTCGACAAGCAGGGCTCGTGGTTCACACCACGGCGTCTCGCGAAGTACCTCACGTTCTTCGCGATGGCGCTGTTCGTGTCGCACACGCTGCTGGCGTTTTTCGTGGGCACCGATCAGCTGTACGACTGGATGGGGAACCCGCCGTCCGATCATCCCACCGCGTTCTTCTTCGTGGTGCTGTTCACCGGACTGGTGTGGTTCAACTTCACCTACTTCCGTGAACAGACCTGCCTCATCGTGTGTCCCTACGGCCGCTGGCAGGCGGCGCTGATCGATCGCCAGTCGGTGATCGTGGCGTACGATTACGTGCGCGGCGAACCACGCGAGCACGCCGGCAAGACGCGCGACCCGAAGGCCGGGGACTGCATCGACTGCGGCGCCTGCGTGCAGACCTGCCCCACCGGCATCGATATCCGTAACGGCCTGCAGATGGAGTGCGTGCACTGCACGCAGTGCATCGACGCCTGCGACGACATCATGACGAAAATCGGCAAGCCGACGGGGCTCATCCGATACTCCTCGCAGGATGCGATCGCCGGCATGCCGCGACAACTCCTGCGCCTGCGCACCATTCTGTATCCGGTCGTGCTCACGGTCTTGATGGGGGGCCTCATCACGGCACTGGTCCTCAAAGAATCGGCCGATCTGACCGTGCTGCGCGGCGGACTCGACGGCCCGTTCACCGAAGAAGCGGACGGTCGCATCGCGAATCAGATCCGCATCAAGCTCACCAACCGCGGCAGCGCGACGATGCCGTACACGATCACGCTTGACGGCCTCACCCAGGCGGGACTGCGCCCCGACGAGATCACCATCGTGGCGCCCGAAAATCCGCTCACAGTCGGACCCGGCGCGACCCGCAGTACCAGCCTCTTCGTGCTCCTCCCGCGTCGCGGGTTCGCGAATGGGGAGCGCATGATCACGATCAGCGTGACCGACGGCCGTCGTTATCAGGAGTCGGTCAGTTACCGGCTGCTCGGCCCGGTCGGCAGCGCTCCAACCGGCACCTCGCGATGAAAGCAGGCATGGGCTGGCCCATCGGTATTACGGTGATACTCGGCGCGACCGTCGCCGGCAATCTCGTGATGATGCGCATCGCGAACAACGATCCCTCCTTTTCGGTCGAGCCGGACTACTACAAGAAGGCGGTGTTCTACGACTCCACGATGGCGCAGACGCACCGCAGTCTGGATCTCGGGTGGGGTGTGCAGACGTTCGCGGACTCGATCGTAGCCGGCCTGCCCACGCGCTTGCGCGTGGTGCTCCGCGATGAGAAGGCACTGCCACTGCGCGATGCACACGTGGAAGCCACCGTGCTCTTCAACGCCCGCGCCAACGACCTGACCACCGCCACACTCACCCACGAGGGCGCTGGCGTGTACGCGGCCACCGTACCCATCAACGCGCCCGGCGAATGGGAGGTGCGCGTGAGTGCGCGCCGCGACACCGCACACTTCACCGCGAGCACGCGCCTCACGGCCGTCCCAGCGACCGCCCGCGCGTCGGGGGCCGGGCGCCGGCCATGATGGGCACGGCGTCGGGTATTCTGCTGGCTAGCCTCGTGGGAAGCGTGCACTGCGCCGGTATGTGCGGCGGTTTCGTGTGCTTCTACACCGGATCCGGCAGCGGGACCGACGCGGCGGCGCTCCGCGCCCACGCGATGTACAACGTGGGACGGCTCACCTCGTATCTCACGCTCGGCGCGATCGCCGGTGCCATCGGCGCCGGCGTGTCGTCGCTGGGAGCGCTGGCCGGGGTGCAGCAGGCGGCGGCAGTGGTTGCCGGCGCGCTCATGGTGGGCTGGGCGATCAGCACCATCGCCGCCCAGCGCGGTGTGCGACTCGGGGCGCTGCGCGCGCCCGAGTCATGGCAGCGCGCCATGGGGCGCGTGCTGCACGCCGTACGCGAGCAACCGATGGCCACGCGCGCGTATCTGACCGGCTTGCTGACCACGATGCTGCCCTGTGGCTGGCTTTATGTGTTCGTCGCGGCGGCCGGCGGGTCGGGCAGTGTGCGCACCGGCGTGCTCACGATGGCCGTGTTCTGGCTCGGTACCGTCCCGGCACTCCTGGCCGTCGGACTCGGTGCCCAGCGGTTGTTCGGTCCCCTGCGCCAACGGCTGCCGATGCTGAGCGCCGCGCTGGTGCTCGTCATGGGACTGCTGTCGATCTCCGGACGCTTCTCGATGCAACATGCAGGAATGATGTGATGAGCACCGCCACCATCCCGGCCCGCGTGCCAGAACAGGTGCTCTGTGCCCACTGCAGTCTCCCGGTGCCCGACGGCTTACTGGACGAGGACGCCGAGCGGCAATTTTGCTGCAGCGGCTGCCATACGGCCTTCGGCATTCTCCACGCGCACGGCCTCGACTCGTACTATGGCTTCACGGACCGACGCGAGGCGCCGGTCCGCGCGTCGGGACGCAGCTACGAGGAGTTCGATCACCCCGCCTTTGCGCAGTTGTACGTGCACGCGGTGGCCGACGGGCTCTTCAAAACCGAGCTGTACCTCGAGGGGGTGCACTGCGCGTCGTGCGTGTGGCTGGTGGAGCGGGTGCCGCTGGTGGTGCCCGGGGTGTTGCGCGCCGTGCTCGATGTGCGACGGTCGCTGGCGGTCATTGAATGGGACCTCGCGACGGTCCCGCTCTCCCGCATCGCGCAGGCGCTCGACGCGCTGGGCTACCCGCCGCACCCCTTCCGCGGCGTGGCGCGCGCCGACATGCGCCGCAAGGAAGACCGGGCGATGCTGGGGCGGATCGGCATCGCCGGCGCGATCGCGATCAATGTCATGCTGGCGGCCCTCGCGCTCTATGCGGGTGACCTCAACGGCATGGACGCCGACCTCACGCGGTTTTTCCGTTGGGTGAGCCTGGCCGTGACCGTGCCGGCGTTCATCTGGCCGGGTCGCGTGTTCTTCACTGGCGCGTGGGCGGCGTTGCGCACCCGTGCGCTGCACATGGACCTCCCGATCGCCATCGCGCTCGCGGCCGGCTTCGTGCGCGGGGCCATCAACACGGTCACCGACACCGGGCCGATCTACTTTGACGGGCTGGCGCTGCTGATCTTCGCGCTGCTGGTGGGACGCTTCCTGCAGCAGCGGGGCCAGCGCATGGCCGTGGATGCGGCCGAAGAGTTGCACGCGCTCGCGCCACGGACGGCGCGCGTGGTCGAGCAGGATATTGTGCGGGAGATGCCCAGTGAGGCGCTGCTGCCGGGGATGCTGCTCGATGTGCGCGCCGGGGAAAGCTTTCCCGCCGACGGCGTCGTGACGCAAGGGCGCTCGAGCGTGAATGCGGCGCTGCTCACGGGGGAATCGCGCCCGGCCTCGGTCGATGTCGGCGCGACGGTGTATGCCGGCACACTCAACGTCGAGGCCCCGCTGCGGGTGCGCGTAGAGCAGGCGGGCGAGACGAGTCGCATCGCGACGCTCATGCGTCAGGTCGAAGAGAGCGCCACGCGGCGCGCCCCGATCGTGCAGACGGCCAACCGGATGGCGGGCGTGTTCACCGCCGTCGTGCTGCTGGCCGCCGCGGTGACGTTTGCCATCAAAACACAGCTTGCCCCGGCGCACGCCCTCGACGACGCGATCGCGCTTCTCATCGTGACCTGCCCCTGCGCGCTGGCGCTGGCCACGCCGTTGGCGATCACGGTGGCCGTGGGACGCGCCGCGCGGCGCGGTATGCTGATCAAGGGGGGCGACGCCCTCGAGCGGCTGGCCACGCCGGGCACCCTGGTGCTCGACAAGACCGGCACGATCACCGAAGGACGCACCGCACTCGTCGCGTGGGTCGGGCCGTCGTGGGTGCCACCGCTGGTGCTGGCCCTCGAAGAGGGCTCGTCGCATCCGCTCGCCGACGGCTTTCGTCGCGCCTGGTCGGGGCTGCCGGTGCCGCGCGTGACCACGTCACGCCATATCGCTGGGGGCGGCCTCGACGGGGTCGTGGGCGGACACACGGTACGCATCGGGTCGCCGCGCTTTGTCGCCGAGGAAGCACCGGTGATCGACGAGGCCGTGTCGCGGATGATGCGGGAGGGAGATCGCACGCTCACCCCCGTGCATGTGGCTGTGGATGGGGTCGTCATCGCTATGGGCGGACTGGGCGACCGGGTACGCACCGACGCGCACGCGTCGCTCGACGCCCTGCGCGCCCGCGGGTGGCACACGGTGATGCTGAGTGGCGACGCCCCCGAGGTGGTGGCGGCCGTGGGCGGCGCGCTGGGCTTTGCCCCCTCGGACGCCATCGGCGCCGCCTCCCCCGAAGACAAGCGGGCC
>JARIEV010000203.1 GCA_031127225.1 Gemmatimonadota bacterium | reverse complement strand
GCTGGAACTCGTGGGCGAGTCCACCATGGAGCAGCGGTCGCTGGTGTTGCAGGGGGCGCTGACGCTCCCTCGGCAGTCGTCACTCTCGCTGTCGTACACCCGCAACGTCACGAACGATAATTCCAGCTTCAACTGCTGCGTGGCGCTGACGTCCACGTTCTCGCAGAACAGTGGCGATCCGCGCCGGCTGGACGACGCGTGGGGCCCGTCGGAAGACAGCTTCCGCGACAAGGTCGTGGCGGCGTTCCTGCTGCCCCGCGTGTGGGGCTTCCGTGTGACGGGCAGCTACGTCGGCATCTCCGGCCGCCCGTATTCGCTGGTGGTGAATGGCGACATCAACGGTGACGGCACGGCGAACAACGATCTGGCGTTCATCTTCGATCCGAACGATCCAGCCACGCCGGCCGACATGGCCGCTGGCATGCGCAAGGTGCTGGACACTCCGGCCAACCGCGCGCGCGACTATATCGCCGCCAACCTCGGCCGGATCGCACCGCGCAACGCGGCGTCCTCGCCGTTCCGGGGCCGTACCGATGTCCGCGTGTCGCGCGACTTTGGCACGCTGCGTGGACAGGCGATCGAGGTCACCATCGACCTGTTCAACGTCGAGAACATGCTCAACCGCGCGTGGGGTGGTGAATACAACCTGGGTGGATCGCAGCAGCTGTATGCCGTGAGTGCCTTCAACCCGACCACACGGCGCTACACCTATCGTATTAACGAGAACGTCGGCACGGCGGTGAAGAGCGGCACGCCGTATCAGATCCAGCTCGGCGCGCGGTACCGTTTCTAATGCCCACGCGTCGTACGACGTTCTCCGGCCGCGCGTGGCGCGCGGCCACGCTGGCGGCCGCCGCTGTGCTGGTGCTGCCGTGGTTGGCCTCGCAGGCCCGTGCCGGCGACTTGGCGCACCGCCAGCGTCGGTTGAAAGTGGTGCTGGTGGTGTTTGACGGGCTGCGTCCCGACCACATCACGCCGGAGCGCATGCCCAGCCTGCATGCGCTGGCCACGCGGGGCGTGATGTCATGGCAGCATCATGCGCTCTTCCCCACGGTCACCCGGGTGAACGCGAGTGCGCTCGCCACGGGCACCGGTCCGTCGGGACACGGCATCTTGGATAACAGCATCTATCTGCCACAAGTGGCCGATCGCGTGCTGAATACCGGTGATGCGCCGGACATGCTGCTGGCCGACCGTGTGCTTGGCGGGCGCTTGCTGACGGCCCCAACGATCGACAGCCGTTTGCGCGATGTGGGCATGCGCATGATGGTCGCCAGCGCCGGATCGTCGGGATCGGCGTATCTGTTCGCTGGCGGCGCGGGGACGCCGGTGGTGAATGCCGAGCTCGTGACGCCCACCACGATGGCACCGATGGTGCAACGCGTGCTGGGCACGGCGCCGCCCGATGCGTCGCCGAATCTGGGTCGGAACGCGTGGGCGGTGGATGCGCTGCTACGTGTGGGGGTGGACTCACTCGATGTGGACGTGGCGTATCTCTGGCTCTCCGATCCCGATCACACGGCGCACGGGGCAGGGCTCGGGAGCGTCATGGCCGACTCCTCCATCCGCGCGGCCGATCGCGAATTGGGACGTCTGCTCGACGGACTGGCGTCTCGCGGACTTGGGCAGTCGGTGAATCTGATGGTCGTGTCGGACCATGGGTTCTCCACGCACGTGGGCGACACGAAATCACTGCGCCAGCAGCTGGGTGTCTTCGCGGACAGTGTGGTGATCGCCGGCAGCGCCATTCATGTGCGTCACGGCGGTGCGACCACGCGCGATGCCGTGGTGCGCGCGCTGCAGCGATGGCCCGAAGCCGGCGCCATCTTCACGGCGCCCGGGACGGCCAACGGCGGGGGGGCGGTGCCCGGGACGCTCTCGACGGCTGACATCGGATGGCAGCATGCGCGTTCGGCCGAGGTGCTCTTCTCGGCCAACTGGTCGCACCAGGCCAACGCCGCGGGACATCGCGGCGACACACGCCAGTCCGGGGTGGCCGGTCACGGGACGACGAGTCCGTACGACGTGACCGCGACGTTCGTGGCCAGTGGTCCCGCCTTCGGCACCGGCGTACAGGCCGCGCTGCCCAGCAGCAACGCTGACATCGTCCCGACGATCCTGCACCTCCTGGGGCGTCCGTCGACGCCGACGGGCGTGACGGGGCGTCCGCTGCTGGAGCTGCTGCGCGGGGGCGCCGCGACAGCGGTGCCGGTTGTCCGTGACAGTCTGGTGGCCGCGGACGCCGGTTATCGCACGGTGGCGTATCGCACGCGGGTGCAGCAGGCGTGGTACTTCGATTCCACGCGCACGACACGTCGCTGACGGGCGCTGGCGGGCAGCGTTCCGGTCACACGGTTGCGGGACCCACGGCGCCGCCGCACACTTCTCCGCTCACCTGTCCTGGAGTCTCGCCGTGAATCCACCGACCGTGCGCCGCGCCGCCATCGCCCGCGCGCTGCCCGCGCCTAAAGCTGCCCCGATCGTCCTACTGGCCGGTTCGGTGGCCTTCGTCGGGGAGGACGGTGACAGTGAGAGGATCATCGCCGCGTTGCGTACGGCCAACGCGGAGCGCGCGGCGGCCAAATTCGACGCACCGTGTTTCTGATGCGCGTCCCCGCCGCCCGCTCTCTCTTCACCGCGTTGGCCCTCGCCGTCGCGCCGCTGTTCGAGCCGCTGTCCGTGTTTGCGCAGTCAGCGGCGCGGCCCGCGCCGCCGCCGGCCGCCGGCTCACTCACGCGGTTGCTCGAGACGGAGCTGGCGCGCTTTCCCGCGCGCACGGGCGTGTACGTCAAGCATCTCACCACCGGCGAAGAAGCCGTGGTGCGCGCCGATGACGCCTTCAGCAGCGCGAGCGTGATCAAGCTCACCATTCTGGTGCGCGCCTTTCAGTTGGTGGACGAGGGGAAGCTCAACCTCGCCGAACGCGTGGAGATCGGCCGCGCCGATCTGCGCGATGGATCGGGCGTGCTCCAATACCACGACCTCGGCCAGACCCCCACCATCAAGGATCTCCTCACGGAGATGGTGATCACAAGCGACAACGTGGCCACCGACCAGCTGCTCACACGCGTCGGCGGCGTGGACAGTCTCAATGCGTGGCTCGTGCGCGCGGGCTTTCCACACCTGAGCATGGTGGCGCGCGGGCACGTGTACCGGCGCAAAATTCTGGCGCTGGTCAATCCCGCGTTCGACGCGCTGTCGGCCGAGGAAACCACGGGGCTGCAGTACGCGCAGCAGGGCGATCCGCTGTTCCAGCTGTACGCGCCGCTTTTTACCGGCGAGCGGGCGAGGTGGGTGGACATGGTGCGCGACCCGGCAAACAAGAAAATTCTCGCCGACGGCCGCGCCCGTCTGCCAGTGGTGGATCGTGCCTATTGGTTGGGGGACATGACCCCGCGCGAAACCGGGCGCCTGCTGGAAGCCATCGAGCGCGGAACGATCGCGTCGCCCGCGAGCACGGCGCTGATGCGCACCATGCTGCGGCGGCAGCAGGCCGGGGCGCGTCGCATCCCGCATTACCTCGACGTTCCCGTGGCGCACAAAACCGGCGACAGCCCAGTGATCGCCAACGACGTGGGGATGGTGTACGCCCGCTCGGGCACCGTGATCATCGCGTTTTTCGCCAACGGCGTGACCACACAGATCGGTGAGGCCGAAGACCTGATCGGTGCGCTGGCGCGACGAATCGTGGAGTACTTCGACGGCGCCCCCGCGGCACCGGCGCGTCCGCCGGCGCCGTAGCGCCTCTGCCTTACGGCACCGCGTTCATCGACCGCCACACCGGGTAGTACGCCGGCGCCGGCGTCTGCCCCAGCACGGCGTCCAGCAGGTTCCACCACATGAAGCCGTCGTCCGAACGCGGGTCCATGAGGATGAACGTGAGCCGCGCCAACGGCTGATCCATCGGGATCACCAACGACCCAGCCGGCAGCTCCTGCTCGGCCGCTTCCCACGCCCCGGTGAGCGTGCGCCCTTTGTGCGTGCCCTGATACTCGCGCGCATCGAGGGTGTTGGTGGCGATCGCGAACCGCTCGCCACGGAAGGGCTGCTCAGCGGTGGTGATGCGATACCGGATGCCGTGCGCCTCGAGCCGGTCGATGACGGTGGCCATCATGCGCTGCGTGGGTGTCCCCTGCGCGCCCCCACGTCCGCCGCCAACCCCACCCGGCGCCGGCGTGGGCGCGGCGGCGGTCGTGGCGGCCGTCATGGGCAGCACCCACACCCGCGGAGCGAGACTGGTTTCGGTGGGCTCGGCGGTGCCGTAGAAGGGGAGCCGCTCGGTGGTGACGGCCGAGCGATCCTGCCCGTCGGGACGCAGACGGTACGGCCGGTCGGGGACGTACGGGTTGCGCATGGACACCGTGGGCGCAAACACGATGGTCTGCAGCGCCGGCGCTTTCACCAGCTGCTGCCGCACCGCGAGCTGCCGCCCGATGATCGACTCCGCGTTGGCCTGCGCCACCACGGTGCGCACGGTCTCGCCGTGCGTGGCCACGTAGCTCAGCGTCTCCTCGAGAAACCGGTACGTCTCCACGATGCGCGTGCGGAACGACGCATACGAGTACGTCTCGGTGAGCAGCCCCAGAATGTTGCGCACGCCGTAGTACGTGGACGTATAGCGCGGCTTGGCCAGCTCGGCGTCGCTGCGCCACGCGCGCTGATCGCCGCTCCCCGACACGCCGCCGTAGTAGAACCAGTCCACGCCGTACTTTGTTTTCACGGCCTGCGTGACCTGCGGCAACAGCACGTCGCGCAGCAGCGCCGTCTGCGCGGCGGCGTTGTTGGGGTTGAGCGACGTCTCGTACGTCATGGTGAAGCCGCTCGTGGAGCTGCCGTCGGTGGTGTGCAGGTCCATCGCCACGTGTGGCTGATAGCGCGTGAGCAACGACGCCATCGAGCGCGCTTCGGCCGTTTCCATCTTGGTGCCGTCACGGTTGAGGTCGAGCCCTTGCGCGTTTTCTCGCGTGCCCATGCCGCCCACCGGCCCGGCCTGCGTGCCGCGGTTGGCCACGGTCACGCGTTCGTTGCCGTCGGCGTTGTAGATGGGGTTGATGAGCAGCACCGTGGTCTTGAGCCACGCATCACGCTCCCCCTTCGCGATGGAGCGCAGCAACCAGAGCAGCGCTTCTTTTCCCTCCACTTCACCGGCGTGGATGTTCCCCTGGATGTACACCCGGGTCTTGTTGGTCGCGAGCACCTGCTCAGCGCTCGCTCCCGGCGCGCCGATCACCGCCAAGGGCAGCGCGCGCCCCTCGTACGTGTAACCGTAGGTGGTGAGGTGGATGTTCTTGTTCGCCGCCGCCATCTGCCGCATGTAGGCGATGACCTCGTCGTAGCGACTCGTTTCGGCGTAGTCGGTGCGCTCGGGGCGCGTGAGCCACGACGTAGCGGCGGCCGCTTGCCGGACCGTGGGAGTGCGGGGGGCGGCCTGCGCCTGCGCCGTGGGCGCACCGGCGGCCTGCCACACGCCGCCGGCATGGACTTACCCCGATAAAGTGGACGCGTAATTGAAAGGAACTACGCGGCCTTCAGTACCTGCGCTTCGTACTCCGCCGGACTGACGTACCCCAAGGTCGAGTGCCGTCGCTTCCGGTTGTACCACGTCTCGATGTATC
>JARIEV010000021.1 GCA_031127225.1 Gemmatimonadota bacterium | reverse complement strand
CTCGGTGTTCAGTGGCACCACGCCGTTTACCTCGGGTGTCCGTCTCTACACGGATCTCGAGCAGACCGCTGCTGATGCGCCGGGTGGCGCCGTCCTGCAGCTGTCCGCCTCGGGCCTCTATGCCGAGAACCTGGGTAACAACGGCGCGAGCAACTTCGCGGCCTTCCTGACCGGCTCCATCACGTTTGATGCCGCCACCTGGACGACCAAGGCACCCACGCTGTCGCGCTTCTACGTCACGTCGGACGCGGCGTCCTACAACAGCCCGGTGGGCGGCCTCAAGGCCCAGGCGGTTGGACCGGCCAACACGTTCAACTCGCCGTTCTCTCGCGTGGATTTCTACCACCAGATCGCCTCGAACGAGTGGGAGTATGTCGGCTCGGTTGACGCCACGGCCACGCCGTGCATCAGCGTGTCGCAGACGTGTGGTGTGTACATCGGCGAGAACACGAGCACGACTGAGCGTGTGATCACCTATGTGCTCCGCACGCCGGGCACGGGCGCGCGCAACACCAACGCGATCGCCCTCAACGACGGCAACTACGTCGCCATCGCGACCACGACCACCAAGGGTCGCGGTTTGCTCACGGCGCCGTCCGCCCTCACGCCTCCGGCGGAGACGAGCCGCCGTTAATTGGCTGCTCATCAAGCGCCGGGTACCTCCCGGCGCTTGATGGTGGAACGGAACAGCGCGGCCCTGCCCTCACGGGCAGGGCCGCGCTATTTTGCGTTCTGAACTCACCACACCGACCGATCGAGCGACGCGGTCGGCCCACCAACCCACGAGTATCCATGCCTGCTGTTTTTGTCCGACGCGCCGTGCGTACGGCGATTGTGCTCCTGCTGGCCGCCTGTTCCAGTGACTCCCAGGAAGTAGGCGCCGAACGGCTCAAAGCGGTCCGCGATGGGATGCCCCGCGATTCCGTCATGGCGATCCTCGGGACCGGCCCCCTCACCGCCCGCTACGCCGACACGCTCCGCGTCGATCACGGCTTCCGCCGAAGCGTCTACCTCGTGGACGGCAAGACGATCGAGGTGCTGTACTACCGTGAGCAGCCCGGTGACGTGAGCGACGCGGTCCAACAGGACACCGAGACGCCCATTGTGCTGGCTGATGGCAAGGTGCTGGGCTGGGGATGGGCGTCCTACGTGGACGCCATGAAGCAGTACAACCTGCCGTCCCCTATTCAGGCGCCCACGCCGCCGGCCCCTTCCACCGCGTCGCCGGCTGCTCCGGCCGCGCGCCCGGATTCTGGACCGAAGGCCTAAGTCGGGGGGCGCAGGCGCCCCGACCCGTTCTGCCGGGGCTGCGACGGCACGCACCTCGGTGACCGCGGCGGCGCCGTCTGCTGTCAGCGCCTCGTGGCCGTGGCTCGTGCTGGCGCTGGCAATGCTATTCAACGCCATCGCCCTCTGGCCCGAGTGGAGCGCCCGCGTCCCGGCGCGCAATGATGCTACGTTCCACCTCCTCATGATCGAGGGGGCGAGCGCCGCCCTGGCGGGCGCGGCGAATCCGCTGGACTTTTGGATCCCGCAGCTCGAGCTCGGCTTTCCCCAGTTCCTGTACTACCAGCACCTGCCCCATCTGGTGCTGGCGGCGCTGCACCGCCTCGGCGCGGGCACGGTGTCGGCCGCGGGGCTGCTGCACGGCACGCAATACCTTCTGCTGCTGGCCATGCCGTGCACGGTGGCCTGGTCGATGTACCGGCTGGGCTTTTCGGCGGCCGCCAGCGCCTTCGGCGGGGTCGCCTCGACGTTGCTGTCGGCCGAGAGCCGCATGGCACTGGAATACAACAGCTACGTGTGGGGGGGGTACGGCCTCTTTTCGCAACTGTGCGGCGTGCATCTGTTTTTTATTACCGCGGCCCGCTTGTCACGCACCATGCGCACCGGTGCCGGCTACGCCGGGACGACCGCGTGGCTGGCGGCGCTGGTGCTCAGCCACCTGCTGTTCGCGGCCTTCATGGCGCTCACGAGCGTTATGCTCTGGATGGCCGGCGCGGAGCGACGCACGGCGATACCGCGCCTGATCCGGCTGGCGGTGGTGGGCGTTGGCGCCTTTGCGCTGGCGTCGTACCTGCTGGTGCCGTTCCTCGAAAGCAGCACCAGCTACCTCAGCAGTGTGCGGTGGGCACCTGGCTCGGACACCGGCGTCAGGGTGGTGGCGCCGCCGGCCATGCGCGGCCTCTCTGATGCGCTGTTCCGCGGAGATTTACTCGACTTCGGCCGTCTCCCTGTGCTTACCGGCTTGGCGCTGGCCGGGCTACTGGCCGCGATGCGTCGGCGCGATGCGGCGGGGCGCGTGGTGGCGGTGGGACTCCTGGCGTGGACGGCGCTGTACATGCTGCGTCCCGGGGCCGGTGTGTTGGCCGGCGTAATCCCCGCCCACAGCGGTGCGGCGACGTTCCGCTTTTCCAGCATGGTGGGGGTGTTCGCCATTCTGGCGGCGGGGTACGCAGCGGGCGTGGTGTGGGAGTGGCTGGCGGGGCCGGCGTCACCGGTGCGCCGCTGGCTCCCGGCACCGGCCCGTGCCATCGCGGCACTGCTCTTACTGGTGGCCCTGCTGGCGCCCGCTGCGGGTGAACGCTTGACGTACTACGAGGGCAACCGGGATATCCTGGCCCAGGCCACCGACGCATTCGACGCGAATGAGGACATCCGCCCAATGCTGGCGGTGCTGGCCGCGCAGCCGGAGGGACGCACCTACGCCGGTCCCGTGCGTGGGCGGAGCTGCGCCATGAGCATCGGCCGCGCCTTCTGTCTGTCGGATCTCCTCAATGCGCAGGGGACCGCCACGGTGGGCAATCCCATGCAGGAGCTCGCCATCACGTCGGGGCTGGTGTTCGACCTCCCCATTACTGACCCGGCGATGTACGACCTGCTCGATGTGCGCCGCGTGGTGGCCCCCACCGGCGCGAGCCTGCCGTCTTTTGTGCAGCCCGATACTACGATCGGCCGATACACGTTGTACCGTGTGGCCACCTCCGGAAGCGTGCAGTACGTGGCCGTCACGGCGCGTCGGCGCACGTCCAGCCAGGACACGCTGTGGGCGGCCACGCAACAGTGGCTCCGCGACGGCGGCGCGGCCCGGCGTGAGGTGGTGCGCTGGGACTATCACCGCCCCGCCGGACCGCTGGCCCGTCGTGAGCCGTGCGCCCAGCCGCTGGTGGAGCGGGAGGAGGTGGCGTCGCAGCGGCTGCTGGTGGAGGTGGCGTGCCCCGGACATGCTGGTGACACGCTGGCGGTGGCCTTCAAGATGACGTACCACCCGCAGTGGCAGGTCACGGTGGACGGCGTGCCGGTGTCCCCGTATCTGGTGTCACCGGGCTTTCTGGCCGTGGACGTGCTGCCCGGCCGGCACCGAATCGAGGCCCGCTACGTGGCCCACCCGTGGAAGCTGCCGCTGCTGCTGGGCGGGATCTTGCTCTTTCTGGGCATATGTGTGCGCTCGGACTGGGCCGATCGGCCGGCCCAGTGGTGGCTGCACCGGTCAGCCCCCGTCTCCGCCCCCGGCTGACCGGTGACCGCTTAGCCGCGGAGCAGCGCGGCGAGCGGCTCCGGCAGCACCGCGAGGCGGAGCGAGAAAGCGTCGGCCAGCCCCGCGGCCACCGCCTGCTGCACCGTGTGCCAATCGGGCACCGCGACTCCGGTCCGTGTGCATTCGCGCGCTACGGTGCTCATCTCCACGCCGTCGATCCCGCAGGGCACGGTGTACGCAAACGTGGCGAGATCGTTCTCGACGTTGAGCGCCACGCCGTGCCACGTGACCCAGTCCCGCGCGTGCACCCCGATACTGGCCAGCTTCACGCGCCGCCCCGAGGGGTCGGCGTGCCATACGCCGGTCAGCCCCGCCACGCGCGCGCACGACAGCCCCACGGTGGCGAGCCCGCGGATGATCCCCTCCTCGACCTGACGCAGGTACCAGTGCAGGTCCTGCGTGTGCCGCTTGAGATCGATGATGGGATACGCCACCAGCTGCCCGGGCTCGTGAATGGTCACGTCGCCGCCCCGCTCCACGTCACGCAGTTGCACGCCGCACGCAGCCAGATACTCGGGCGTGGCCAGCAGATGGCCCGGCTTGGTGCTCCGTCCGAGTGTCACCACCGGCGGATGCTGGACCAGAATGAGCAGATCCTGATCGAGCGCCCCACTGATGCGCGCCGCAGCGGCCCGCTTCTGCAGCGCCCACGCGTCGTCGTAGGGGGTGAGGCCGAGGTCGAGGACGCACAGGTGCATAAAGCGGTCGTGAATACTGGGTGGTGAGTGAGACGTGCTGAGTCGGGAGTCGCGGGAAGCGAACGGGGGTACGAGGTCGGGCGCGTGCGCGCTCCGTACCCCGTACCCCCGACGCCCTCCTTCGGCGTTGTCGCGTTACGCGTGGAGCATTTTGCCGAGGGAATCCAGCACCGCTTCGCCGATCGCCTCGGACAGCGTGGGGTGGGCATGGATCGCGAGGTCGATCTCTTCCACCGTGAATTCGTTCTCGCGGGCCACCACGAGTTCGTGGATCATCTCGGTGGCGTGGGCTCCCACGATATGGGCGCCCAGAATCTCGCCGTGCTTGGCATCGCGGATGATCTTCACGAAGCCGTCGGTCTCACCACTGGTGCGTGCGCGGCCGTTCGCGGAGAAGGGGAACTTGCCGATGGTATAGTCGAGCTTCCTGTCCTTGCACGCCTGCTCCGTGAGGCCGATGCTCGCCACTTCCGGATGGCAGTACGTGCAGCTGGGGATGTTGTTGTAATTCACGAGATGCGCGTGCTGACCGCCCAGCAGGTCGGCCAGCACATGCCCTTCGCGCGAGCCCTTGTGCGCGAGCATCTGGTTGCCCGCCACGTCACCGATGGCGTAGTAGCCCGGGACGTTGGTCTCGAACTTTGCGTTGATCTTCACAAAGCCGCGCTCCGACTTCGCCACGCCCACCGTCTCGAGCCCGATCTTTTCCACGTTCGGGGCGCGGCCGGCGGCCACGAGTACCTTGTCCACCGCGAGCGTGTGCGTGGCACCGCCCGACTCGACCACGAGCGTCGCGCCGGTCGCGGTGATCTTCGTGCTGGTGATCTTGGCACCCGTGAGGATGTCGATCTTCCGCTTCTTGAACGCCTTCGCCAGTTCGGCGCTGCAATCGGCGTCTTCGATGGGCAGAATGGTCGGTGCCACTTCCACCATCGTCACCTTGGTGCCGAACGCCGCGAACACATCGGCGAATTCCACGCCCACGGCACCGGCGCCCACCACGACCATCGACGCGGGCGCCTTCTCTGCCACCAGGACGTCGTCGCTGGACAGCACGACGTTCCGGTCCAGTTCGAGCCCCGCCTGCGGGAGCCCCTTCACGCGCGAGCCGGTGGCGATGACCACCGCCTTCTTCGCCTCGTGCGTCTCTTTTTTTCCGTCGGCCATGGTCACGGTGACCTTCTTCCCCTTCTCGAGCACGCCTTCACCGCGGATCCACTGCACCTTGTGCTTCTTCATCAGGAACTCGACGCCCTTCGAGTTCTGCGCGCTGATGCTGCGCGACCGCTTCATGGCCGGGCCGAAATCGAGGGTGATGCCGTCGAGCGTGATGCCGTGTTCGGCCGCCTTGCCGATTTTGACGGCCAGCCCGGCGCTTTCCAGCAGCGACTTGGCCGGGATGCACCCCCAGAGCACACAGGTGCCGCCGAGTGCTTCACGTTCGATAACGGCCACCTGCATGCCCAGTTGGGCGCAGCGGATAGCGCAGACGTAGCCGGCGGGACCGCCGCCAAGAATAATGACGTCGAACAAGGCCATGTGAGTCAGGGATTAGCGGGGAAGGGTGATATCGAAAGATAGTGGAAGTGCGTCGGCGGGAGGGGTCGGCTAGCCGAGCAGCCACTGAGCGGCTGAAAACCACTGCAGCGTGCCGGGGAGGCGCCGCGTCGGCGGGGACTGGTCGTGCGTGATGAGCAGCGCGACGGCGTCGGGATAGGTGATGGCGGCTGCCTCGAGCGCCCGCACCTCCCGCTCCCATGTCGTGTCGTCCGTCGTGTCCAGGCACACCTGCACCAGCAGCGGCGGCTCGCCTGCCCGCGCGGCGAAAAAGTCCACTTCGCGGTCGTCGCCGACCCGCAGCCAGGACACGGCATACTCCCGTCGCTCGAGTTCAAGGAGGACGGCCGTCTCGAGCGCCCGCCCGCGATGCGCTCGACCAGGCTGCTCGTAGAGCGGGATCAGCCCCGCATCGACCGGGTACACCTTGCGCGGATTCACCATGCGTTGCTTCTCCGAGGCGCTGTGCATGTCGAGCACGCGAACGAGAAAGGCGTCTTGCAGGTGATCGAGGTAAGCGTGGAGCGTGTCCTTGCCAATCGACACGCCCTGTGACTTCAGGACGTTGTAGAACTTGTGCACGGTGAAGCTGCCGCCAGGTGTGGAGAGCAGGTGACGCTGCAGCGCCCGTAGCGCCGTGGGATTCGAGACGTTGTGGCGTTCGATGACGTCGCGGAGCACCATGGTGTCGACGTAGCCTGTGAGCAGTCTCGCCCGGTCGCGGGCGGCGATGCCCTGTGCTTCCGGGAAGCCTCCCGACTGCAGGTAGTCGCGGAGTCGGGCATCAATGGCCGCTCGCTCCGCGGGGTCGAGCTGGTGCCAGGATGCCTCCGGCTCCGCCCGCGCGTGGCGGAGCGCTTCGCGAAAGGAGAAGGGATGCACGAGCACCTCGAGCAGTCGTCCGCGGACGGCTGTGGCCACTTCCTGGCTGAGGAGTTTTGCCGAGGATCCGGAGATCACGATATCCACGTTCTTTGCTTCCACGAGGCGATGCACGAGCGACTCCCACCCCTCGACAATCTGGATCTCGTCGAGGTACAGCGAGAGAAGGCCCTCGGCGCGGATCGTGGGGAATTGCCGGGCGTGCTCATCGATCACCCAGCCAAGGTCGAGCGCGGTCATGCCGATGAGGCGCTCATCTTCGAGCCCCAGCATGAGCTGCGATTCCCGGGGGCGCCCTCCCGCGATGCGATCGGCGCGCTGTTGGTGTAGGAACGAGGTCTTCCCACCGCGCCGTACGCCGATGACGGCGAGCGGCTTACCGGGAATCGCGGGCAGGCGCACGTCTCGCCGCGTGAGATTCGGTGGTGGCACGGAGAGCGCTTCCGCGAGCTTGACTCTGAGGAGCTCCGGTGAAACTGTCCTTTCCATAAGGACAGAATATGCCACTATTGTCCTTTTTACAAGGACGAATGTTTCTTCTCCTGGCGTACGTGCGATGTAGGCCGAAACGCGTTCTGTTCTACCGCCGCACCGTGCGCACGCCGTCGGAAACGACCACCTCGACCGCCCGACCGCCGGTGACCACCGTGTCACCCGACCGCCGCACGAAGCCCATCAGGGCGCCGGTGGCGGCGTCGCGCACCATGGCCATGGGGTAGGCGGCGCTGTTCCACGTGACACGCGACCGGCCGTCGGCGGTGCGCTGCACTTGCGCCTGTACGGCGGGCGTGACCGGCGTCGCACCGGCCACGGGGGCGACCAAGCGGGCGCGGCGCTGCCCGATGGCGGAGAGCGGGGAGCGGGTATCGCGCACGCGGATGGTGGCGAGGCGGTCTTCGAGCGCCGCGCTCCACGGGACGACCACCGCGAACTGCCGCTCGTCGGTGGCGGCGGCATGGTCCACCGCGGGCGCCTCGATGGGAGTGTCCAGCAGGATCGCACCGTCGGCGTCGAGCAGCTCAAGGCGGATGGCGGCCGACGGCACCGCGGCACTGGCCGGCGCCGGCACGCGGAAGGCGGGTTCGAGCTGGACGCGCCCGTTCGTGATGCGCCCCCACACCAGCAGGCCATCACGCGGCGCGTTGGTGGCGGATGCGCTCGTGACCACGCTGGCGGCGGTGCTGCGATACTGCATGACGGCGCTCCACGTGTAGTCGCTCACCCACTGGTTGTTGCAGTACCCCATCACGTCAGTCCAGGTGGGCGGCACGAGGGTGTTGAGCGCGCTGTTCCACCCCCAATAACCGATGGTGCCGCCGCTGTACGGGAAGTTGGTGTCTCCGGTGGTCCCGCAGGGCGCGTGATTGCGCGAGAAGTTGTGCCCCCATTCGTGTGCCGCGACCTCATCACCGCTGGGCAGCAGGTCCCATCCGACCGCCGCGCGGCCGGGGGCGTAGCCGTACCCCGCGATCCCGCTGGTGTACGACACGCCCAGCACGCCGTAGTAGTGCATCGTGGCCGGCGCCCCGTCGGTGGCGCGCAAGGCGTTGAGTTCGCTCAACACGGTCAGCCACTGGCCGTTGTCGTCGTTGCTCTGGATGTCGGTGGCGCTGGCGGTGAACGGTGCGCGCACGTCGGACACGATGGTGTTGAGCGGGAACATCTTTTGCACCGACGCCAGAAATGCGCCCTTGTTTGCGGCCGTCACGTTGCCCGTCCGTCCGCCGGCGACGATCGGGACGAGCCGCACGGTGAACGTGGGAACGCTGTTCACCCGCAGCACCTGCGGTGCACCGCTGCGCGGCCAGACGTTGTCGCTGCGATCGGCGTCGGTCACGGCCAGCGCCGGATCGAGCTCGATGAGCACGCGCGTGGTGGGGCGGATGTTGACGCCCGGAATGATCAGGTTCCACGTGGACGTGAGCGTGCCTTCGGCGAGCACGGTGCGCACCCCCGCTTCCGGGGCTGGAATGAGCGTGGACTGCAGCAGTGTGGCCCCGTCGTACAGGCGCACGCGCACGTCGGGGCGCGCGCTGTTGGCGGCGCTGGCTTGCACGAACACCCGCAGCAGCGCCTCGCGGCCGGCCACCAGCGCCACCGTGCCATCGAAGCGCTGAATGGCCTGCGTGACATATGCGGTGCTGATCGCGTAGTTCTGCGCCACGGTGGCGGCGTACGCGAAAGTGGCGGTGGCGGTGCCGTTGGGCGTGATGGTTACGCTCTGCGACGCCGGGGTCGGCGTGTACGTGGTGGCACCGCTCACGATGGTGTTGGCGGTAATCGTCCACGAGCCCACCTCGAGCGCCGACACCGTGCCCGCACCGCTCACCGACCGCGGTGCGCCGGTGCCGCTGAGGGCAAACGTCGGCGTGGCACTTCCCGGCATGCCGCTGGTGGCAATGGTCACGGCACCGGTGGCCAGGGCGTACGACACGGTGGCGGGCGATGCCACGAGCGACGCCACAACGGTGACCTGCTGGGACACCGGCACCGGCACATAGGTGGTGGCACCGGTGCCGACGCTCGTGGCCGACACCGTATAGCTGCCGGGGGCGAGCAGGGTGAGCGTGGTGGTGGCCGTCAGCGTGCGCGAGAACCCGCTGGGTCCCGTCACGGTGACGCTCCCGCTCACGCCGCCAGGGAGGCCCCTGACCACCACGGCAATGGCGCCGGTGGTGATCGCATAGTGCACTGGCAGCGGCAGTGTGTCGCCGGCGGACACGGTGGTGTCGCGCGCGGAGGGAGTGGGCAGGTAGGTCGCGCCGCCGCCCGACACACTGACCGCACTTAAGCGCCAGCGACCCGCCACCGCTGGGCTGAGGCGCGTGGTGCCCGTGACCGTGACGACCTCACCGGACGGCGACAGGAGGGTGATGTTGGCCGGCGTTCCGGCCGGCAGCCCTGTGACCGGGATTTCCACCACCGTGGGGACCACGGCGAACGCCACGCTGACGGTGGTGGTGGCACCGGTGCTGATGGTGAACGACTGCTCGCGCGACACTGGCGCGTAACGCACGCCAGCCACCGTGAGCGGGACCGCCGACACCGTGTAGCTGCCAACGGGCAATGAATCGAGCGCGGTGGCGCCGCTCAGCGCGCGCGTGAGGCCGTTTCCGGTGAGGGTGAGCACCGGTGCCGCGTCGGCGGGCATGCCGCTGGTGGTGAGCACGACACGACCCACCTGCGCCGCGTACACCACGGCGGCCGGTGCCGCCACCACGGACGCGCGCACGGTTACCGTGAGCGTGTCGGGGGTGGGGCGGAAGGTGATGCCGTCGGCCGCCACGGTCGCGGCCACCACCCGATACGCCCCGGGCACGAGGTCGGTGAGCGTCGCGGTGGCGGTGACCGAGCGGCTGAAGCCGTCGGGGCCGGTGACCTGCACCGCACCCGGACGTCCGGCGGGCAAGCCGGTCACCGCGACGGCAATGGCCCCGCTCGACACGTCGTAGCGCACGTCCACGCGCGCGGTGTCGCCGTGCTGTACCAGCGTGTCGATCGAGGCTGGAGTTGGGGTGTAGCGGAAGCCGCCGGCCAGCAGCGGCCCTGCCGCCACCCGCCACCGGCCGCTGTTCGCACTGGTGAGCACGCGCGAGGTGGCCGCCGCTACCTCGCCGCCGCTGGGCGGCGACACCGTGACGGGGGCGTCCACGCCGACGGGCACGCCCAGCAGTATCAGGTCAATCGCCGATGGCAGCGCCTGATACGTGATCGTCGCGGCCGATGGCGTGGTGCCACTCACCACGGTCACGGACACGACCGACGGCGTGGCGGCGAAGGTCCCGTCGGTGGTGCGCACGGGGCGCACGGTGATGGTGTGCACGCCCGCGGGGACATCGGTCCAGGTGACCGAACCCGTGGCGGTGCGCGAAAAAGTGAGCCCGCTCACCGACACGTCGGCACTGGCTCCGGTCGGCAGCCCGGCGACCGTGAGACTCAGCACGCCCGGCGGCACGGCGCGCGGTGCCGTGGGCGTGTCGCCCCCGGTACAGGCGGCGACCAGCCACAGGAGCAACACCAGTGCGCGACGCGGAAAGGTTCGTGGCATCAGCAGGGTAGAGAGGTCTATCCACAGGACGACCGAAACGGCCGAACGCACCGAACACGGGTGGTGTTCGGTGCGTTCGGTCTACACGATGCTCGGCGCAATCAGACTAGAACAGCATCATCAGCGGCGACTCGAGCAGCGAGCGCAGCGTCTGGAGGAACTTCGCGCCGACGGCGCCATCGATGACCCGGTGATCGCAGCTGAGCGTGACGCGCATGCGCTGCCGCGGCACGAACTGGCCGTTCTCCCACACCGGCTTCGTTTCCGTGGATCCCACGGCCAGAATGGCGGCCTCGGGCGGATTGATGATCGCGGTGAACTGATCGATCCCGAACATGCCGAGGTTGGACACGGAGAAGGTGCCGCCGCTGAATTCCGCCGGCTGCAGTTTCCGCTCGCGTGCCTTCTTGGCGAGTTCACGGGCTTCCTTGCCGATCTGCCCCAGACCCTTGCTCTGGGCATCGCGGATCACGGGAACGATCAGGCCGTCGTCGGTCGCCACGGCCATGCCCACGTGCGCGGCGCTGAAGTAGCGGATGGAGTCGCCCATCCAATGCGCGTTGCACTCGGGGTGCCGCGTGAGGGCGATGGCGACGGCTTTGATGATGATGTCGTTGACCGACACCTTGAACTGATCGCCGTTGGCCACCATCTGTTCGCGCAGCTGCCCCACCTTCGTCATGTCGATTTCCGACGTGAGGTAGAACGTGGGCACCGGGCCGATGGACTCGCTGAGACGACGCGCGATGGTTTTGCGCATCTGAGTGAGCGCGACGTCCTTGTACTCGCCGTCGATCTGCATCGCGGTCGATACGGCGGTGGGCTTGGCGGCACTCGACACGGCCGTGGAGGCCGCTGTGGAGGCCGCTGCGGGTGCGGCGGCCATTGCGATCGGCGGGACGGCAGCCTCGATGTCACGACGAATCACGCGGCCCCCCGGGCCACTGCCGTGCACACTCGCGAGGTTTACCCCCATCTCGGCGGCCATGCGGCGGGCCAGCGGCGACGACCGCACCGGCCCTGACGGCTCGGCCATGGGCGCCGGCGCTGCCGCCGCGGATGCCACGGCTGCGGCCACGGGTGCGGCGGCGGACGGTGCGGCGGTGGGTGCGGCGGCCGCTGCCGGCGCACTGCCGCCGCCGGTGAGCGCGCTGATGTCCTCGTCGGGGGCGGCGATCACGCCGATCACCGCGCCGATGGTGGCCGTGGTGCCCTCGGTGATCAACAGCGCGCGCAGCACGCCGTCACCGCGGGCCACGAGCTCCATGATCGCCTTGTCGGTTTCCACTTCCCCGATGGTGTCACCGGTTTTCACGGTGTCACCGACGTTCTTTACCCACTTCACGAGGCGTCCTTCCTCCATCGTGGGAGAAAGCGCCTCCATCATTACTTTCGTTGCCATGATCGCTGGGTCAGTCGAGGTAGAGAACCTGTCGGATTGCCGCGATCGTCTTCGGCAAGTCGGGCTTGGCGGCCTTTTCGAGACTCTTGGTGTACGGCATCGGCGCATCGGCCTGATGCACGCGCAGCACAGGCGCATCGAGGTGGTCGAAGCAGTGGCGCTGCACGTAGTCCACCACCTGCGCGCCCACGCCGCACACCTCCCATCCTTCTTCCACCACGACGCAGCGGTTCGTCTTGCGTACCGAGGCAGTGATGGCATCCACGTCCATCGGCCGGATCGTGCGCAGATCGACCACGTCGCAGGTGATGCCTTCCTTGGCCATCTGGTCGGCGGCCTGCAGGGCCACGAGCACCATCTTGCCGTGCGACACCAGCGTGACGTGCTCGCCTTCGCGCTTGAGCTCGGCTTTGCCGATCGGCACGATGTAGTCATCGTCGGGCACTTCGCCCTTGGTGTTGTACAGCATTTCGCCTTCAAGGAAGCACACCGGATTGTCGTCGCGGATGGCCGCCTTGAGGAGTCCCTTGGCGTCGTACGGCGTGGCCGGCGCCACGACCTTGAGGCCGGGGATGTGCGCCAGCCACGATTCCCACGCCTGCGAGTGCTGCGCACCCAGCTGCAGCGCAGCGCCGTTGGGGCCGCGGAATACCATCGGCATCGGGAACTGACCACCGGACATATAGAGCATCTTCGCGGCGGCGTTGACCACCTGGTCGATCGCCAGCAGCGCGAAGTTCCACGTCATGAATTCGATGATCGGACGCAGCCCCGCCATGGCGGCACCGACGCCGACACCGGCAAATCCGAGTTCGGTGATCGGCGTGTCCACCACGCGCATCTCGCCGAATTCCTGTAGCAGTCCTTTCGAGACTTTGTACGCGCCCTGATACACGGCGACTTCCTCACCCATCAGGAAGACGCGGTCGTCGCGGTGCATTTCTTCGCGGAGCGCCATGTTGAGCGCATCGCGGTACGTGATTACGGCCATGGTCGTGTCGCCCTCAGCTCGTGGTTTCGACGAGAATGTCTTCCATGAGCGCCTCGAGCGGCAACTCCGGGCTCTGCTCAGCAAAGTCGATGCTGTCCTGTACGATCTTCTTGATCTCCTCGTCCATCGCGGCCACGTCGGCCGGCGTGATCTCGCCGGCTTCTTCCATGCGCTGGCGGTGCAGGGCGATGGGGTCGCGCTTGAGGTACTGCTCGAGCTCTTCCTTGGTGCGGTACGTGCCGCTCACTGCGTCGGACATGGAGTGGCCCATGAAGCGGTACGTGCGGATTTCGAGCAGCGTCGGTGTGCCGTCGGTGCGGGCGCGCTCGATGGCTTCTTCGGTGGCCTTGCGCACGGCGTACACATCCTGACCGTCCACGACGTCACGCGGCATGTCGTACGACGCACCACGCTTGTAGATGTCGTGAATGGCCGACGCGCGCTCGAGCGCAGTGCCCATGCCGTAGCGGTTGTTCTCGATGATGAACAGGCACGGCAGCTTCCAGAGCGCCGCCATGTTGAGCGCTTCGTGGAAGGCGCCGTTGTTCACGGCCGCCTCACCCATGAAGCACACAATGACCTGATCGCCGCCGCGGTACTTGATGGCGAAGCCCACGCCGGCCGCGATGGGAATGTGTCCACCCACGATGCCGTGGCCGCCCAGGAACCCGAGCTGCTTATCGAACATGTGCATGGAGCCGCCCTTACCCTTGGCGCAGCCGTCCTGCCGTCCGAACAGCTCCGCCATCACCGCGCGCGGCGTCATCCCGCGCGCCAGTGCCTGCCCATGATCACGATAGGTCGTAATGATGTAGTCGTCGGCACGCAGCAGCGACATGACGCCGGTGGAGATGGCCTCCTGTCCGATGTACAGGTGGCAGAAGCCGCCGATGCGACCGATGGCATACATCTCGGCGCACCGCTCTTCGAAGCGACGCTGCAGGAGCATCGAATACAGAAGCTCGCGATTGGTGGCGGCCGAGGGGCTCGCCGACGCTTTCGCGTCAGCGCGCACGGGCTCGCCCTTCTTGCGGGGTTTGGCTGTCGACATGACTGGGGAGGGTGTTGAGAACAGAGTCGTGAGTGGCGTCAGACGCCGGCGGCCTGCACCTGCTCCCACGCGTGGTAGCTGGAGCGCACCAGCGGGCCGCTCTCCACGTGGCGGAAGCCGAGTTGCATGCCCACCTGGTACAACTCGCGGAACTCTTCGGGGGTGACGTAGCGGTCGAGTTCGATGTGGCCGTCGGACGGACGGAGGTACTGCCCGAGGGTCAGGATGTCGACGTCGACGGAGCGCAGCTCCTGCATGACGGCGATGACTTCTTCATTCGTCTCGCCAAGGCCGAGAATGATGCCGGTCTTGGTGGGGATGTCGGGCGCCACACGCTTGGCAATACGGAAGATCTCGAGCACACGCTCGTAGCGTCCGCCGGGGCGCGCCTTCTTGAACAGGCGCGGCACCGTTTCCGTATTGTGGTTGTAGATGTCGGGGCGCGCGTCGAGGACCGTGCGGATGGAGTCTTCGTTGCCCTGGAAATCGGGCACGAGCACTTCGATCGAGCAGCCCGGCAGACGCTGGTGAATCTGCCGGATCGTTTCGGCGAAGATGTACGCACCGAAATCGGGGAGATCGTCGCGGTCGACCGACGTGATGACGGCGTGGCGCAAGTTGAGTTCGGCGATCGCCTGCCCGACGCGCGACGGCTCCTCAATGTCGTACTTGGGCGGTCGACCGTGCGACACGGCGCAATACGCGCAGTTCCGCGTGCAGACGTCGCCGAGGATCATGAAGGTGGCGGTGCCGTGCTCCCAGCATTCACCGATGTTGGGGCAGTGCGCCTCCTGACAGACGGTATGCAGGTCAAGTTCCTGCATCATCTGCTTGAGGCGCACGTAGTTCGCGCCTCCAGGCGCCTTCACTTTGAGCCACGACGGCTTACGCTCGGGGAGCGCTTCGCGGCGATGGCGCCCCATGATCTGAACTAACTGCTCGGCCATGTTCTACTGGAAAGGCCCGGAATGAGCCGGGACGTTATCCGAAGAAGGTAGCCCGATGTTTCGTATCGGGAAACATGTCAGTAACCATCAACACGGAAATAGCTGGAATTCCAGAGGGCAGAAACTTTGGGCGAGGGCTATCGTAGGGGACAGTAACCCCATTCTGACCTGAGGCAGACCATGCTCCGTACCCTGTTTACCGTCGGCCTGATCGCGATGCTCGGCCTGATTGCCCTGAAGTTGGTGTTCGGGCTGCTGGGCCCGCTGGTGGGGCTGTTGTTCATGCTGCTCGGCTTCGCGATCCGGGTGGTGCTGATCGGCGCGGTGGTGTACTTCGTGATCCGCGTGGTGAGCCCGCGGACGGCGGAACGGATCGAGCGGGCGATCCGCCGCTGAGGGTATCAGCGGTCGGCAGTGACCACGGTGGCGGCAGCATGGCGATCACGATCCCGCACGGCTCTCCCCGCCGCTAGCCGTCCTGCCCCATCCGCTCCACAATCGCCCACGCCAGCATCGGCACCATGATCTCATGGTGCCCCGTGATCTCGTAGCCTTTCCCGCTGTCCTGGGTGGGGCGCCGCACGACGTTCATGCGGGGCCGGTAGTGCCGCTGCATGTCGAGGTCGCAGGTCACGAACCCGGTGGGGGCCCCGCCGTTCAGGTTGCGCGCGATCGTGAGGGCTTTGAGAAAGACCTCGGGCATGATCACCGCGCTGCCCACGTTCAGGACGACGCCGCCGTCGTGCAGGGTGCTGAGTGAGGCGGCCAGCCGGCGGAAGTCGCGGTGGCTGGTATCGCCGATGGCGGCTCCATTGGCGGCCGGGTGCTGGTGGATGATTTCACAGCCGAGGGCGGCGTGGATCGTGGCCGGTACGTGGTGCCGCCAGCACTGGTAGGTGAGCGACAGCTCAGGGTGCAAGAGCGGTTCGGCATCGGCGAGGGCGCGGGCGACGGACTCCCCCATCCCCCACTGCTGGGCCATGCCGGCGACAAAGGCGCCGTTGAGGCCGCGCCCGGTCTCGTCGGCCATCCCGAACGAGCCGTCGCGCAATCCGGCGGCGACATCTTCCGAGGTCCCGCCGAAACGCGCGATCTCGTAGTCGTGGATCGCGGCGGAGCCGTTCATCGCGACGTGCGTGATGATGCCACGCCGGACGAGATCCACCAGCACACGGGCCAGTCCGGTTTTGACGACGTGGCCGCCCAGCATGAGCAGCACGCCGCGTCCTTTGCGTCGTGCCGCCACGATGGCATCGACCACCGCCAGAAAATCCCGCGCCACCAAAATGTCGGGGAGCGACGCCAGAAACGCGCCTATGGAGCGCGCCGCCGGATCATCCGGCGGTGGGGCCGCAAACTCGTCTGCGCGCACCTTATTGGGGCGGCTTTGCACCGGAATCGTGGTCACGCGCGACAGGTCGGCTTCGCGATACGACATCGGTGTGAACCGGTCAGTGGGGGTGGTCATTCGCCCGCGTCGCCACCGCCGTCGGAACCACCGCCGCGCTCCCCGTCCCCGGGCCCCGACTCACCGCTCTCCCCGCCATCCTTGTCCCGACGTCCGCGCGACCGGCGGGCGCCGCCGCGGCGTCCCCGACGTCCACGACGACGGGCGCGTGCGGCGCGCTCCTCCTCGGATTCGCCCGCGACCTCGGCGCTGTCGTCGCGATCGTCCGCGTCACCGTCAGACGTCTCCTCGCCCTCCGTCGTCGGTACGGCCGCGCCCCGCGATCTGGAACGCCGGGGCCGGTCCGGCCGCGCGGTCGGGGTACCATTCTGTGCGGGGGCATCGCCGGAGTCGTTGCCGTTGCCGGAGTCGTCCCCTTGCGTGTCGCCGGCCTCGTCGCTGCCCTCGTCGCCAGCCGCGCCATCCTTCCGGGCGCGACCACGACGCGAACGCCGGTTGCGACGCCGCTTGCGCCGCGGTCCGGTGCCCTCGGCCGTTTCCTCGGTGTCCTCGCCCACGTCGCTATCGGCGCCGTCTGCGGCGTCCTCGTCACCAGTGTTGCCCGACTCCGGGCGTGACGACGGCGACACCGATGTGGACTCCAGCACGCGTGATGCGCGCGGGGCCGACATCGGCTCGGTTTCTGCCGGCGTGTTGCCGTCGGCCGGTGTTGTGTCGGCGGTCCCGTCGTGACGCGTGCCGCGCCGCCCGGCGGGCGGCGCAAACGGATCGTCGAGCGAGACGGTGGGATCGCTGTAGGGAGAGCGCTCGTCGTTGCGCGCACGCCGTGGGGCGGCAGACGCGTCTCCGCGCGCCGCCCGCTGTCCGCGCGGCAGGCGTTCGGGGCGGATGGTCTTCGCCTCCCCCTCGGTGCCGGCCGCGCGCTCGCGCTTCCCGCGCTCGGGCTTGGTGCGCTCGGGGCGCTCTTTCGGTTCTTCGCGACGGGCGCGCTCGGGTGCGGCGGCCCGCTCGGTCCGCGGTGCCTCGGGGGCCGGTGCGGGCCGCTCGGCGGCGCGCTCCGGGGCCCCGTCGGCGCCCCGTTCCGTGCTCTTGTCGGCGGCGGTCTCGTCCGTGCGTTCGCTGCGGGCGCGTTCGCGCTCCCGACGCCGCCCTTCGCGACGTCCGTTAAACGACTCTTCGTCCTCGACCCGCGGCCGTTCACGGACGCGCTCGCGCAGCTTCTCGACCGACAGCTCCGGTTCGTCGCGCCGCTTGCCGGCCGCACCACCGCGTGGCGGGCGGCGCTCGCCGTCGCCCGAGGCGTCGGCGGCCGATCCGGCTTCGGCGCGGCGGCCACGGGCCCCCCACGCCCACTTCAGCACCGCGAGGCCGTCGCGCACGGCAATGCGGCGCGTCTCGCGCATGCGCACGCCGTACGTGGGCTCCAGCGGCACCGATTCCACCCGACGCGCGAGCGGGACCAGCTTGAGCAGCAGATCGGCGTTGGCGGTCCACGAGTCGCCCACGCACACCGGCGCCGATCCCGCCTGCCGCACCAGATCGCGGAGCGCGGAAATGCGGATCAGGCGCATGGAGGCCGTGAGATCGCGCACGCCATCGACCCGCACGAAGGGACGCATCGCCCAGTGGGCCGCCTTGAACAGGCGGCGCACCGGCACGGGCGCGTCGGCCACGACCAGACGCTCGCCGACCACGAGGTCGGCGCCGCCTTCGAAGCGGCGGGCAAACTCGGGGACGAGTCCCGGCGGGTCGGTGAAGTCACCCTGCATGAGCAGCATCGCGTCACGACGCGGGTAGCGCGTCTGCGCCGACACGTGCCGGACGAGGGCGTCGAGGGCACCGGCGTAGCCGATACGTGAGGTGCCGCGAAGCACCGTGACGGGCATCGCGTGGGCGTACTGTTCCGCCACGTCGGCCGTCTCGTCGGTGCTCGCGTCATCGTACACGACGACCTCGTACTCACGCGGGAACTCCGCGAGCACGGTACGAAGCCGCCAGAGAAGGACGCCGATGGTGGCGACCTCGTTGTGCGCGGGAATGGCGAGGTAGAGCACAGGAGCCGGTGACGGGATGCGCCAGTCTATGGGAAACACACTGGCGTACTAGGGTACGACCGATAATAACAGAGAAGAGCCGTTGGCGGTGCGATTCGGGGCCACACGGTGGGCCGGCGGTCCTCTGGCGGCCCCGGCGTCTGTCCAGCAACCAGCGGCACGGCGTTGCCGGGCACGTCTGCCCTCTGGCTGAGTGGGGGCGTCCCGGCGCACATTGCGCGGGACCGTTCGCCACGTGGTGGTTCGCGGCCGCCGTCCCGCGGGCGGTCCCGTACGGCAGCGACTCTTTCCGGACTGTGTCGTCCCTCATGTTCGAACCGCTTCGCGACGGGCTGCGCGGTGTCTCCGCCAGACTCGATCCAGACGAACGCCGCCGGATCACGCACACGATGCGTGAGGCGCTCGTGCACGCCCGGCTGGGTGTCGAGGCGCTGGGGAGCGCTGTCACGGAGACGGCGGCGCGGCTGGCGGCCGAGCGCACCGAGCTCGAGACGGTGCGGCGGCGTCAGGGGCTGGCGGCGCAGATCAACGACGAGGAAACGGTGGCCATCGCTGAGCGGTTCGCCCTTCTGCACGAGGAGCGGGTGGCGATGCTGGAGTCGAAGCAGATGGTGCAGCAGCAGGAGCACGAGATGGCCGAGCGCGAGTATGCGTCGATGGCCGCCGAACTGCGTGCTCTGCTGGCCGGCGTGACGCCGGGCCAGGCACCGGACGCGCCCGGCGCGGAGGAGCGGCCGCGGCGGACGCGCGCGGAAAAGGAAGCCGACGCCGACGATCGACTGGCGGCTCTCAAGCGCCGCATGGGCAAGTGAGGGTCGGGCGGACCATCGGGGTCCTGGGGATGGCGCTCGGTCTGCCCGTGAGTGGTGCGGCGGGGCAGCCCACGCGCCCCACGACGCCGAAGCAGCCACCGGTGTCGAGCCGCGGGCGTCTGCCTGTGACGGGGTGCGCCGGGCAGCCGATCAGCGACATCGTTGTGATCACACAGCCGCCGTTCACCGACCGCCTGCCACCCCGGCTGGAATGGGTGCGTCGCACGGTGCGCGCGGTGCATGCGAACACGCGGGACGACGTGGTGCGCCGCTTCCTGCTGCTCAAGGTCGGCGAGGCGTGCAACCAGATCCGTCGCGCGGAATCGGAGCGTATTCTGCGCGCACAGCCCTTTCTGGTCGACGCGCGGATCCGCGTGTACGACGACGAAGCGGGCGGCGTGCGGCTGGAGGTGGAAACGCGCGATGACTTCAGCCTGATCCTCGAGCCCACGCTCCAATCGAAGTCGCCGGTGTTCCGCGGGATCCGGGTGGGTGAATCGAATATCGCCGGCACGGCCACGCTCGCGGCGGTCACGTGGCGCGACGGCTTGGCGTATAACGACATCCTTGGGGTAGAGCTGGAGAACTACCAGTTCGGCGGCGCCCGCAACGAGTTCCGCGCGGCCGCCCGTCGCAATCGCTTCGGGCAGGACATGCGGCTGGAAGTGGTCCGTCCGTACTACACCGATCTGCAGCGCTTTGCGTTTATCGGTAGCGTGGGCGGCACGCGCGGGCCGCTCGAATTCCGCCGCGGGGATCTGCCCCGGAATGCACTCACGGTGCGCCGGGAGTTCGGGAATCTGGGGTGGGTGACCCGCGTGGGTCCGGTGGGGCGGCTCCGGCTGGTGGGCGCGTCACTCACGCGGGAGCGTCAGTCCACCGACCAGACTTCACTCACGCTCACGCGTGAGGGGGTGCAGCCCGATCCGGTGGATGCGCCGATTCCGATTTTCCGCCGCCAGTCGGTGGTCCGTGCCAACGCGCTGCTGGGGGTCCGCACCATCCGGTTCGTGCCGGTGCAGGGGTTCGACGCCCTGAACGGTGCGCAAGACGTGCGCGTGGGTATGCAGCTCGGACTCGTGGCCGGGCGCTCGCTCAACGTGGGGCTGGCACGCGATCGCGATCACTTTCTCGCGGCCAATCTGTACGCTGCCGTCGGCGGTGCCAAAAGCTTCGTCGGCCTGCAGGCGATCTCCGAAGCGCGCTTCGATCGCGACGTGCAGGCATGGGATAACATCGTCACGAGCGGACGGCTGGCGTGGTACTTCCGCCCGGCGGTGCGTCAGACGAGCGTGTTTGATGTGGAGTGGAGCGGCGGGCACGCCATGCGTGTGCCGTTCCAGCTGTCACTGGCTGATCGCGAGGGCGGTCTGCTGGGGCACCGCAACTCGTGGCAGGCCGGCGCGCAGCGGCTGATCGTGCGCGGCGAGCAGCGCCTCGTGATCCCCACGCGCCTCAACGTGGCCGATGTGGGGCTGGCGCTGTTTTCCGAAGGGGGGCGCCTGTGGGGGGACCCCTCGGTGCCGTACGCGGTGTCCACGCCGTGGCGCGGCGCGGTGGGCGTGTCGGTGCTCGCCGCGGTGCCGCCGCGGTCCCGCCGGCTCTGGCGGGTCGATATCGCGGTGCCCGTGGGCACCGATCCGCAACGGCGATTCGAGATCCGCTTGTCGAGCGTAGACCGCTCGCGCGTGTTCTGGGACGAGCCCAAGGATGTGCTGTCGGCGCGGGAGCGGACCGCGCCGACGAGCTTGTTCACCTGGCCGTAATCACTCTATGCGTTACTTCACGCCGGCCATCATCCGGCGGATCGGGATCACGAGCAGGGCGAGAATCACCGTCGCGCCAAATAGCGCGATGGCCGTGCCGCTGAACACGAGCGGCGTCTGCTCGAGCTTCGTGGGATCGACGTGTCCGCCCACCAGACCGGCCACGAGGTTGCCGACCGAGGTGGCGAGGAACCAGATGCCCATCATCTGTCCCACGTAGCGGCGGGGGGCGAGCTTGGTCATCGAGGACAGGCCGACCGGGCTCAGGAACAGCTCACCGAGCGTCTGGAACATGTAGCTCATGATCAGCCACCACGGTGACACGAGCACCGATCCGCCGCTCGCGACCACCTGATTGGCGGCGAACACCATGATCAGAAAGCCCACGCCCGCGAGTCCGAGGCCGAGCGCGAATTTCGTGGGGCTGGACAGCTCGATATTGCGCTTGGCCAGCATCAGCCAGAGCGCCGCGAACACGGGCGAGAAAAGGATGATGAACGCCGAATTCACCGACTGAAACCACGTGGCCGGGATATCGAAGCCGAACAGGTTGCGATCGGTGAAGTCGTTGGCGAACAGCTGCAGCGACGTGGGGGCCTGCTCGAAGGCCGCCCAGAAGATCGCCGCGAACACAAAAAGCACGAAGATCACCGCCGAGCGCAGCTTCTCGTCACGCGTGAGTCCGCCGAAGGCGAACAGGAAGCCGAAGAAGGCGACGGCGATGCCGACGAGCACGAACGTCATCGCGCCGCCGATGGCCTGCGGATCGAGGGCGATGGCCCCGGTGCTGGCCAGCACGAACACGAGCGCGAGCACGGCCAGTCCGGCCAGTGTGTAATTGCGAACGGTCCCTTCGCGTTTCGCCTGCACCGCCGCATCCGGGTGGCGTACGATGTCCTGACCGATCGGGCCAAGCACGTCGCGCGCCTTCAGCCAGAACATGAGCAGACCGAACAGCATGCCGACGCCGGCGGCCCCAAAGCCCCAGTGCCAACTCACGCGCTCACCCAGGTAGCCGGTCACGAGCTGACCCACGAACGCGCCCGTGTTGATGCCCATGTAGAAGATCGAGAAGCCGGCATCGCGCCGCGCGCCGCCCTCGGGGTACAGATCACCGACGATGGCCGAGATGTTCGGCTTGAGCAGCCCGGTGCCGAGGACGATGAGGACGAGGCCGAGGAAGAAAAAGATCTTGCCGATCCCGGCGCCGGCCATGCCGGAGATGCCGATGGACAGGTGCCCGCCGGTAATGAGCACGGCGCCGATGAGGATCGAGCGTCGCAGCCCGAGCCAGCGGTCAGCGATCCATCCGCCCGGGAGCGAAGCGAGATACACACTCGCGGCGTAGATGCCCACGATGGCCGACGCGGAGGGCCGGTCGAAACCGAAACCACCGTCGGCGAGCGCCGCCGCCATGAACAGCACCAGCAGCGGGCGCAGACCGTAAAACGAGAACCGTTCCCACATCTCGGTCATGAACAGCAGGCCGAGACCACGCGGGTGCCCGAAGAAGGCGCGGTCGTTCGCGGGGTGCGAGGCGGACGAGTCCGAGCGGAGCGAAGGAGGCGTCACGACGCGTTGGATGAGAGGTGGGTGAACGGCGGCTTGAGGCAGGCCACGAAATGGCCCGGGGCTTTCTCCTCGAGCGCAGGGACGACGCGCGTGCATTCCGCATCTTTCTGCGGGTGCGGGCAGCGCGGGTGGAACACACAGCCGCTGGGCGGATTGGCCGGCGAGGGCGGATCGCCGGCGAGCAGAATGCGCTGCCGCCGGACGGTCGGATCGGGCACCGGCACTGCGGACAGCAGCGCCTGCGTGTACGGCATCATCGGCGCGGCGAAGAGCCTCGGCCGTGGCGCGAGCTCCACGATGCGTCCGAGGTACATCACGGCCACGCGATCGGCCATGTGCGCCACGACCGCGAGATCATGCGCGATGAACAGATACGACAAGCCCCGATCGCGCTGCAGATCGCGCAGGAGGTTCACCACCTGCGCCTGCACGCTGACGTCGAGGGCCGACACCGGCTCGTCGCACACGATGAACGACGGTTCCACGGCGAGCGCGCGCGCGATCCCGATGCGCTGGCGTTGCCCGCCGGAAAATTCGTGCGGATAGCGCGATGCGTACTCGGTCCGCAGCCCCACTTCATCCAGCAGGGCCGCGACCCGGCGGTCGGCGGCGCTCCCTTCGGCGAGTTCATGCACGATCAGTCCTTCCCGGATCGCGGCCCCGACGGTCATCCGTGGATTGAGCGACCCGTACGGATCCTGGAAGATGATCTGCATCCGCCGGCGCATCCGCCGTAACGCTTCACCGCGCAGCGCGCGCAGATCGGTCCCGTCGAAATGCAGCTGGCCGGCGGTGGGTTCGATCAGGCGCAGGATGGCGCGTCCCGTGGTCGTCTTGCCGCAGCCGGATTCCCCCACGAGCGCCAGCGTCTCGCCGGCGGCCACATCGAACGACACGCCGTCCACCGCCTTCACGGCGCCGGTGGTGCGTTGCAGGAATCCCGAGCGGATGGGGAAGTGCTTGGTGAGCTCGCGCACCGACAACAGCGGCGCCAGAGTGGTCGATGCACTCATGTGCGCACCACCTCGCGTCGGTCGGCGCGTCGCGCCGGCTCGGCAATCAGGTGGCACCGCACACGGTGTCCAGCGCCGATCTCGACCAGCGCCGGCTCCTCGCGCGCGCAGCGGTCGAACGCGTACGGGCAGCGATCGCGAAAGGCACAGCCGCTCGGCAGCGCCGTGGGCGGCGGCACCGACCCCGCGATGGTCTGCAGTCGCTCGGCTTCACGCCCCAGCCGCGGAATCGCGGCGAGCAGTCCCTCGGTGTAGGGGTGCGCCGGGGCGGCGAACAGCGCCGCCACGGTGGCCTCCTCAACGATGCGGCCGGCGTACATCACGATGACCCGCGAGGCCATCTCGGCGACGACGCCGAGATCGTGCGTGATGAGCAGCAGCGCCATGTTCGTTCGCGCGCGCAGGTCGCGCAGCAGTTCGAGGATCTGCGCCTGGATGGTCACGTCGAGCGCCGTCGTGGGCTCATCGGCGATGACGAGCTTGGGCGACATGATCAGCGCCATCGCGATCATCACGCGCTGCCGCATGCCGCCCGAGAGTTCGTGCGGATACTGCGTGGCGCGCGCCGGCGCGTCGGCAATGCCCACCTGCGCCAGCATGTCGACGGTGCGCGACCAGATGTCCCGCCGCGCGAGCGTGGTGTGGACGCGCAGCACTTCCGCGATCTGGTCGCCGACGGTGAGGACCGGATTGAGCGCCGTCATCGGCTCCTGAAAGATCATCGCCATGTGCTGCCCGCGGATGTCGCGGAGGCGTTCGTCGTCGAGCGTGAGGATGTCTGCGCCGTCAAAGCGGATGCGGCTGTCCGGCTCAATCCGTCCAGGTGGTGGGACGAGGCGCAGCAGCGACAGCGCGGTGAGCGACTTCCCGCACCCGGACTCGCCCACGAGACACACTGTCTCCCCGCGCGACACCGTGAACGACACGCCGTCCACGGCGCGCGCGACGCCGCGGCCCGCCGGAAAGGCGATCTGCAGCGACTGCACATCGAGCAGCGGACCACCGGAATCGGGCGTGGAGTCGCGAGGGGGCGTAGACGTCACGGGCGCACGGCACGGGGAAGGGGAGGGGCGGAGCGAGTGGGAACGTGCGCCGGAGCGAAGCGCTCGCGCAAGGCATCGCCAAGCGCATTGCAGGCCAGCACGGCGAAAACGGTGGCGAGGCCGGGAAGGAGCGTGAGCCACCACTCGGTTTGCATCACGCCGGATCCGTCGCGCAAAATTGTGCCCCAGCTGGCCTGCGGCGGCTGAATCCCGAGGCCGAGGTAGCTGAGCCCCGCTTCGAGGGCGATCGTGCCGGCCACGCCGAAGCTGGCGTTGATGGCCAGCGTGGGCAGGAGATGTGGAACCAAGTGACGCCAGAGCAGGCGTAGCGGGCGCACGCCCAACGCACGGGCCGCGACGGTGAATTCGCGACCGCGCAGCGCGGCGAGGTCGTCGGCGACCAGCCGCGCGGTGGTGAACCAGCCGGTGAGCCCCACCAGCAAAATCAGTGCGGGGAGCGAAACGGTCCCCCACAGCGCGGCAATGGCCAGGAGCAACAGCAGGCGCGGGATCGAGAGCGCCACATCGATGAGGCGCTGCATGGCGGCGTGTACCCCGCCGCCGGCGAGGGTGGACAGCGCACCGTAGAGCGTGCCCACGATCAGCGACAACACAACGGAGAGCGTGGCCAGCAGCAGCGAGATGCGGGCGCCGTCGAGTACACGGCTGAGCACATCGCGCCCCACGCCGTCGGTCCCGAACGGATGCGCCAGCGAGGGCGCTTGGCTGCGCAGCGCGATGATGTCGAGCTGTGCATTGGCGTCGTAGGGCGTGAGCCACGGGCCCGCGACGGTGAGGAGCACGAGCACGGCCGCCATCCCGGCGGGAACGGTGAGTCGACGCGAGGGGCTCATGCCGGCGTCACGCGTCGCGCAGGCGTGGATCGGCCAGATCACGCAGGATATCGGCCAGCGCCGCACCGAGGGCGGTGGCGGCGCTCCCCACGATCACGCACGCCGACACCACAGCCACATCGCGCGCCTCAATGGCGCGGATCAGCGTGAAGCCCATGCCGGGCCACGCGAACACCCGTTCCACGAACACGGCCCCAGTCACGAGTGCCGGCAGCAGCAGGCCGGCCACCGTGATCACGGGCAGCAGCGCCGCCCGCCACGCCTGACGTCGTACGGCGGTTTCGGTGAGCCCCTTGGCGCGCGCCGTTTGGACGAAGGGCTGCGTCATGCTGTCCTGCATCGCGACACGCTGATAGCGCGCGAAGACGGCGATCCCCACCAGCGACAGTGTGGTGAGCGGCAGCACGAGATGACGCAGGCGGTCGGCCAGTTGCGCGCCGGGCGATTGATAGGCGTAGAGGTCGCCCGTGATCCCGGTGGCGGGGAGCCAGCCCAGTTGGTGGGCGAACACCGTCATTAACGCGAGCGCCAGCCAGAATTCGGGGAGCGAATAAAGCACCAGGAGGACGACGGCACTGACCCGATCGCGGCGGGAGCCCGCGCGTGCCCCTTGCCAGGCGCCGATGGCGGAACCCACGGCCAAGCTGATCGCGAGCGCGGCGCCCATGAGCAGGAGCGAGCGCGGGAGCGCCTCCGCGATGACGGCGGCGACCGGTCGCCGTTGGTTGGGCGACCAGCCGAACTCGCCGCGGAGCAGGGCGAGCATCCACCGTCCGTACTGCGTGGCTAATGAGTCGTTCAATCCATACTGCGCGCGGACGGCGGCGCGCATCTCGGGTGATGCCCCCTCGCCGAGTGCGGTGCCCGCATCGCCGGGGGCGAGGTGCAGCAGCACGAACGCCAGCGAGGCCGCCGCGAACACGACCGCCACGCTCATCGCGATGCGGCGCATCACGCGCGGCAGGAAGCGTGGCGCCGTGCTCAGGGAGGCGTCCCCAATCCGATCCGGTCGCGATCGAGGCGCTGCGCCGGATCGATGCGCCAGTCGGCCAACCCGGCGTACCAGCCGTCGGCGCGCAGTGGGGTGGTGATCACGCGCCGGTGGACCGCGAGCGGCGAGCGCTGCTCGTACAGCCAGACCGCGGGGACATCGTTGACGATCTCCTGAAACGCGCGGGCCCAGTAGCCGCGGCTCGCGCGCGGATCGAACGTGGTAAGGGCGCTGTCAAGCAGCGCGTCAAACGGCGCACTGGCGTAGCGACCGGCGTTCGACACCCCGGTCGAGGCCCAGGTCTGCTTGAGCCCCACCAGACCAGGGTTGGTCTGCCAGCCGCCCAGATACGCGTCAAAGTGATGCGCATCCACGGCCTCGCTCCACGCGTTGTTTTCGAGCTGCTGTGGGGCGGCCTCGACGCCGATGGCACGGTATTGCTCCTGCAAGAGCACCGCATAGCGTTGGCGCGACGTGCTGCTGGCCGGAATCAGCATGCGGAACGACAACCGAATGCCGTCGCGGTCGCGGACGCCGTCGTTGTCATGATCGACCCAGCCGGCCGAATCGAGCAGGGCCTTCGCCATGGCCACGTTGTACGGCAGCTGACGGAAGGCCGTGGTGTCAGGGATCAGGGCGCGCGGCGCGGGGGCGAGCGCCGTCATTCCCAAGGAGTCGAACACGTTGCGCACGAGGCGGTCCCGGTCCACGGCCATGTGCAGCGCACGCCGCACACGCGCATCGCCGAACAGGGGGTGCGGGCGCGCCGCGTTGGTGGTGTCGCGCAGGTTGAAGCCAAGAAATCCGTACTGCAGCGTGCGGTTGTCGATCAGTCGCAGCGCCGGCGTCTGCGCCACCTGCGCGAGATTGTCCGGCCGCAGATTCTCCAGCAGGTCGGCTTCACCGGCAAACAGCTTCACCGTTGCTGCCCCGAAATCCGGCGCGAGTGTCCACACCACCCGGTCCAGCAGCGCCCGGCCACGGGCATTGGCGGTGTCGGCCACGATCTCGATGCGCTGGCCGGGCTCCCAGCGTGCGAACCGGAAGCGTCCGGTGCCCACGGGACGGCGGCCGAAGGCGGCGCTCTCCAGCGCCGCCATGGGGATCGTGTCCAGCAGGTGCGCCGGCAGGATGTACATGTGGTACGTCGCGTCGTAGAACTGCCTCGGCATCCGTCGCTTGAACCAGAACACCGCCGTCCGCGCATCGCGCACCGACACCGAGTCGATGTTTCCCAGCAGCGACTTCGCATCGACGGCCAGCGAGTCGCTGGTGTACACGCGGAACGTGTAGCGCACGTCGTCGGCGCGCACGGGCTGGCCGTCGTGCCAGCGCGCCATCGAGTCCAGCGCAAACGCGATCGACAGTGAATCGGCCGACCAGCGCCACGACGACGCCAGGCGCGGCGCGTACCCGGTATCGCCGTACGTTTCGAGCGCCGGTCCGATCTCGGCCAGCCGGTCGAACAGCGCGTTGACAATCGGAAACCCTTGCGTCCCCGACACCAGTGGCGGGAGCAGCGTGGCCGGCTCGGCAGGCACCGCAATGATGAGCGTGCCGCCGGTGGCGCCGTCGGTGTTGGCCTGGTCGGTGCCCGCGCAGGCGGTGAGCGCCCAGGCGAATGCGGTGAGACCGGCGAGACGAGACAGTCGGAACGGAGGCATGGCGGGACAGTGAGCGTGAGCGCGGAACGACCGCCGGCATGGCGCCGGCCCGAGGGTACGATGCCCGACGCCTGCTATCGGCGCCAGAGCCACGCGGGGTCGGCGAACCGGCGGCTATGGTCAGCCACGCGCGAGTCGAAGTCGCCGTCGGGGAAAAACGGCGCGACACCGCCGTCGGCCACGGGGGCCACGGTCTCGGTGAGCGCCGCCGACAGGGCGTCGGTGACCTCTGCCCACTCCGCCTGCTGCGGTGCGCACGCGGCCAAGGTGGCCGCCGGCGGGGGAAGCGGCATGGGACATAGCGCGGCCGTGGCGAGTCGCGGTTGGTCGTCGGCCAGCAGGATGCTGCCGTGCTGCAGGTACGCGCCGCCCTGCCGCCAGACGGCGCTGCCTACGAGCTTCCGGCCGTCCACCACGATTTCCCCGGCGGCCGGTTGGTCGAAGCAGAGCGGGCCGTCCGGCGTGACCGCGTGCGTCTGCTGCGGGGCCACCAACTGGGCCGGGACACCGAGCCGGTGCAGGGCACGCAGCAGCACGGCATTCACGGCGGCATACCCCGCCTGCCACGGCGACTGGGCGTCGAGCGGCATGGTCACGCTGTAGGTCACCTCGCGGGCGTGCAGCAACGCCCGGCCGCCGGTGGGCCGGCGGACTGCCGTCAAGCCGGCGGCGCGCACGCTCTGGTCCGAAAACCGCCCCGTGGTGCGTTCGTTGCGCCCGAAGGAGACGGTGGGCTGCGCCCATGCGTAGCAGCGCCACACGGCGGTTCCGTCGCCCTCCGCCACCATGTCCAGCAGCGCGGCGTCGATGGCCATGTTCGTGATCCCGTCCAACGGCGGCGACGCGAGAAACGCCCACCGTGTGGGCCACACGCCGTCGGGCGATCGGTCCGGGCGCAGTCCAGACTGGGGTAGTGGTGGCGTAACGGAGGGAACGACTCGGGGAGTTCTCACTTTGGTTAATTTTATCATGTCACAGGCCAATCGGCCTCGGCGTTCCACGCCTCAGTGGCCTCCGACGATTTCACGACGCTTTCACGGGCACTGCCCGTTTGAGGATGGTCATGGTTCCGAGCACCTCCACGTCCGCACCGCACGCGATCGACTCGTTCATTCCGCGCCACTTGGGTCCGGGTGCGGCCGAGCAGCAGTCCATGCTGGCCACGCTCGGCTACGCATCGCTCGATGCGTTCATCGACGCCGTGGTGCCGGAGAGCATCCGCTTCCGCGGCACGCTGAACACCGGTCCCGAGCGCAGCGAAGCCGAGGTGCTGGGCGCGCTCAAGACGATCGCGGCCCGCAACGAAGTGCGGCGGTCGTTCATCGGGATGGGCTACTACGGCACGCACACGCCGAACGTGATCCTGCGCAACGTGATGGAGAATCCCGCGTGGTACACGGCGTATACGCCGTATCAGGCGGAGATCGCGCAGGGACGGCTTGAGGCGCTGCTGAACTACCAGACCATGGTGATCGACCTCACGGGGCTCGAGATCGCCAACGCGTCGCTGCTGGACGAGGGGACCGCGGCCGCCGAGGCAATGGCGCTTTGCTTCGCCTCGCGCGGGAGTGCCACCCGCACGGTGTTTCTGGTGGGCAACGACTGTCATCCGCAGACGATCGCCGTGGTCGAGGCGCGCGCGGCCGCGCGCGGGATCACGGTGCAAGTGGGTGATGCCCGCACGTTCACCTTCGACGACACGGTGTTCGGGGCGCTGCTGCAGTACCCGGGCACCGACGGCGCGGTGGTGGATTACCGTGCGGTGTGTGAAGCGGCCCATGCCGCCGGCGCGCTGGTGACGGTGGCGAGCGACCTGCTGGCGCTGTGCCTCCTCACGCCGCCGGGCGAATGGGGCGCCGACATCGCGGTGGGCAACACGCAGCGCTTCGGTGTGCCGATGGGCTACGGCGGACCGCACGCCGCCTTCTTCGCCACGCGCGACGAGTTTAAGCGGCTGCTCCCCGGACGCATCATCGGTCTGTCGCGCGACACGGAGGGCAAGCCGGCGCTGCGCATGGCGCTGCAGACGCGCGAGCAGCACATCCGCCGCGAGAAGGCCACCAGCAACGTGTGCACGGCGCAGGTGCTGCTGTCGGTGATGGCGGCGATGTATGCCACCTATCACGGTCCCGACGGCCTCGTGCGGATCGCCGAGCGCGTGCACGGGCGTGCGGTCACGCTGGCCGCAGGACTCGAGCGGCTTGGGTTCGCGATCATGCACGAGCACTTCTTCGACACCGTGCGCGTGGAAGTGGGCGCCCATGGGCAGGACGACATTCTGGCCGCCGCGGCGGCGCACAAGATGAACCTGCGCGTGCTGGAACCCGGCACGCTCACGGTGGCGCTCGACGAGACCACGACGGTGCAGGACATCGTTGACCTCTGGACGGTGTTCAACACCGGCAGTACCCCCGACTTCGGCTACGACGAGGTCGCGGCCGGCATCGACGCGCGGTATGACGAGCGCTTCCGCCGCGTGACGCCGTTCCTCACGCATCCCACGTTCCATCGCTACCACAGCGAGACGGAGATGCTGCGCTACATGTATTCGCTGCAGGCGCGCGACTTCTCGCTGGTGCATGGCATGATCCCGCTGGGCTCGTGCACCATGAAGCTCAACGCGACGGCAGAGATGATCCCGGTGACGTGGCCGGAGTTCGGCCAGTTGCATCCGTTCGCCCCCACCGAACAGGCGCAGGGGTATGCGCAGATGTTCGCGGAGCTCGAGCACGATCTGGCCGAGGTGACCGGCTTTGCGGGGGTGTCGCTGCAGCCGAACGCCGGCTCGCAGGGCGAGTACGCCGGTCTGCTGGTGATCCGCGCGTATCACCTCTCGCGTGGTGACGCGCACCGCACGGTGTGTCTCATTCCGCAGTCAGCGCACGGGACGAATCCGGCCAGCGCCGTGATGGCCGGCTTCTCGGTGATCGTGGTGAAGACGGACACCGACGGCAACATCGATGTGGACGATCTGCGCGCGAAGGCCGAAGAGCACTCCGCCAATCTGGGCGCGCTGATGGTGACGTATCCGAGCACGCACGGCGTGTTCGAGGCGCGCATCAAGGAAATCACGGCGCTCATTCATGCGCACGGCGGCCAGGTGTATATGGACGGCGCCAACATGAATGCGATGGTCGGCGTGTCACGCCCGGGCGATCTCGGTGCTGACGTGTGCCACCTGAATCTGCACAAGACGTTCTGTATTCCGCACGGCGGCGGCGGGCCCGGGATGGGGCCGATCGGTGTGGCCTCGCAGCTGGTGCCGTTCCTGCCCACGCACCCGGTGATCGCCACGGGCGGCACGCAGGCGATCGGCCCGATCTCGGCGGCGCCGTGGGGCAGCGCGAGCATCCTGCCGATTTCGTACGTGTACATCAAGCTGATGGGCGGCGAAGGGCTCGCCACGGCGACGAAGGTCGCGATTCTCAATGCGAACTACGTGGCGAAGCAGCTCGAAGCGCACTACCCGGTGCTCTACCGTGGCCAGAACGGTCTGGTGGCGCACGAGTGCATTCTGGACACGCGCGGCGTAAAGAGCGCGTCGGGCGTGGAAGCAGAGGACATCGCGAAGCGGCTCATGGACTACGGGTTCCACGCGCCGACGCTGTCGTTCCCGGTGGCGGGCACGTTGATGGTGGAGCCCACGGAGAGCGAGTCCAAGGCCGAGCTGGACCGGTTCATCGAGGCGATGATCGGCATCCGCGAAGAGATCGCGGCGGTGGAGCGCGGCGAGGCAGACCGCGACGACAACGTGCTCAAGCGCGCGCCGCACACGGCGGCACACGTCACGAGCGACGAGTGGGATCGTCCGTACACGCGTCAGCAGGCGGCGTATCCCACCCAGTTCACGCGCGAGCGGAAGTTCTGGCCGTACGCGGGGCGCGTGGAAAGCGCGTTCGGGGATCGCAACCTGGTGTGCGCGTGTCCGCCGATCGAGTCGTACGCGACGACGTGAGTTTTGAGTCGTGAGTGGTGAGAACGGCGTGACTGCTTCGGTGGTCACGCCGTTCTGGCGTTGTGAGCTGTGGGCCGGCGCTGACTGGGTCGAGTCGCGGCTCCGGGCGCGGGTCATCCCCTTCGCGGCCTTGCTGTGGCGGTGCGGGGCGTGCACGCCGCGCAGCGTCGGTGCGGCCGCCACAGAGGGCCGCTCACGGGACGCCCGGCCCGGCAGCCGCTCGCGTTGGCGTGGGGGCCGGGGCAGAGTTCCTGGCGCATCGCACCGAGCAGCGTGATC
>JARIEV010000202.1 GCA_031127225.1 Gemmatimonadota bacterium | reverse complement strand
GGCCAGACACTTCAGCTGACCGCCGCCACGCGCGACAGCGTAGGAGGCGCGCTCAGCGGGCGCGACGTGACGTGGAGCTCAGGAGATGTCGCGCGTGCAACGGTGTCCGGCAGCGGGCTGCTGACCGCGCTCGCACCTGGTACGGTCACGTTGACGGCAACGAGTGAAGGGCGCAGCGGCACGACCGTCATCACCGTGCGTTTGGTTCCGGTCGCGAGCGTTACGATCGCCGCCGTGCCCCCGGTGCTCCCCGTAGGACAAACGCTGCCACTGTCGGCGGTCGCGCGCGATAGCGTCGGCAACGTGCTCGCGGGGCGTACGCTCACGTGGAGCTCAAGCGATCCCACGCGGGCGGTCATCTCGGCCTCGGGCGTGCTCACCACGTTAGCGGCGGGCAGCCTGACGATCGCGGCCACGAGCGAAGGTAAGACCGGGTCGGTCGCGGTCACCGTGAGCGACTCGCGCGCCCCGCTCGTGGTGAGTGTGAGTCCGACGGCGCTGGTGCCCGGACAAACGGTCACGCTGTCAGGTGCCGGCTTCGCCCCCGTCACCACCGACAATCGCGTGACGGTACAGGGGGTCGCGGCGACCGTGCTGACGGCCACGCCGACGCAGCTCACCGTGGTCGTCCCCTGCGTCAACAGTGGGGCGGTCGCGGTCCGTGTCGCGACGGCCGACGGCGGCAGCGTGCCGCTGACGGCAGCGCTCACCGTGCCGACACGCACCCTGGCCCGCGGCGAGTCGGTGATCCTGACCGCAGCCGAGGCGAGTGCGTGCAATGAGCTCACGGCCGGAGCGTCGGCTCGCTATCTCGTGGTGGTGTCGAGCGCGGGGACATCGCCCAACACGCTCACCGATTTCGTCATTGCCGGGAATACGCCGCCCCTGGGCGGAAGCGCCATACGCATCCCGGCCGCATCCCCCAGCCGCGTCGCGGCCACGGACGAGGGGACGCGACCGGACGCCTTAACCCGCCGTGACGCGGCACACCTGTCGCATCTGGAGCGAGAACGGGCGTTGTATGCCTCGTTGCAGGCCAGCGGCGCCTTCCGCGAGCGCGGCGACCGCGAGCGCGGCGACCGCCGCACCGGCACCACGCGCGCGGTGGCCCCGCCGGCCGTGGGCGACATGCGCGCGTTTTACTACAACTACGGCGGCTGCGCCGACTCGACGAAAACGTTCCGGGCGCGCGCGATCTATATCGGTGCGCGGGCCGTGATCTGGGAAGATTCCGCCAACGCGCTGCAATCATCGGCCGACAGTGCGCTGGCGGGCTACTACGCACGCATCGGCACGATTTTTGACACCGATCAATACGAGGCGATCCGGTCCACCTTCGGCGATCCCCTCCGGCGTGATGCCCAACTGGACAACGACGGCCGGATCCAGATGGTGTTCACGCAGCAGCTGAACGGCACCAGCGCCGCCGCGTACGTCACGTCGTGCGATCTGTCAGTGCGCAACACCACGAACCGTGCCGCCAGCAACGTCGGTGAGCTGTTCTATGGGAGGGTCCCCACAACGGCCGGGTCGAATGTGAACAGCACCGCCTTCGCCGACGGCTGGTTCTACTTCATGGCGCGCACGGTGGTACACGAGGTGAAGCACATCGCCTCACTGTCGGCGCGCGTGGCGAACAACGCCCCGTCGTTCGAACAGTCGTGGCTCGAGGAAGGCACGGCCCGGCATGCGGAAGAGATCTGGGTGCGCGCGTCGCTGCACCGCGTGGCGTGGCGAGCCAACACCGGCTACGGCACCGCTACCGGCAACGGCATCTACTGCGACTTCAATCCGGCCAACGCCACCTGCAACAGTGCCGATGCGCTGCGTCGTCCGAGCTACGGCATGCGTCGTCAGTTCAACGAGATCCGGCCCAAGTTGCTCGAGCCGTGGAACTGGTCGCCCTACGGTGACGGGACGGGCCAATCGGGATCGGTGTTTTATCAGACGGTGTGGTCGCTCGTGCGCTACGCCATTGACCGGTACGGCGCGAGCGATGTGGCATTTCTCGGGGCGCTGACGAACAGCGTCACCAATGGAACCAGCAATCTGGCCGCGATCGCCGGTGTACCGATGGACCGCCTGATCGGTGGATGGGGGCTCGCGCTCTTCGCCGACGACTACCCGGGCCTTGGCACGGCCAACGCGGATGTCATCGTACCCACGTGGAACCTGCGTGATATCTACGCCGGCTTGAACGCGGATCCGGCGTGGCGGAGCCGCTGGAGCACGGGATTTCCCATCACCCCCACGACCCTGCCCTTCGGCAGCTTCGAGTCCACCCGTACGGGACTGCGCGGTGGTGCCCATGCCTACTTCGAACTCGCGGGCACGGCATCGGGGCCCCAGTTGCTGCAGCTGCGCAATGTGACGGGCGGCGCGCCGTCGACGCTGCTCCGCGTGGCCATCCTGCGGCTGCCGTGATCCGCATGCCACGGCGTCCACGGGGTGTCGTGGCCCTGCTGTCCGCACTGCTCGGTGTCGCGTCCGGCTTCACCGCAGCATGCACCGGCCGCGTGATTCCGGAACCGGCGCGCACGGTGCCCGTTGCCGACTCGCTGCGCGGGGTGCTCGCGATCGTGGGCAACGACCCGCTCACGCGCATCCAGCTCACGACGGGGGCCGGTGTGTCATGGATGGTGGTTGGCGCCGACGAACCCGTGCTGCGCGCCGCCAGCGGACTCGAGGTCGTGCTCTTCGGCCGCATCGGTGCACCCGACGTCGATCCACTGGCCACGCGGCAATTCACCGCGCAACGGATGGTGGTCCGGGCGGCCGATGGCATCTCCGCGCAAGATGGCATCCTTGAGCGTGAGGGCGCACGCTACGTGCTGCGCCTCGCTGACGATCGCCGCGTTGCGCTCCCGGCGATTCCAGAGGCACTCCGCGGGCGGCTCGGCGCGCGCATCTGGTGGGCCGGTCCGACTGATCGCGCGCCCAGCGCGTACGGTGTGCTGCGCACGCCCTGATCCTGCTGGAGCGCCGTCGTCGATGCGTCGTTATCGCGACCGCTGTGCGCGCCGCATTTGACAGACGTCTTCCGGCGCCGTATGTCAGCACGGTCAGATGGATCTCCGATGCGCATACGGCGCCTCGCGAGCCCATCGTATGTGCCGACCCCGCAGTCCGTCGGCACGTCCTCCGACTCACACCGAGGAGAGTCGATGTCCCGAACGTTTCGCCTAGCACGATACCTCGTGCCGCTCGCGCTGCTTGGCCTGGCCGGGAGCGCGCGCGCGCAGAGCCCGGTCACCATTAGCGGGCAGGTGGTGGACTCCACCTCGAAGCGTCCGCTGGCCGGCGCCGAGATCACCGTGCTCCGTGATGCCGATGGCACATTGGCCGGCAGCGCCCGCGCCGGCGAGAGCGGGCGCTACTCCGTGGTCAGCACTGCCACCGGTGTCGTGACCGTGCGCGTGCGCCTGGTGGGGTACACGCAACAGCAGCGACGGCTCACGCTCGTCGCCGGCGAGACGTTCACGGCCAACTTCAATCTCGCCGAGCGGCTGATGCAGCTCGATCAGGTGGTGGTGACGGGCACGGCCGGCGTGACGCAGCGTCGCGCCATCGGCAACGTGGTCAGCACGGTGGACGCGGCAAAGGTGCTCGAAATCGCCCCCGCGCGCAGCGTGAACGAACTGATCGGCGCCCGGACGCCCGGCCTGATCGTGCTGCCGTCCACCGGACAGGTGGGCACCGGCGCACAGCTCCGCGTGCGTGGCACCAGCAGCCTGTCGCTGAGTAACGAGCCCATCGTCTACATCGACGGTATCCGAATGGACGCCACGGCGGCGCGTGGCCCCGGCCAGCGCGGCGGTGCCGGTGCGAGTCGCTTGAACGACATCAATCCGCAGGACATCGAAAGCATTGAAGTGATCAAGGGGCCGGCCGCGTCCACGTTGTACGGCACCGAAGCCTCGAACGGCGTGATCCAGATCATCACGAAGCGCGGCAAGTCGGGCAAGCCGAAATTCGATTTCACGACGCGTCAGGGCACCAACTGGATGCAAAATCCGGAAGGGCGGGCCGGCTACAACTACTTCCGCAACCCGGCGACCAACGCGGTCGAGGGCGTCAACATCTATCGTCAGGAAGCGGAGTTTGGCAACGGGCCGATCTTCACCAACGGGCGGAATGCCGGTTACAACGCCAGCCTCAGCGGCGGCACCGACGACGCCCGGTACTACATCGCCGGCTCGTGGGATGATGATGTCGGCATCGTGCAGCACAACTACGACAAGAAGTTCAGCGCGCGCGCCAACCTCGACATGACGGCCGGCAAAACGCTTCGGCTCTCGGCGAGCCTTGGACACGTGCGTGATCGGGCCCGCTTGGCGCAGGGTGCCATCGATATCGACCCCTTCAGCCAGCTGGTGTGGGGCACGCCACTGGCGCTCGGCACCGGCAAGCGTGGCTTCTACAACTCGCCGCCGGAAAGCTGGGATGATGCCGTGAGCCTGGCGGAGATCGATCGCACCACGCTCAGCCTCAAGGCGAACTACGCGCCGAAGCCGTGGTTCACCCACCGCTTGACGACCGGTTTTGACGTTGGCTCCGAGAACGCCTCGTTCCTGTACCCGCGGCAACCGCTGGGCAATCTCGACTTCCTCGCCAGCAACGGCTTGGGCTCGAAGAACGTGAACCGCAGCTCGCGCACGGTGTTCACGCTCGACTACGCGGGATCGCTCAAGTACAACGTGGGTCCGTTCAGCATGACGAGTTCCATGGGCTTGCAGGCGTTCCGGAACGAACTGAGCTCGGTGGGCGCCTCGGCCCTCACCTTCCCCGCTGGTCCGATCACCACGATCTCCGGCGGCGCGACCCGCAGCGGCACCGAGGATTACCTCGCGAACGCCACCGTCGGCATGTTCGTGCAGCAGGAGCTGGCGTGGAACAACCGCGTCTTCCTCACGGCTGCGGTGCGCGGTGACGACAACAGTACCTTCGGTGAGGATTTCTCGGCGATCTACTACCCCAAGCTCAGTGGCTCGTGGGTGATCAGCGAGGAGCCGTGGTTCAAAATGCCGTTTACCCAGTCGCTTCGCTTGCGCGGCGCGATCGGTGCCGCCGGTACGCAGCCGGGCACATTCGACGCCTCGCGGCTGTACGATCCGACCGTCGGCTATCAGAACGCGGCGGGCTTGGAGCCGGCCTCGTTCGGCAATCCGGCGCTCAAGCCGGAGCGCAGCACGGAGTCGGAGGCCGGCTTTGAAGCCACGATGCTCGACGGACTCGTGGAACTCGAGTACACGTACTACCAGCGCAATGTGACCGACGCGATCGTCAATTCGCCGATTCCGCCCTCGATTGGTTTCCCCGGCTCGCAGGTCGTCAACATCGGCAAGGTGAAAGGCTGGGGTAATGAAGTGGGCCTCAACGTGAACGTGTTGCGCGGCGAGAAGCTGGCGTGGGAAGTCGGCACGCAGATCTCGAACAACGGCAACCAGATCGTCGACATGGGTGGCACGCAGTTTCTTACCGTCGGCGGAGGTGGACAGGCGCAGAACCGCGTGGGCTTCGGTATCGCCGACTTCTTCATGTACAAGGTGAAGTCCGCGACGATTGATGCCAACGGCACGGTGCTGACGTCGATCTGCGACGGTGGCACGGGCAAGGCGGGGCTCGAGCAGGGTGGGGCCGAC
>JARIEV010000020.1 GCA_031127225.1 Gemmatimonadota bacterium | reverse complement strand
TATACGGAGACAGATGGATTGACCAACGCACGCACCCGGCTTCTCCTCGCCGCCATTTGTGCCGGCGTGGGAGCCACTGCCATTGCGTTGGGACGTCCCGTCCCCGAACGCCCCGCAGCGAGTGTCCTCGCTGCGGGGTCTCGTGTTTCTGCCAGTGCCAAATGGCGGACACGGGTGGACACCGTAAAGCGGGGTGAACCGCTGCTGGCCGTGCTCGAACGGGCCGGGATGCCCCGCGATGAGGCCACCCGGGCGCTGCTCGCGTCCGATGCCATCGATGCCCGGAAAATTCGCGCCGGTACGACCGTCACCAGCACCATCAGCGCCGACTCCGGCGCCGCCGAAGTCGTGCTCCAGTTGGCCATCGACCGCCTCGTGCGCTTTACACGCACGGCGTCGGCCACCTGGGCCGGGAAGGAAGAGCGCCTGCCGTGGAGCACCGACACCGTGGTCGTGGGCGGGACGGTCACCTCCACTCTGACCGCGGCCATCGCGTCGGGTGCCGAGGCGTTTCCGTCGAACGTCCGCAGCGAAGTCGCGTACGCGCTGGCCGACATTCTGGAGTATCGCGTCGATCTCAGTCGTGATCTGCGCACGGGTGACTCCATCAAGGTGCTCATCGAGCGGCAGCGGGCCCCCAACGGCGCCGTGCGGGCGGGCGAGGTCATCGCCGCGCGCCTGACCATCGGGGGACGGCCCGTCGAGACCATGCGCTTCGCCCAGGGCACCAAGGTGGCGTATTACGACGGCGACGGAAAATCGATGCGCGCCGCGTTCCTGCGCGCGCCGCTCGCCTTCCGTCGTATCTCCAGTGTGTTCGGCCTGCGTCGGCACCCCATCCTCGGCACCGTCCGTGCGCACCAGGGCATGGACTACGCCGCGCCCCGGGGCACGCCCGTTCGTGCGCTCGGCGACGGCACCGTGATCTTTGCTGGCTGGAAAGGCGGCTACGGACGCGTCCTCGAAATCCGCCACCGCAACGGCTTCGTCACCCGCTACGGGCACCTCAACGGCTTCGCCAGCGGCATCCGTCGCGGCACGTCGGTGTCCATCGCCCGCACCGTGGCCTACGTCGGCACCACGGGGCTGTCCACGGCGCCGCACCTGCATTTCGAAGTCCTGGTGGGCGGCAAGCATCGGGATCCGCGCGTGGCGCTGCGCAACGTGACGGGCGAACCGTTGGCCGCCGGCCTGCGCTCCACGTTCATCCAACTCAAGACGCGCCTGTTCTCGCGTCTCGATGCGGCCCCAACCCCGGCAAAGGTGGCGGGCGTCGCACTCACCAACCCGAACGGCGACTGACGCGTTTCCCGAACTCAACGCGGGTGCCGTGCGTAGAGGGCAAAGAGGCTGCGGCCGCTTTGCCCTTTCTCATGCACTGATCCGTCTGTCCCCTTTCCCAGACCGCGCCCACCGGTGACGTTACTGTCGTGATTCGCTGGACACTTGCCCTCGCGCTCGGCGTTGCCGCGGCCTGGCTCGCCTACGGGCGCGTCGGCGCCGCCGCGCGCACCCGGGCGCTGTTGCTGGGCGCCCTGCGCGCTCTCGCCGTTACCATCGTCGCGGCCATCCTCTTCGGGGCGCCGTCGGCTCCACCGCGCCCCGCGCCGCCGCTCATTGCCATCGACGTCTCCGCCTCGTCACGACGGGCCGTCGGCGACGAGCGCACCGCGATGCAGCGCTGGCGTGACACCGTGACAGCCGCCGCCACCCGTGACGCACGGTCGTCGGATCAGGTCGTGCTGGTGGGCGACTCCATTCGTGACATCGCGCTGGCTGACGTCCGGTCCATCGTGGCCGACGATCAGGGCTCGCGGGTGCGCAGTGCCGTGGATCGGGCGGCGTCGCTGGGACGCCCGCTGTTGTTGCTCACCGACGGCGAAGTCGACGATGCCGAATCGTTGTCCGAGGCCCCGGTGGGGTCGATGGTGCGCGTGCTGACCAAGGTGCCGCGGCGCGATGCGGCGGTGTCCGATTTGGCCGTGCCCGGGGCGGCCACGGCCGGCGATACCATCACGGTGGCCGCCACGGTCACCGCCGGTGCGGCGGCCACGCCGGATGCGCAGCTGCGCGTCCTCGTGGACGGTCTCACCGACGTGCAAGTGGCGGTCCCAGCCCTTGGCCCCAACACCTCCACGCGCGTGACCACCGCGGTGGTGTTGCCCCGCGGGGCGCGTTCGGCACTCGTGCGGGCGGTGCTGGTGGTGCCGGCCGACGTGGAGCCGCGCAACGACACGCTCACCGCCACCCTCGACATCGGGGACCGCCCGGCGGCCGTCTTCGTGTCTACCGCGCCCGACCTCGACGTGCGTGAGGCGCTGGTGGTGCTGCGTGGTGCCCTCAACGTGCCGACGCGCGCGTTCCTGCGCCTCGCGCCGGGCGTGTGGCGCGTGGAAGGCACACTGGCGCCGATCAGCGAGGTCGAGGTGAAGCGGCAGGCCGGTGCCGCCGGTATGCTCATCGTGCACGGCGACACCGCGTGGCGCCCGTCCGCCGCGGGGCGCGCCGCCGCCGGTGCGCGGGCACTCTGGGTGCCCGCGCCGCCAACCGTCGTGGCCAAGGCCGGCGAGATGGCCCGTACACCGGAGTGGTACCCTGCTGGAGTGCCCGCCTCGCCGCTGGCCTCCGCCCTGTCGGGGCTGCCGCTCGATTCCCTGCCGCCGCTCACACTCGCCGGCGCGGCGCCGGGCGCGCTGCCGGTTTTGGTGGCGAAGCTCGGCAAACGCGGCGACGCGGTGGCGGCGATTGCCGCCCGCACCGACAACGGCGCCCGCACCATCGTGGTGTCCGGTTCCGGGTACGCTGGATGGGCGTTGCGCGGCGGGCGCTCCGCGGAGGCGTTCGGGGCACTCTGGGGCGCCATTTTCGACTGGCTGTCGGCGGGACGGGGCGATGTGCGCGCCGCCCGCCCGATTGCCGCGCTCACGCGGGCCGGCGATCCGATCGCGTGGCGCCGGGGCGGCACCGACTCGGTGGTCGTGGTCCGGATCAGCCGCCGGGGCGGGGCAGGGGCCGATTCACTCGCGTTGCGTTTCACGGGTAACAGCTTCGAGACCACCTCTCCCGCGCTCCCTGCTGGGGTGTACGACGTCCAAGCCGACGGCGGGGCCAGCGTGCTGGTCGTGAACGCCTCGCGCGAATGGGTGCCGCGGGTGCCCACGGTGCGTGACGGGGCGCTCTCGCGAGGCGCGCTCGCGTCGGATGCGCCGCGGCTGGCTGACGCCGGTTGGCCCTTCGTGCTGGCACTGCTCCTGCTCTGTGGTGAGTGGATCGGGCGCCGCGCCGCTGGCTATCGCTGATCCACCCGGCGTCGGCGGTCCGTTGCCGCGTCGTCGTTTCTCTCTGCCCGGTTCATCATGGCTCGTCTGTTTCGCCGAAAGGAAGAAGGACCCAAGCGCTCCCTGTGGCAGCGCTTCAAGGACGTCGCATTCACCGACGTCTCGGTGCTCTTCAAGGGCGTCGACGAAGGCTCGCTGGAGGCGCTCGAAACGCTGCTCATTCAGTCGGATTTCGGGGTCACCACCGCGCTCGCCCTGGTGGCCGACGTGGAGTACCGCGCCAAGCGCGGCGAGGTGAAAACCGAAGCGGAGTTCCGGTCGGCGCTGGCCGCCGGCATCGAGAAGGCGCTGCGCACGGGGAACGCGGATCCCGCGCTGCGGACGGCCGCCAGCGGCCCGACGGTGATCCTCGTCATCGGCGTGAACGGCGCCGGGAAAACCACTTTCATCGGTAAGCTTGCGGCGCAGTTCCGGTCGCAAGGCAAGCGCGTGCTGCTCGGGGCCGCCGACACGTTCCGCGCGGGGGCGATCGATCAGCTGCGCGTGTGGGCGGAGCGGGCCGGTGTGGACTTTGTGGGGGGCGCGCCCGGGTCCGATCCGGCGTCGGTGGCCTTCGACGCCGTCGAGGCCGGGATGACGCGTGGGGCGGATATCGTGATCGTGGACACCGCCGGGCGGCTGCACACGAGTGACGATCTGATGACGGAGCTGCGCAAGATTCACCGCGTGATCACGAAGCGGCTCCCCGATGCTCCGCATGAAGTGCTGCTGGTGCTCGACGGCACCATCGGCCAGAACGCGCTCGCGCAGGCGCGCACCTTCTCCGCGGCGGTCCCCGTGACCGGCGTGGTGATCACCAAGCTCGATGGGACCGCCAAGGGCGGGATCGTGGTGGCCGTGCACGAGGCCCTCAATGTGCCGGTCAAGTTCGTCGGGCTCGGCGAACAGATCGGGGATCTCGAGCCGTTCGATGCTGGCGAGTATGCCCGGGAGTTGGTGGAGACGTGATGGCGTTCGGCGGTGAGCGCGAGGTGCCGGAGCGGAAGCGACGTCCGCCGGCGCGTCCGGCACCGCGCCTCGCGCTCGACACGCCGGTCACCTACCTCAAGGGGGTCGGGCCGGCGCGCGGTGAACTGCTGGCCCGCCTCGGGATCACCATGGCCGGCGACCTGCTGCGCCATGTCCCGCACCGCTACGAGGACGCCAGCACCGTCACGCGCATCGCGCAGGCGGCCGTGGGCGCGGATATCACCGTGCTGGGGCAGGTCATCGCCAAGGGCGTGCTCCCCACGCGCAAAGGGCTGCGCGTCTTTCAGGCCGTCGTGCAGGACGCGAGCGGCATGATCGAAGTGGCGTGGCCCGGCCAGCCCTTCCTCGATCGCACGATCAACAAGGGCGACTGGCTGCTGTGCACCGGTCAGGTGCGCTTCTTCCACGGCCGACGGCTGCAGCCGCGCGAGTTCGTCAACCTCGGCCCCGAGGAGGAAGGCACCGGCGGCGGACGCGTGCTCGCGGTGTATTCGAGCACCGAGGGCCTGTCGGTGCGCGTGCTGCGGGCCCTCGTGCAGGCGCACCTCGATCAGCTGCTGCCGCTGGTGCAGGAAACGCTGCCGCGGGAGATCCTCGCGCAGGCCGGCGTCCCTGATCTGCCCGAGGCGTTCCGGCTCGTGCATCGCCCCGCGTCGGTGGCCGTGGCGTTGCAGGGGCGCGCACGGTTGGCGTTCGAGGAGCTGCTGTGCGTGCAGCTGCTGCATCGCAAGGCCAATCAGGTGGCTCGCGAGGCGCGCGGGGGCACCGCCTTCGTGAACCGACGCGACCTCACCACCAAGTTGCGGGCGCTCCTGCCGTATGCCCTCACCGGGGCGCAGGTGCGCGCCATTCGCGAGATCGTGGCCGACATGGAGAGCCCGCGGCGCATGCACCGGCTGCTGCAGGGCGACGTGGGCGCCGGCAAGACCGTCGTGGCGGTGTTCAGTGCGCTGCTGGCCATGGAGAACGGGGCGCAGGTGGCGTTGATGGCGCCCACCGAGTTGCTGGCCGAGCAGCATGCGCGCTCGATCGGCGCGCTGTTGGCGCCGCTCGGCATCACGCCGTTGCTGCTCACCGGACGGCTGGGGGCCAAGGAGCGCCGCGCCGCCCTCGCGCGGATCGCGTCGGCGGAACCCGTGCTGGCCATCGGCACGCACGCCCTCATTCAGGGCGACGTGGCCTTCCACAACCTCGGGCTCGCGATCATCGACGAGCAGCACCGCTTCGGCGTGGAGCAGCGGGCCACGCTGGGGCAGAAAGGCAAGGCGCCCGATGTGCTGCTCATGAGCGCCACCCCCATTCCGCGGTCGCTGGCACTCACGCTGTACGGTGATCTCGATGTGAGTGTGCTGGACGAACGACCCCCAGGGCGTCAGCCCGTTACCACCGTCGTGCGCCCCGAGTCGGGGCGGGCCAAGGTGTTTACCTTCGCCAACGGGCAGCTCGACGCCGGCCGGCAGGTGTACGTGGTATACCCGCTGATCGAAACATCGGAAAAGATGGAGCTCAAGGCGGCCACGGTGATGTTCGAGGAGCTCGTGGCCGGCCCCTTCGCGCACCGGCGCGTGGCGCTGCTGCACGGGCGGCTGCGCGCGGAGGAGCGCGACGACATCATGCGCGAATTCCGCGACGGCAACATCGACGTGCTCGTGGCGACCACCGTCATTGAGGTCGGGATCGACGTCGGGAATGCCACCGTCATGATCATCGAGCACCCGGAGCGGTTCGGGCTCTCGCAGCTGCACCAGTTGCGCGGGCGCGTGGGGCGGGGGGCGGAGCAGTCGTACTGCGTCTTGCTGGGCGATGTCGGGGCCGAGGCGGCGGAGCGGCTCGGGCTCTTTGCCGGTACCGACGACGGCTTCGAGATCGCGCGCGCCGATCTGCAGCTGCGGGGCATGGGCGACCTGTTCGGCGCCAAGCAGCATGGATTGCCCGCCTTCCGGATCGCCGACCCACTGCGCGACGAGGCGCTCAACGAAACGGCGCGCGTGGTGGCCGAGCGTGTGCTGCGCGACGATCCGCTGCTCACGGCCCCAGCGCATCAGGGATTGCGTCAGCTCCTCACCGTCGGGTACGCCCGCGCGCTGGAGCTATTCCGGGTCGGGTAGCGAGGTCCCATCGGGAGGGGCGCCGCTTGGAGCCCGAGTGGCTTCGGGTGTAGCTTCACCGCTCTCCCTCAACTTGCCGCGCCCGATGAACCAATCCAGCACCCGCATCGCCGATCTCAAGCACCACGTCGGTGCCGTCGTCACCGTCCGCGCGTGGGTGACCCACCTGCGCTCCAAGGGCAAGGTGGCCTTCGTCGTCGCCCGCGACGGTACGGGGATTCTGCAGGCGGTCCTGGTCAAGTCCGAGGTGCCGGAGGCGTCGTGGGATGCCTTTGCCACGCTGACGCAGGAAGCGTCGGTCGCGCTCACGGGTGAAGTGCGCGCCGACGCGCGCGCCCCCGGCGGCTTCGAGATGGGCGTGCAGACGCTCGAGGTGATCGGCACCAGCCCGAACGATTATCCGATCCAGCCGAAGGAGCACGGCATCGACTTCCTGCTCGACAACCGCACCTTCTGGCTGCGCAGTCAGCGCCAGGTCGCGATCATGCGCGTGCGGCACGAGCTCGAACAGGCGGTGCACGACTTCTTCTACGCGCGCGATTTCATCCGCTGCGATACGCCCATTCTCACCGCCGCCATCGGCGAGCGGGCCGGCCTGTTCAGCACCGACTACTTCGAGGAAGGCACGGCCTACCTCGCGCAGACCGGGCAGCTGTACGGCGAAGCCCTCGCTGCCGCGATGGGGCGCATTTACACGTTCGGCCCCACGTTCCGCGCCGAGAAGTCGAAGACGCGCCGTCACCTCACCGAGTTCTGGATGATCGAACCGGAGATGGCGTGGTACGATCAGGACGACAACATGGATCTGCAGGAAGCGTTCGTGCGCTACCTGGTGGAGCGCGTGCTGGAGCGTCGTCAGGAAGAGCTTAAAGTGCTCGAGCGCGACACGAGCAAGCTCGATTGCGTGTCGCAGCCGTTCGTGCGTCTCGATTACGGCGATGCCGTGAAGCTCGCGCAGAGCAAGGGCAGCGACATCGTGTGGGGCGATGACCTCGGTGCGCCCGACGAAGCGCTCATCGTCGACGAGTATCAGCGTCCGGTGTTCGTCGTGAACTACCCGAAGGAAGCGAAGGCGTTCTACATGAAGGAGAACCCCCTCGATCCGCGGACCGTGCGCTGCGCCGACCTGCTCGCACCCGAAGGGCGCGGCGAGATCATCGGCGGGTCACAGCGTGAAGATGACTACGACAAGATCCTCGCGCGCCTCACGCACGAAGGACTCCCGGTCGAGGCGTACGGCTGGTATCTCGACCTCCGCAAATACGGCACCTTCACGCACTCAGGCTTCGGCCTCGGCCTCGAGCGCACCATCGCCTGGATCTGCGGCATCGAGCACATCCGCGAAGTGATCGCGTTCCCAAGAATGATGGGCCGGCTGGCGCCGTAAGGAACAGTGAGTGTCGGGTCCCGAGTAAAAGTTCGGAGTCACGAGTGCACTCACGACTCCCACCTTCCACTCACCACTCACGTGAGTCCGGCCCAACACGCTCGGCACGCTTGACCGCATCCCAGTACTTGTCCTGCTCTTCCAGTGACAGCGCCGTGAGCTCCACCCCGTCCGCCGTCGCCAGCGCTTCCATCGCCGCATAGCGCCGCACGAACTTCGCGTTCGTGCGGTCGAGGGCCAGCGCCCCGTGCGCGCCCGTCTTGCGCGCCAGGTTGACCACCGCGAACAGCAGGTCGCCCAGCTCGGCCTCGAACGCGTCCTGATCGGCCACCTGACCGTCCGCGTTCACGTGGGCGGCCAGTTCGTCGATCTCCTCGCGCACTTTCTCCAGCGGTCCGAGCGCGTTCGGCCAGTCGAACCCCACCCCCGCCGCGCGGTCCTGTAACCGGTGCGCCCGGTGCAGCGAGGGGAGCCCCGCCGGGAGCCCCTCCTCCAGCGTCGAGCGCTTGGCCTTGGCCGCCTTCATAGACTCCCACGGGCGCTTGATCCCGTCGCCGTACAAATGGGGATGCCGCGCGTGCATCTTGCCGATCAGCGCCCCGGCCACGTCCTGCATTGTGAAGGCGCCGCGCTCCTCGGCCACGACGGCGTGGAACAGCACCTGCAGGAACAGGTCGCCCAGTTCGTCGCGCAGGACCGCGTCGTCGCCCTGCGCGATGGCGTCGTCCACCTCGTGCGCTTCCTCGATGAGGTACGGCCGCAGCGAGGCGTGGGTCTGTACCCGATCCCAGTCGCAGCGCGCCCGGAGGTCCTGCATGAGGGCCAGCGCCTCGTCCATCGTCCGTTGCATCGCTTCTCCGTACGTCGGTGGCTGCTTAGGATGTCCGAGTGACCGCGTCAATATATCCTGCCTCCGAACGCGCCTGGCTCGAGCTTGATCTCGAGGCCCTCCGCCATAACGCCCGCCAACTCCGCGCGCGCGCGCGGGGGTGCCGCTGGTCGCGATGGTCAAGGCCAATGCGTACGGCGTCGGCGCCGTGGCCGTGTGCCGCGCCCTCGGGGTGCCTTTCGACGGCATCGCGGCGGCACCGGACGCCCCGTGGGGGCTTGGCGTGGCCGCGCTGGACGAGGCCGCTGCGTTGCGCGACGCGGGGTGCCGCGGCCGGATTCTCTGCCTCACGCCCCTGCTGCGCTCCGAACTGCCCCGGGCGTCCGCGCTCGGGGTCCGGCCCGCCCTGCATCGCGCCGAGGACATCGCCGCGTGGGCGGCGGCGGGGGCGGCCGAGGGTGACGGCAACCGGCTGCGTCCGTACCACCTGTCCATCGACACCGGGATGTCGCGCGCGGGCGTGCGCTGGGACCAGGTCGGCACGCTGCGGGACGCGCTCCTGCGCCACCCGCCCGAGGGGGTGTTCACCCACTTCCACTCGGCCGACGACGACATCGATTCGCGCGACGAGCAGGACGCCCGCTTCGTCGATGCCATGCTGGCGCTCGACGAGGCGCTGCCGGCCGGGGTACTGCGGCACAGCGACAACAGCGCCGGCATTGCCAGTCGCGCCCAGCGCTCCCCCGGGTCGCTGGCCCGTCCGGGCATCGCCCTCTACGGCGGCATGTTCAGCGAGCTGCTGGGGTTGCGGCAGGTCGTTCATCTGCGCGCGCGCGTCGTCGATCTCCGCGACGTCGCCCCGGGTGAGACAGTGAGCTACGGGGCCACCTGGACCGCGAGCCGTCCGTCGCGTATCGCCACCATCACCGCGGGATACGCCGACGGGTATCGCCGGCACCTCTCCAATCGCGGGGAAGTGCTGGTGGGTGGGGTGCGGTGCCCCGTCGCGGGTCGTGTCACCATGGATATGATCATGGTGGACGTGACCGGGGTGCCCTGCGAAGTGGGGGACGTGGCCACGCTGCTCGGAGCGGACGGGACCGACTGCCTGAGCACCGAGCAGGTGGCCGCGGCCGCGGAGCTGTCCCCGTACGAACTGCTGGTGGGACTCGCGCTGCGCGTGCCGCTCCGTCCCATGCCACCGCTCGCCCCGCCCCGGACATGACCGACACCGTCAGCGCCCCGGCCGAAGCGCATGGCCGTCGGGCCGTCATCCTCGTGCTCGACGGCGTTGGCTGTGGGGAGGCACCCGATACGGCGGCCTACGGCGATGCCGGGAGTGACACCATCGGGAACGTGGCGCGGGCGGTCGGCGGGCTCGATCTCCCCACTCTCGCCCGAATCGGCCTGGGCCACGTGGCACCCATTCAGGGGGTCGAGCCGGTGGCGCATCCCATCGGCGCGTGGGGTACGCTGCTGCCGCGCTCGGCCGGCAAGGACTCGACCACGGGACACTGGGAGTTGGCGGGCCTGCATCTGGCCGCGCCGTTCCCGACCTACCCGCAGGGATTCCCGCCCGAGGTGATCGCCGCGTTCGAGCAGGCCACAGGTCGTCCCGTGATTGCGAACTGTGTGGCTAGCGGGACGACGGTCATTGCGCAGTATGCGGAGGAACAGCGCGCGACGGGGGCGTGGATCGTGTACACCTCGGCCGATTCCGTCTTCCAGATCGCCGCGCACGAGGACTGGATCCCGCTCGAGGAGCTCTACCGGGCCTGTGAGATCGCGCGGGCCCAGCTCGTGGCACCGCACGATGTCTCGCGCGTGATCGCGCGGCCGTTCGTAGGATCCCCGGGGGCGTGGCAGCGCACCGCCCACCGTCGCGATTACTCTATCCAGCCGCCGGGCACGACGCTGCTCGATGCGCTGTCCGAGGCCGGCATCCCACGGTCCGGGGTGGGCAAGGTGGACGACCTCTTCGCCGGTCGTGGCATCACCGCGCGGCACACGGCGGACAACGCCGAAGGGGTGGCGGCCCTGCTGGAATGGCTGAATTCCGCGCCACGTGGGTTCTGCTTTGTCAATCTGGTAGATTTCGATCAGCTGTTCGGGCATCGCAACGATGTCCCCGGCTTTCAGGGGGCGCTCGAGGCGTTTGATCGTGCCCTGCCAAGCCTGCTGGCTGCTCTTCGGGAGGACGACCTGCTCTTCATTACCGCCGATCACGGCAACGATCCGACCACGCCGTCCACCGATCATGCGCGCGAGCGTGTGCCGGTGCTCGTCGTGGGCGCACGCGTGCGCGGTGGGAGCGTGGGGACGCGCGACACCTTCTCCGATCTCGGCGCCACGGTGGCCGAGTGGTTCGGGGTATCGTGGCGCGGGCAGGGGACGTCGTTCCTCGCGGGTCTGTTGCACGCATGAGCCTCGACGATCTGCGCCGCGCCGCCGATGCGGCGCGCGCGAATGCGTGGTGCCCGTACTCGCACTACCCCGTCGGGGCTGCGCTCGAAACGCACGACGGCCTTGTGTTCGTGGGATGCAACGTGGAGAACGCGTCGTATCCGGCCGGGATCTGTGCGGAGCGCGTGGCGCTCGGCACAGCCATCGCGCAGGGTGCGCGCCGCTTTGTGCGTGTCGTGATTACGTCGGCGGCGGCAGAGCCGACGCCGCCGTGTGGGATCTGTCGCCAAGCGCTGGTGGAGTTCGCTCCGGCGCTCGAAATTTTCGCCGTGACGCCCGACGGGCGTACGGCGCACTGGTCGCTGGCCGCCTTGCTGCCGGCACCATTCACGCCTGCTTCGCTCGAGAATGCCTGAGCGCGTTCGATTTACCTCGTGGCCGCGCCTGCGCGGCCCCCTCGCGTTGTGCGGACTCGTGCTGGCGGCTGTCACGGCCGCTGCGTGCACCGAGTCGCTCGACGGTGGCGCGGCGTGTCCGTCGCTGTGTCCGTCGAAGGTGGAGTCCTTCCGCGACACCATCGTCGACGCGGTCGTCCTCGACACGTCGCTGGGTGGCTATCCGGCGCTCGGGCTGTCGCCCTTCCTGCTGATCGCCAATCGCCCTGACACCGTGGTGACCAGTGGCGTGATCCGCTTCGATGTGCTGCCCGCGGTCTTCAGCCCCAACAACGGGGCCACGGTCGATTCGATCACCGTTGTCGACTCCGTGTTTCTGCGCTTTCCGCTCGACAGCACGGGACGCCGCGGCAATGTGCCGGTGACACTTGAGGTGTTCGACGTGGATACCACCGCGAGCGATTCGGTCACGGCCGTGGTGCGGTCGCTCTTCCGGCCCGACCGGCGGATCGGGTCGCTGGAGTTTACCCCGTCGGCGATCGGTGATTCCATCCGCATCCCGTTCTCCAAGACGGTGCTCGCGGCGAAGATCGCCGCCAAGGGCCGTCTGCGGCTCGGGGTGCGGATCCGGGGCGGTGCGGGGCAGCTCCGTGCGGTGTCGTTCGTGAATGGGGTCGGCGCGCCTACGGTGGTGTTCGATCCGAGCACCGATACCACGTACGCGCCGCAGCAGATTTCGCCGAGCACGATCGTGCCGAATGCCACGGCCGACGTCGAGCTCGCGTATGCGGTGTATTCGATCAGCGATCTCGCCTCACCGCCGCCTGATGCGAGCACCTTGGTGGTGGGCGGCTATCCGGCCTATCGCTCGTATCTCCGATTCAATGTGCCGGCGCGCATCAGTGACTCCAGTACGATCGTGCGCGCCGAAGTGCTGCTCACCCAGCGTCCGTCCGCCTTCGGCGACGCGCGCGACTCCGCGACGATGCTCGCCCTCGTGCCCACCACGACCGAACTGGTCAGTGACCTGCGCCGGATTCTCGATCTGGCAGCGTCCGGCAGCTTCGCGGGGGTGGACTCCACACGGATGCTGCCGTCCGCGAGCGGCGTGCGCACCGTCAACGTGCTGGCGTTAGCCCGTAATTGGCGGACGCTGCCCACCAACGTGCCGCGCGCCCTCGCGTTCAAGATCGGATTCGAAGGGGCACAGCCGGCCGAGCTGCGCTTCTACTCCAGCAAGGCGGCCGCGTCTCTGCGCCCGCGACTGCGCATCACTTATCTCCCGCGCTCGGAGTTCGCGCTCCCGTGATCCGCCATCGACTCCGTTCCTTCGCCGCGCACACCGTTGTCGCGCTGAGTGCGATCGCGCTGATCGCGGCACCCCGGGCTGGTGCGCAAGGCTCCGTCGGCGGGCTTGGCTTCGGCTATCCCGTCGGTGGTGGCAGCGTCCGTACGAACGCCACCGGTGGGGCCTTCGCCGAGTTTGACGCGCTCACGCCCACCAATCCCGCCGCGCTCGGCGGCTTGAGCCGCACCGTCATCACCGCGCAGGCCGAACCGGAACTCCGCCGCCTCAGCCTCAACGGCGTGACCGAGAAGTCGTCGCTGCAGCGTGTGCCGCTCGTCATGCTCGTCTTCCCCGCCCGTGGCGGCGTCGCGGTTGGCCTCAGCGCCACCACGTTCCTCGATCGGACGTTCTCCACGGTCACGACGGGCAGCGCGTTCCTCGACGGGAAAAGCGTCCCCACCACGGACCGTACTGATGTGCGCGGCGCGATCAACGACCTGCGCGCCGCGGTCGGCTGGCAGGTCTCGTCGCGTGTGCGGCTCGGCGTTGGGGGGCATCTCTACACCGGTGAAAATCTGGCCACGCGCGAGCGCACCTTCGCCGACACCTTGGCGTTCGGCAGCGTTCTCGATTCGTCGCGGGTCACGTATTTCGGCACCGCCCTGTCCGTGGGTGGTGAGTTGACGCTCGGCAAAGGCCTGGCGGTGCTCGCGTCGTACCGGCGCGGCAATGAGCTCAACGCGCGGGTGCGCGACACGATCGTGTCGCGGGCAACCGGTCCGGCGCGGACCGGATTCGCGCTGCGCTACGACGGCATCGTGGGCTCGGTGTTCGCGCTGGGTGTCGAGCAGATGGCGTGGTCGCAGATGGCGGCCCTCGGCTCGCGTTCGGTGGTCGCCACCGATGCCATGAACTGGCACGCCGGTGCCGAAGTGGCCGGTCCCAAGTTCCGCGGGCTGCCGGTGCTCGTCCGCGCCGGCTACGCCCGCAACGAGCTGCCGTTCGCCACGGCCAATCAGCAGGCGCGAGAGCAGCGCATCACGACCGGGATCGGCATTCCGGTGGCGCGCGAAGCGGCATCGATCGATCTGTCCGTGCAGCGCGCCACTCGCACGTTGACCGGCTCCGCCGCCAAGGAATCGGCGTGGCTGCTGGGTATCGGTATGCAGGTCCGGCCGTAACCACCGCCCATGAGTGACACGTCTGGAACGGGGGCGCCACGCCCCACGGTGTACATCGAGACCTACGGCTGCCAGATGAACGTGGCCGACTCTGAACTCATGTATGGCAAGCTCATCGCGAGCGGCTATGACGCCGTCGATGCCCCCGACGGCGCCGACGTGATTCTGGTGAACACGTGCGCCATCCGCGAGAACGCGGAGACGCGTGTGATCGGGCGGCTCGGCGAGCTCAAGAAGTACATGCGGGCCGGCAGTGTCATGGGCGTGACCGGCTGCATGGCGCAGCGCCTCGGTCCGCGCGTGCTGGAGCAGGCCCGTCATGTGTCCATCGTGGTCGGCCCCGACGGTTATCGCGCGCTGCCGGCGCTGCTCGACGGCGCACGGCGCGGCGAGAAGTTCACCGCCACCGATTTCGACCTCGAAGAGCACTACGAGGATGTCGTCGCCCGCCGCTTCGAGGGCGTCAAGGCGTGGATTCCGGTGCAGCGCGGCTGCGACTATCGCTGCACGTACTGCATCGTGCCCACGACGCGCGGCCCCGAGCGCAGCCGCAAGCTGCCCGAAGTCGTGCGCGAAGTGCAGCAGGTCGTCGAGCAGGGGCTGACCGAGGTGGTGCTGCTGGGCCAAACCGTCAACTCGTACAACGACGGCACGCACGACTTCGCCGACCTGCTGCGCGCCGTCGGCGCCGTGGATGGGATCCGGCGCGTGCGCTACACCAGCCCGCACCCCAACGATTTTTCCGATCGCGTGATCGCCGCCATGGCGGAAGTGCCCACGGTCTGTGAGCACATCCACCTGCCCATGCAGAGCGGCTCCACGTCGATGCTCAAGAAGATGTTGCGTCGCTACTCGCGCGAGGACTATCTCGCGTGCGTGGAGCGCATGCGCGCGGCGATCCCTGGACTGTCGCTCACCACCGACATCATCGTGGGCTTCCCCAGCGAGACCGACGAAGAATTCGCCGACACGCTGTCGCTCTGTCAGGAAGTTCGCTTCGATGACGCGTTCATGTTCAAGTTCTCGCCGCGCGAAGGCACGCCGGCGACGCGCATGCCCGCCGAGTGGACGATCCCCGATGAGTTGGTGGCCACGCGTTTCGAACTGCTGCTGAAAACGGTGCGCGGCATCTCGCGCGAGAACAACATGCGTCGGCTGGGTGATACCGTTGAGGTGCTGATCGAAAAGGTCGCCCGCGACGGCGAACTCTTGCAGGCGCGCTCGCGCGACTTCAAGACGATCATGGTGCCCGCCGATGCGGGATCGATCGGCGACTATCTCACGGTGAAGCTGAGCGGTACGACGGGGGCCACGTTCACCGGCACGCCCGTCGCGCTCACCCCCGAGCGCAAGCCGTTGCCCATGATGGCGGGGTAGGGGCCGGCGTCGGCACGGCCGGCGTGGCGATGTTCTGATGCGGCATCCGATCCGGTGGTTCGCCACCGTGACGGATGCCGCTTCTTTTGCACGCCACCGCCGGGTGGATCCTGGGCCTGTTCCTCGGGGCGTCGCTGACGCCACGGGGGCAGTCGGCGACGTTGGCGCCGGCGCCGTGGTGGCCGGCGCTGCCGGCCGCGATGTGGTTGGCGGTGTGGATGGCGGCGGTGGCCGTCGCCCTGTTGGGGATTGCCCGTCTGGTTCGTCGCCCGCCGACGGCGCGACGATGGCGCGCCGACCCGTCGCGCGCGGTCGGTGCGGTGGCATGGATTGGGCTCGGGCTGGCCGGACTGCTCTTCGGTACCGCCGCCGCACAGCAGGCGCAGAGCTGTCGCGTGGCGATTGTGGCCGCGCTCGCACGTGGCGAGGCGGCCACACTGCGCTTCGACGGCGCGATGCCGACGCGCGGCGCCGCATCCGGCCGTTCGGCCCGCGCGCCCGTGCCGCGCGGGCGCGGGGAGGTGCGCCTGGTGCGCGACGCCCATCGCTGTGCGGTGCCGGCCACGGTGCGCTGGGCCCGCGCCGGCGCGGTGCTGCAGGCCGGCGATCTCGCGCCGGTCTTCGGTCGCGCCACGGTCACCGAGCGCGGGATCCGCCTCGAGGTGGACAGCGTACACACCGTCACCGGACGCGCAACGTGGCGCGCCCTGCGTGGTCACACGGGCGCCACCATCGACCGCCTGTTCGGCGATCAGGCGCCGCTCGTGCGGGCCCTCGTGATTGCCGATCAGGACGGCATCACACCGGACATCCGTGACCGCTTCGCCGACGCCGGACTCGTCCACGTGCTCTCCGTGTCGGGGATGCACGTGGCTATCATCGCCTCGGCGCTGCTCACGCTCACCGCCGCATTACGCCTGCCGTCCGCGGTCGGGGTGACGCTTTCGCTTTTGCTCGTGCTCGCGTACGTCGCCATGCTGGGCGCGCCGGCGCCCGCGGTGCGCAGCGCCGTCATGCTCATGGTCGTCCGGCTCGCAACGGTGGGGCAACGGCCGGTCCACGAGTGGACGGCGCTCGCATTGGGCGCGGCGATTCCCACCGTCGATCCTCTGGTGGTCGTCGACCTCGGCTGGCAGTTGAGCGTGAGCGGGATGGCTGCACTGCTGGCCGCGCGCGCGGTCCTGCGCCGGATGCGCCCCGATGACCGGTTCACGCGCGCCGAGCATCTCTCCACGCAGGACGGCAAGCAGAACGGCACGCGGCACGGCGCGCGGCACGGTGCGCGGCGACTGGCCGACCGCGCGCGCCATTGGGTGCTCCGCCGCCGTGGACTCTCGCGATGGCTCGTGCGCGAAACCATCACGGGACTCATCGCCACGGCGGTGACCGTCCCGCTCATCGCGTGGACCTTTGGACGCGTGAGTCTCGTGGCGCCGTTCACCAACCTCGCTGCCGCGCCGGTGGTGGCCTTCCTGCAGCCCGCGCTGTTTCTCGCGTTGCTGGCCAGCCCGTGCGAACCGCTGGCGCGCCTGTTCGCCGACGCCGCCTGGCTCCCCCTGCTGCTGCTCGATCGCCTCGCGGCGGTGGGCGCCCAGGTGCCGCACGGGGTGGTGCCGGTGGCGCCCACGCGTGTCACCGCGATCTGCGCTGGCGTCGCGGCGGTCGCCATGGTCGGTGCGACGGCCGCGCGCCGCGTCGGTCCGTGGCTGCGCACGGCGGCGCTCGCGCTGGCGCTGGCGGTGTGGGCCCCACTCCTCGATCCGGGGCCGGGGGTGCTCGAGGTGCACATGATCGACGTGGGGCAGGGGGACGCCCTCGCGGTGCGCACGCCCCGCGGCCGGTGGGTGCTCATCGACGCCGGTCCGTCCTGGGAGGGGGGCGATGCAGGGCGGCGTGCGGTCGTGCCGTACATCCAGCGGTACGGAGGTGCGGTGGCGCTCATGGTCCTGTCGCACGCGCACGAGGATCATGTGGGGGGCGCGGCCAGCGTGATCTCCGCGCTCGCCCCACGTCTCTGGTGGGAGTCCGCCTTCGTGACCGCCTCGCGCGGCTATCACCGCGCGCTGACGGCACTGCGCGACGGCGGCCAGGCATGGCGCCGTGTGGGGCCCGGGCACCGCTGGCAGCTTGACGGCGTCACCCTCGACGTGCTGGCCCCCGATTCCGTCTGGTCCGCGGCCCAGCAGGATGCGAACGAAACCTCGGTGGTGGTGCGCGTATCGTACGGTCGGCGACGATTTCTGTTGATGGGGGACGCCGAGGCGCGCGAGGAGGCCTGGCTTCTCGAGCGCCTGCCGGCGGAGGAACTCCGGGCCGACGTGCTCAAGCTGGGGCATCACGGCAGCCGCACGAGCTCCACCGAGGAGTTCGTGCGCGCGGTGTCCCCGCTGGTCGGCCTCGTGTCGGTAGGGGCGGGCAATCGCTATGGTCACCCGTCGCCGGAAATTCTGGACCGGTTCGCTGCGCGTGGCGTACCGTTGCTCCGCTCCGATCACGAGGGGGCGGTGGTCCTGCGTACGGATGGGCAGCAGCTCGAGGCGATCGCGCACGGGGACCGCTGGCGCGTCCCGGACCGCGCGTCGCTCTTGCCGCCGCTCACCCTTGGTCGCCAGTTTCCAAACGGCGCGAATGTGCGGGCATCCCGTACGGGTCGCCGTGTCGCGCGCGCGCACAGGTTCGCGCATCGGTCCTTGGGGGGAGCACCACCGTGGTCAGGCATACGGCAACGTCGGTCGTCACGATCGAACGGTTCATCATCGAGCAGGAGCGCATGTTCCCCGAGGCCACCGGCGAATTGTCCGGCATCCTCTACGATATGGCGCTGGCCGGCAAGATGATCGCGAACAAGGTGCGCAGCGCCGGGCTCGCTGACATCCTCGGCTCCACCGCCGAAGTCAACGTGCAGGGCGAGGTGCAGCAGAAGCTCGACGTCATCTCGAACGAGATCATCGTCAAGGCGTTCGATCACGGTGGCCGGCTGTGCGCGATGGCGTCCGAGGAGGAACCGGACATCATCCATATCCCCGAGGGCTTCCGCTCCGGCAAGTACGTGCTGTTGTTCGACCCCCTCGACGGGTCGTCCAACATCGACGTGAACGTGCCCGTCGGGACCATCTTCTCGGTCTACAAAAAGATCACCCGAGGCGCGCGCGGCGAAATGGAAGACATGCTGCAGCCGGGACGCCGTCAGGTGGCGGCCGGTTATGTCATCTATGGCTCGAGCACGATGCTGGTGTACACCACGGGGCAGGGCGCGCACGGCTTCACGCTCGACCCGTCCATCGGCGAGTTCCTGCTGTCGCACCCGAACATCCGGATCCCGCAGCGCGCACGGTATCTGTCCGTGAACGATGCGTACGAGCAGGACTGGCCGGAGCCTACGCGCGCCCTCATGCGCCGCTATCGCGGCCTCGACGGTCAGCGCGAGCCACTCAACGTGCGCTACGTGGGCTCGCTCGTCGCCGACTTCCATCGCAACTTGCTGGGCGGCGGTGTGTTCTGTTATCCGGCCAACGCCAAGGCGCCCAAGGGCAAGCTGCGCTTGCTGTATGAGGCCAATCCGCTGGCGTTCATCGCCGAGCAGGCGGGCGGGCTGGCCACCAACGGATACGGCCGCGTGCTCGATATGCAGCCCACGGAACTGCACGAGCGGACGCCGCTCTATCTCGGCAGCAAGGCCGAGGTCGAAACCGTCGCGGAGTTCCCGTTGCCGCCGTACGTCCCCGCGGGCATGCCCGAGCGTCGTAGCACGCGAACGGCGACGCCGACTCCGGCAGACGCGTCCTGATCGCTAGATTGGGGGCATGAGCGAGAGACTCTCCCCCTCCGGTATTCCCATCCCTGGCGTCGTCCGTCCGGACGACGTCCACGTGGATTACGCGCGTGATCTGGCCGATCCCGGTCAGTTCCCGTTCACCCGCGGCGTACAGCCCACGATGTATCGTGGCCGTCTGTGGACGATGCGGCAGTACGCCGGCTTCGGCACGGCGCGCTCCACCAACGAACGCTTCCGTCTGCTGTTGGAAGCGGGGCAGACCGGATTGTCGGTCGCCTTCGATCTCCCCACGCAGATGGGCATCGATTCCGACTCCCCCCGCGCCAGCGGCGAAGTGGGGCGCGTGGGCGTGGCAATCGATACCGTCGACGACATGCACGTGCTGCTCGACGGCATTCCGCTCGACAAGGTGTCGTCGTCGATGACGATCAACTCGACGGCGTCCACGTTGCTCGCCATGTACATCGTGGTCGCGGAGGAACGCGGCATCGCCCGCGCGGCGCTCTCGGGCACCGTGCAGAACGACATTCTCAAGGAGTACATCGCGCGCGGTACGTACGTCTATCCGCCCGATCCGTCGCTCGCGCTCACGGCGGAGATGTTCCGCTTCTGCGCGGCCGAAGTGCCGCAGTGGAATCCGATCTCCATCTCGGGCTACCACATCCGCGAAGCCGGCGCCACCGCGGTGCAGGAAGTGGCGTTCACCTTCGCCGATGCAATCGCGTACGTGCAGCAGGCCGTGGATACCGGACTCGCCGTCGATGCCTTCGCACCGCGTCTGTCGTTCTTCTTCGCGGCGCACAGCGATCTGTTCGAGGAAGTCGCCAAGTTCCGCGCCGCGCGCCGCTTGTGGGCGCGCCTCATGCGCGACCGGTTCGGCGCCAACGACGCCAGCTGCAAGCTGCGCTTCCACACGCAGACGGGCGGGGTGACACTCACCGCGCAGCAGCCGCTCAACAACGTGGTGCGCGTGACCGTGCAGGCGCTCGCCGCCACGTTGGGGGGCACGCAGTCGCTGCACACCAACGGCTACGACGAAGCGCTGGCGTTGCCCACCGCCGAAGCTGCCACGCTGGCTCTGCGGACACAGCAGATCGTGGGCTATGAGTCGGGCGTCGCGCAGACCGCCGATCCGCTCGCTGGCAGCTGGTATGTCGAGCAGCTGACCGATGCAATCGAAGCGCGCGCGCTCGCACTGCTCGAGAAGGTCGATGCGCTCGGTGGCGCGGCCGCGGCCATTCGCGCCGGCTTCTTCCAAGAGGAAATCGGTCGGAGCGCCTACGAATATCAACTGCGCGTCGAGGCCGGCGAAACGGTGGTGGTGGGCGTCAACCGCTTCGGAGACGGTCAGGATCCGCCGATCATTCCGTCGCCCGATTTCAGTGCGCTCGAAGTCGGACAGGTAGCGGGCCTCACGCACGTGAAAGCGTCGCGCGACAACGTCGCGGTACAGGCCGCGCTGCAGGCAATTGCCGCCGTTACCACGGAATATTTGCCGACGCACGTCGGCGCACGCACCCCGCTCATGCCGCGCATCATCGACGCCGTGCGCGTGCGCGCCTCTGTGGGCGAGATTTCCGATACGCTCGAAAAGGTGTGGGGGCGGTACCAGCCAAGCATGTGACGTCGCGACTGCGCGGCGTGCGGCACGCAACAAGGACCCGGCGCCGAACCTGCGGCGCCGGGTCCTTGTGCATTAGGTCCACCCGTTACGGCGTGATCGCCTTCGCCTTGGGCTCCAGCTTGGCCGACCACAGTCCCGAGTTAAAGTCGGTGAACAGCACCTGACCCTTCCACGGCATCGCGTTCATCACGAACGGCGCGTTGGCCGTGAACGCCTTCGGATCGTACGGCTTGAACACGGCGATCTCGCGCTGCTGGTCGGCGAGATTGCCCATGAGTTCACCGCTCACGTCCACTACGCGCACGCCGCCGTCGTAGTACGCCTGGTACAGGATGTCGTCTTCCACGATGATATCGTGCGCGCCGTAATCCTCAAGGTGATAGCGGCCCACCTTGCGCGGATGCATCGGATCGGTGGCATCCACGATGTGCACATAGCCGCCTGATGTCTGCGCAATCCCGCCGGCACTGCCGAGGGTAGAGCGATAGTTCGTGCCTTCCCACACACGACCGGCGCGGTTCATCTCCTCGTCGCCGAGGAAGAGATACATGCGGCCCGTGGACTGCTGGAAGTACGGATAGATCTCGTGGCCCGAGTTGATCGGGAACACGTTGATCAGCTTCGGCTTCTCGATCGTGCCGCCGTACTTGCCGTTGCCGACGTCCACCATCACCGCGCCCACGCCGCCCTGCGCCGAATAGGCAATGCCGTCGCGCACCCACAGGTCATGGATGCGGGCGTTCGGATGCTGATACTCGCTCACGTACTTGGGCTGGTAGATGTCCTTCACGTCAATGATCACGTACTTCTGTCCGCCCGAGATCGCGAACAGGTGGTCGTTGGTGGCGAACATGTTGTGCACGCCGCCCGTGAGCTCCTGATCGAAGGTCGACGCGATCTTGGGATGCGCGGGGTTGGCGAGATCGAGGATGACCACACCGTTCACGCGGTTTGATGCCCCTTCGCGCGCCAGCACGCCGTAGCGGCCGTCGGGCGACACCGTCACGTCGTTGATCGTGCGGGCGTCGATCTTGATGGAGTCCGTCTTCACGATGTTGTTCATGTCCGTGATGTCGAACACCATGCCGTACCCGTCGCCGCCCCAGGTGCCCACCAGGCAGTAGTCGCGGCCGTCCTTGCCGGTCCACGGCCAGAGGTCCGACGTGGCGGTCGTGGCGATGCTGCCGCGGCCGGTCACCGTGATGCGGCGTACCACGTCACGCGGCTTCGCCTCGAGTACTTTGCGCGCCGTCACGTTGCCCGACTGCGCGAGCAGCGTGAAGCGGCCGGGATAGTTGGGGGTGAACCGCCCCCAGTCGATGATGCCGGGGCCGCCCGGGGCCACCGTGGTGTCGTCGGGCGTATACACGTAGCTCCACGTGATCACGGCGTCTTTCACCGGAGCGCCACTGGCCGTTCTGGCCGTGGCGTTCAGGCGCACCACCTGCCCGGTGAGGATCACATCTTCCGTGATGTCCAGCGCGATCGACGACACGGGGTTGGTCGTGATCGTGTAGCTCTTTCGTGACACCACCCCTTCGGACTCCGCGCTGATCACCACCGTGCCGGCCTTGAGCGCCGTCACGGTGCCGAAGCGGTCCACCGTAGCCACCGTCGGCGCGCTGCTGCGCCACGTGGGAATCAGGCCGGGGCGCGGTGTGCCGTCGGCGTGCGTGCCCTCGGCTTTGTGCCCGATCGCGATGCCCGTGTACAGGCGCCCCGAGTCGGCGACAATCGCGATCTTCGTGAGCGCTGGCCACGTGACCAGCACCGGGATGTCCAGCGTGATCGGGCCGTTCGCACCGGCCGCCGTGGCGGTGGCCGTGAACGAACCGGCGCGGAACGCCTGCAACCGTCCGTCCGCGAACGCAACCGCCTGACGCGGGCCACCCACACGCACCACGGCGTCTGCGATCACGGCGCCGGCGGCATCGTAGGCCGTGACGGTGAACGGCTGGGAGTCACCCGCCCGGATCGTGACCTTGGCCGGTTCTGCCACCAGTCGGGCCACGGGGCGGTTCGCCGCGGCGGCGCCCTGTGCGCCGAGCGGTGCCACGACAACGAGACCCACCAGCGGGGGCATGGTCAACAGCAAGGCCGCGGTCGTGACGAACCGGCGGGTGCGCGCTACGTTCATATACAGTTCTCTCCAGTGGGATGGATCCTTCCGAGCCCCGCCATCATGCCTCTCGCATCACCCCCCCGCAAGACATGGCGTCTTGGCCACGGGGCCGCCACGCGCGGCCTCGCGCGGTTGGCCGTCGTGGCGATGCTGTCCGTTGCGCCCACCGTGGTGGCGGCGCAGCCCGCCGCGGTGAAGAGTCCCACGGCCGACTACTGGGTGTACGTCGGCGCGGAGTCGGCCGATCGCATCTACCGAGTGCGCTTCGGTCCGGCGGGGACGGTGGTCGAGAAGAGCATCGCCATCGGGGAACTCGCCGCGGAAATGGAGGGGCCGCATGGCCTCGCGATCTCCGCCGATGGGAAGTACCTGCACATGACCACCGGCCACGGCTTTCCGGACGGCAAGTACTGGCGCTACGAGCTGGGCCCCGACACGCTCGTCGCCCCCGGCCTGTTGCTCGGCAATTTCCCGGCGTCAATCGACGTCACACCCGACGGGCTCTACGCGCTGTCGGTGAATTTCAATCTGCACGGCGACATGATCCCGTCCACCGTGTCGGTGATCTACACCCCCAACGCCACCGAAATCGCGCGCATCGTGACCTGCACCATGCCGCACGGCAGCCGCGTGGCGCCCAACGGCATGCACCAGTACTCCACGTGCATGATGGATGACCAGCTCGTGGAAGTGGACACGCGCACGTTTGCGGTGTCGCGCCGCTTCTCGCTCGCAAAGGGCAAGGAAGGCGCGCTGCCGCCGTCGGCCGTGAACACCATGGCTGGCATAGATCACGCCGCGATGGACCACAGCGCGCATGCCACGGCGCCCGCGATGGCGCCCGCCGCCACAACGAAGGCCGCGGGGCCCACGGTCGATCCGGCACAGATGGGACGTGTGGCGATGGGCCTCGAAAAGCACGAGATGGCCCCGGCCTCCTGTTCTCCCACCTGGGCGCAGCCCTCGGCCGACGGTGCGAAAATCTACGTGGCCTGCAACAAGGCCGACGAAATCCTCGAGGTTGATACCAAGGGGTGGGTGGTGTCGCGCCGCTTCAAGACCGGCCGCGGCGTGTACAATCTCGCTGTTACCGCCGATGGGCGGACGCTCGTGGCCACGCTCAAGCAGGGTAACATGGTCGAGCTGTTCGACCTCGTGTCGGGCGCCAGCGTCGCGCAGCTCCCCACCTCCAACCGGCTCGCGCACGGCGTCACGGTGAGCAGCGATTCGCGCTATGCCTTCGTGAGCAGCGAAGGGCAGGGGGCGCAGCCGGGCAAGGTCGATGTCATCGACCTCGTGGCGCGCACCAAGGTCGGCACCGCCGATGTCGGCCAGCAGGCCAGTGGCATCGCGTTCTGGAAGATGAGCCAGTGAGACGGGTGAGTGGCTGACACGCCGCGGCCGCTCCCCGTGGTGCGCGCCATGATCGACGCGCTCGATCGTGACCTGCTGCAGATCATGGCCAAGCGCATGGCGCTCGTCTCCGAGGTCGCCGCGTACAAGCGTCAGCACGGGCTCCGCATTCGCGATGCGGCGCGGGAGCGTGAGGTGTTGCGCGACCGCCAGGAGCGCGCTTCGGAGCTCGGGCTCCCCACGGAGGAGATCGAGTCGATCTTCCGGTTGCTGCTGCGCTCGAGCCGCGATCATCAGGCCGCCCTACGCGCCGAGGTGCCGGTCGATGCCGAGCCGCGCACGGTGGCCATCGTCGGTGGGCACGGACGCATCGGGCGCGTCATGGCGCGCCTCTTCGGCGATCTCGGCCATCGCATCCTCATCGTCGACATCGACACCGCGCTCAGCGCCACCGAGGCGGCCGCGGTGGCCGATGTCGTGATCGTGAGCGTGCCCATCGACGTCACGGCGGCCGTGATTCAGGCGGTGGGGCCACATGTACGCCCCGAATCGTTGCTCATGGATGTGACCAGCCTCAAGGAAGCGCCGGTCCAGGCCATGCTGGCGTCCACGTCGGCCAGTGTGGTGGGGACACACCCCATGTTCGGCCCCAGCGTGCACACGCTGCAGGGGCAGCGCGTCGTGCTCTGCCGTGCGCGCGGCGACGCGTGGGGCGATTGGGTGGCGCAGTCGTTCGCCGCCCGCGGGCTGGTGGTCACAGAAAGCACGGCGTCCCAGCACGATCGCGCCATGTCGGTGGTGCAGGTACTCACACACTTCCAGACGCAGGTGCAGGGGCTCACGCTGAGCCGTCTGGGCGTCCCGCTCGCCGAAACGATGCCGTTCACATCGCCAGCGTATCTGCTCGAGCTGTACGTGGCCGCGCGTCACTTCGCGCAGGATCCGGCGTTGTACGGTGCGATCGAGATGGGTAATCCGCGCACGGCGGAGATCACGGCCGCGTTCGGCGCGTCGGTGCAGGAGGTCGCGGACGTGCTCGCCCGCGGCGATCAGGCCGCGTTCGCCCGGCTCTTCACGGATGTCCGCACATTCTTCGGCGACTTCACCGCCGAAGCGCTCGAGCAGTCCAGTTTTCTCATCGATCGCATCGTCGAGCGCAATTAGCGGCGATGCCGGTGCCGTCCGTTCCTGTTTCTTTTCACGCTTACGGAGTGCTGATGACCCGCCACACGCGCCTTCGCTGGATTGCCCTGAGTGCCGCCCTCGTGGGTCACACCGCGGTGCTGTTCGCGCTCGCCCGGCCGATCACCGACTACGTGGCCACGATCGCGGGCAAGGATGGCCGCAAGGTGCATGGCACCGCCGTGGTCACGCCCACCAAGGATGGCGCGGGGACGGAGGTGTCGGTCACGCTCGATGACGACACGCCGGGGGCTACGCGTCCGTGGCACATCCACACGGGCAGCTGTGAGAAGGCGGGCGGCGTGGTCGGCGGCGGACGTGCCTACGCGCCCATCGTGATCAATGACAAGGGGCACGGCACCGGCAAGGCCACGCTCGCCGTCGCGCTGGCCGACACCACCGCCTACTACGTGAACATCCACGATGCTGCGGCGGCGATGGGCATCATCGCCGCCTGCGGTGACCTCAAAAAGAAGTAGCTTTACGCCGGCGGACCCAGAGTACTCGGCGCGCACCCGGTGCGCTGCCGGGTGTAGCTGAGCGCCGCGATCATCCATGTGCCGCGCTGACGGACCAGCGTGAACACGTCGGTGCCGCAGTGCGAGAACACGCCATCCCGATAGAAGTCGTACGGCGTATGTACCTCCGCGAGTGACCCGTGCAGGATCACGGTGGGGCTCCACATGCGCTCGAGATACCGCTCTGTGCCCTGCGGCAGCGTGCGATAGAAATCGGTGTCCGTGGTCAGGCTCGCACCTCCGGTGCCGCCGGCCGGATCGGCGATGGCCACGAACAGCGCGCCCGGCACCAGCAGCGGGCGCGCCGCCGCAGTGTCGCGGGCCGAGATGGCGGCCAGCATGCGCACGGCTACGCCGATCACACTCGCGCTGTCGGCGGCGCGGCTGGGAACCGCCGTCTGTGCCCGTGCCGCACGGCCCGGTAGGATCAGGGTCGCGAGTAGAAGGGGCGCCAGCCGGAGGGGCGCCGGCAAAATGCCGGTCGCGGCACGCCGCGTGAACCAACGGGTCAACCAGCCGATCGTGGGGTAGCATGGCACGGGATGTGTCTCCGCTGAAGGAATGCCGATAACTTATCCGACTATGTCCAGATCACACGCTTCTGTCCCACCGCGCGCCGCGCATCGCGCCCTCCGCCGGGCACTCGGGGCGGCGCTGCTGCTCCCCTGTATCACCACGTCGGCCCACGCGCAGGTCCGCGCGACCATCCGTGACCGTGCGGCGCAGGACAAAGAGCGCGCGGCCATCCGTCCGCTGAGTGGTCAGGCGGTAATCGACGGCCTCGTCACCGATACCCTGCTGCGCCCCCTTGGGTCGGCCGACGTGTCCGTCGTCGGAACCAGCGCCCGCGTGATCACCAACGAAAACGGGCGCTTCCGCATGTTGCAGGTACCGTCGGGGCAATACTTGCTCGTCGTACGCCGGATCGGATACGCGCCGACATCGGGGATCATTCAGGTGCCCGAAGGTGACACCGTCCGCTTGTCGTACACGCTCATCCGCTCCACTGCCTTGCTCGATACGGTGCGTGTGAAGGAGCGACGGGTGACCATGCGGATGCTGGACTTCGAGGTGCGGCGGCGTCAGGGGCAAGGGCAGTTTGTGACGCAGGAAGAAATCGAACGGCGCGGATCACTGCAGACCTCCGACTTCATGCGCGCCATGCGTGGCGTGGAAGTGTCGCGTGTCACGACGCAGGCCTTCGCCGGCACGCAGGTGTATTCGCGCCGCGAGGGGGGCGGATTCGATGCGAACGGCCAGCAGCAGTACTGCGCCATGCAGGTCGTTCTCGACGGCATCGTGCTGCCGCGCAATTTCGATCTCGACCTCTTGCCGCCGCCCAAGCAGATCGCCGGCATCGAAGTCTATACCGGCGCCGCGACGATCCCCCCGCAGTTTGGTGGACCGGACCGGCGCTGCGGTGTCGTCGCCGTGTGGACGCGCGACGGGTACTGATGTCGTCTCAATCGCCGGCGTGATCGGGTGCCGAACGAACAAGCCCCGCGTGACATCACGTCACGCGGGGCTTGTTCGTGCAGCGGGTGGGGCCGGCGTTAGCAGCCCGGTCCCGCGAGTGCACCGGAGCGTCCGGCACGCTGCAGGCACTCGGCCTGCGGCAGCGGCTGCACCTTGGCCACGAAGTGTGCGTTGACCCCGGACGTCAGGTCACGCGGCAGCTCGCTCAGCCGGCCGTAGCGGCGCATGTCGATCCAACGATGCCCTTCCAGCATGAGCGAGTACCGCTTCTGCAGAAGGATTTCGGTCACGAAGGCCGCGTCCGTCGAGGCCGCGGTCAGCGTGGACGGTGCAAGGCCGCCGGCGTTCACGCGGATGCTGTTGATCAGCACCAGCGCACCCGCCTTGTTCCCGGTGGCCACCAGCGCCTCCGCGCGGAGCAGCATGAGCTCCTCGTTGCGGATGATCGGCAGCGAGGTCGTGATCGCGGGATACAGGTTGAAGCCCAGCGACGACGCGACGCCCAGACCGCTTGGCGCGTTGCGCGTGGGACGGACACCGATCTTGGCCGTGAACCGGTTGTCCTTCGAGCCGTCGGCCTTGAGCGGCGCGTCCGTTTCGAACGACATGTGCGCGTACAGGTCCGTGTTCGTGGCCTGGGCGAGCGGGTTCGGCGCGTCGGGCGACGCGGCGTACGGGTGGTACACACCCACGTTCAGCTGCGCCGTCGTCGTGGCCGCCGCGTTCAGGAACGAGGCATCCAGCGCCGCGTTCGCACGCGCCCACGCTGTGGCACCGCCGCCGGAGGTGGCGTAGTACGCCGCGGCACGGGCGGCCATGGCGCGGTTGAACTGGCGGAACGTGCTCGGTGTATTGAAGCCGGTGAAGCCCGAGTTCAGTGCAAACGGGAACGCGGCGCCACCGGCGCCGAGATCGGTGTTTGCTTCGTCCAGCGTGTTCAGGATGTACTTGTACACCGAGTCCCGCGAGACGAACGGCGCGAGCACCGTGGCATCCCGATTGATCTGGGTGACGGCACCGATCGTGTCACGCGTCGAGATCACCGTGAGCAACTCGATGGCTTCGATGGTCTTCGCGAAACCAAGCGCCGCCTTCTTCTGCTCGGCACTGAGTGTGGACGCCGCCACGGTGTTCTTGAAGTTGAACACGTCGCGCAGGTTGCCGTACGGGCCGTTCCAGCTGCCCACGGCGAAGCCGGCGTTGTCGAGCTTGTTCTGGCCGGACAGCCCGATCAGATAGGCCGACGTGTTGCGCCCTTCCTGCGGCGTGTACACGTACGACTCCCGGCCAAAGCGGCCGGTTTCGCTGATCAGGCCGCCGCGGCTGTTGCGGTTTTGCCGCAGCAGGCCGGTGGCCAGCAGCTGTAACGCCTGTGGGTCGGCGCTAGCACCGGCCACCGACGGGGTGTTCGGATTCGTGATCCCCAGCGTGTCCTTGCTGCAGGCAGCCAATGACAGCGAGGCGAGCGAGAGGGCACCAAGGGTGCGCAAAGGCAATCGGGTCATCTGCACGCGCGATGCGCCGGTGAGGTTGTCAGTGGTCGTCATGGATTAGAACCCCACGTCGACGCTGAGGAAGAACTGGCGGCTCGACGGGAACGGAGCGAGGTCGATGAACCGGTTGAAGTTCGTGTTGCCGAAGTTGTTGAACTCCGGATCGAAGCTCCAGTAATCGGTGAACAGCGCCAGGTTACGGCCGCTCACGTTGAAGCGCAGCGAGCGCGCGCCCGGGATCTTCTTGGCCCACGTCTCCGGTGCCTGATAGTTCAGGGTCACTTCGCGGAGCTTCACGTACGAGCCCTTCTGAATGTACGGGCGGATGTCGCCACCATTGAACGTGGAGTACCGGCATTCGCCAAGCGTCGCAGTGCCACAGGCACGCGACCCAGGGAGAATCGACGTTGGAGCGGCGGCGTCGTAGTCACGCGACTGTCCACCTTCGTCCCACAGGTTGTTCGTCATGTTCGACACGTAGCCACCCGCACGCCAGTCGGCGAGGAACGAGAACGTGAACGACTTGTAGGAAAAGTCGTTGTTGAACGTGGTGGTATGAATCGGGTTCGAGTCGTACAGGATCGTGTCGCGCGTGGCACCGCCCACGCCGAACGGGGCATTGCCCCAGATGTACGTGGAGCGCGTGTTCGACTGGATTCGGTTCCGGCCGTACGAGGCACCATACGAGCCCGGGACCGCAAACGCCGGCACCGGCACGCTGTCGGTGAACTGGGCGTTCGTGTTGTAGATGATGCGGCTGGTCCACTCGAAGTTGCCGCGGCGCACGGGCACCAGCGACAGCACGCCTTCGGTGCCGAGCACCGACAGCTGGCCGCCGTTGATGATCTGGTTGCCGAGCCCCGACGACGGCGGCAGCGGGAACGTGAGCAGCAGATCCTTGATCCGGCGCTGGTAGCGCGTCACTTCGACACCGACGCGCGCGCCGAGCATGGAGGCGTCCACGCCGAACTCCAGTTCGTTCATGACTTCCGGCTTGATCCCGGTGTTACCGAGCAGGCCGGCCGACACGAGGGAGTTCTGGCCGCCGATCAGTCCGCCGTCCGCGTACAGAATGTCGCGGTCGCCGAAACGCGGACGGTTGCCCGACTGGCCCCACGCCGCGCGGAACTTGAACTCATCAACCTTGTCGGTGAGCGGCTTCACGAAGCGGTACGAGCCCGAGTACTTCGGGAACACGTAGAACGTCGCGCGGTCGCCGTTGGCGCTCGACCGGTCGGCGCGGAAGCCGGCGTTCAGGGCCAGCTTCTCGTCCAGCAGCAGCATCTGTTCGTTCACGTAGTACGACTGATCGCGGAACTCCGAGCGGTCATCAACCGTCGCGATGTCCTGCGCACCGGCGGCCGTGCGGCGCGTCGGGAGCAGACCACGACCGCGGATGCGGTACACGTCCTGCTTCTGGCGCTCGTACGAGCCACCGATCGACGTCGTGAGCGACGTCACGTACTTGTTCGACGGCGACCACGTCCACACCGCGTTCATGCCGGAGTTGGTCTGGAGGCTCGACGCGTTGTTCTGGCCGGCCGTGCCGAGGAAGCCGTCCGCCGGCTCGAACTGCAGATAGTTCGGCGAATATTGCACGCCTTCCTGCTGGAAGCGGTCAAAGCCGCCGAGGTATGACAGCTGCACCGTGTGACGCGTCGTGCTCAGGAGCGCGTAGCCGAGGCGGATGTTCGCGGCCTGACGGAACACGGTTTCGTCGCTCTGCATCGCGTTCAGGACTTCGAACGGATTGGCGGTGCCCGACCCGCCGCCGTCGAACGGCATGCGGACGTAGCGGCCGGAGGCATCACGCGCCTGCAGATCGACGACCGCCGGCGTGTAGCCGAACGTGTACGTCGGGCTCACGCCGGCGTTGTTGTTGTTGCCGATACCACGCTGGAAGAAGTTGCGCGTGACGTCGATGCCCATGCTCGCCGTGAGCTTCGAACCGATCGTCTGGTCCAGGTTGATACGGCCGCCGGTGCGACGCGCGCCAGTGTTGATCATGATGCCCGATTCCTGGCGATCGCTGAGCGAGGCGAAGTAGCGGGTGTTGTTCACACCGCCGGACGCCGAGAGCAGCGTTTCCCACGACGGGTCCGTGCGGCCGTACAGCTCCTGCTGCCAGTCGTAATTGGTGCACGTTGGGTTGCACGCCGCCGTCGCGGCGGCGAGACCGACCGGCCCGCCGACGAAATCCTTCACATCCTCGAGCGTACCATACTGCCGATGGCCGAGGGAGCGCATGAGTTGCTGCGTCCCGGCCCGCTGCGTGAGGTTCCAGCGCGGGGCGCCCGACGTGCCCTTCTTTGTCGTGATCACGACCACGCCGTTCGTGGCGCGCGAGCCGTAAATGGCGGTGGCCGCCGCCGACTTCAGGACTTCGATGTTCTCGATGTCGTTCGGGTTCAGGTCGGCCAGACGGTTTACGACCTGGTCCTGGCTGGAGCCCGTCGAGCCGCTCGCGCGCGTGATCGCGCTCTGTCCCGACGAGATGCCGGCGTTCGAAATGATCACGCCGTCCACCACATACAGCGGGTCGCCCTGACCGAGCACCGATGTGGCGCCACGGATCTGGATTTGCGCACCGCCGCCGGGGGCGCCGCCGTTATCAAACACGCGCGCACCGGCGACCTTGCCGGCGAGGTTGCTCTCGACCGAGCGGGCCGGCACGCGGTTCAGTTCCTGCGCGCTCACGGTCGCCACGGCCGTCGCCGCCACCCGGCGGTCGGTCGTCGTGGCCTGACCGGTCACCGTCACGCCTTCGAGCTGCAGCACGTCCTTCTCGAGGACGAAATTGGCCGTGCTCTCGGTCGCGCCGAGGCGGACGGTCTGGCGCTTGAAGCCAAGCTGGCGCGCCAGCACGACCACTTCGCCTGAGGGAACGCGCATGCGGAATTCGCCGCGCTCGTTGGTGCGCACGCCGACTTGCTGGCCGACGATGCTGACGGTCACGTCAGCGATCGGCTGACCGGTAACCGCTTGCGTCACCTTACCCGAGATATCCCGGGTTTGTGCGTCCGCGCGGAGCGGCAGCACGGCGACCGCAAAGGCGGCCACGAGTGAGAACAACTTACCCATAGAGGGTCTCCGAGGAAGAAAAGGCGGGCTGCTGAAACACGATGGACAGCGGGACAGCCGGTACCATTTGTCCGATTGTCACCAATTGCTGCCAGACCGTGACCGGTACGTCACGAAACGCTGACAGCGCCAAGGTGGAACAAAAGTACATGAGGCGAACAACGCGAGGCTAGGTCACGTCACCGGGTGGGACAGAGCGCGTCGCCCGATGGGGTGGTGGCTCCACGGCGGGGCCTACGGACGGTACGGATCGTCCCCGAACCGCCGCCGGATGCGGACCGTACGCTCCAGCTCGTCTCGGCTCTGGAGAATTTTCTGCCGCAGGTCCGCCCCGAGCGTCGGATGGGCCGCCAGCCACCGGTCGATGATCTGCAGCGCCTCCGCCTCCGACTGGCCGCCGATCGTCGCCCCCAGCCAGCTCCCCAAAAAGAAGATTCGCCGGTTCTGCTGGATCCACGGCAGCGTATCCAAGGCGGCGGTCAGGTAGCGGGTGGTCAGTGCCCGCTGGTCGGGATCATGGAAGCTCCGCAGGCTCGAGGTCACCCACTCCTCGTTCAGCGTCGCGTCCGCAAACCACCGGGTGAACAGCGCCTCCTTGTGCGCCGCGTCGGGGCGCGCCGCGTCGGCCACGAACGCCTGGCGCTGCCCCTCACTCGTGGAGTCGCGCCGCGCTTCCGCCGCCAGCCGCGCCGCGGCGGTCGGCGCGTCTCGCGCCACCAGCCGCGTCACGATGGACCACCGGGTGGGGGCCCGCAGCGGCAGGCCGGCAATCGAGTCGCGGGCCAGCCACGCGTCCAGCTGCCCCAGGGACGCCGGCGTGCGCGCCAGGCCGATCACCGCGTCCAGCTGGCTCTTCCGCTGCCCGTAGCTGCGCGTGCTGTCCGCCGCGCCGCGCAGCAGCAACGGCTCGGCGCGCGCCAGCAGGGCCTCGCGGGCGGCGTCGGCGCTGTACCGGCCGATCACCGTGGACAACCGCCCCACCAACGTGCCCGCGATCTGCTCGTCACGCTCCTGCGGCAGTTCGCGCAGCACCATCTCGGCGTAGCGCGTGGGGGATAGCCGTGCCTCCCGCACCAGATCCCACAACGCGCCCCACAGCATCGCGCGCAGGAAGTCGTCGCGCACCGTCCCGATCTGCTGCTCCAGCCAGCGCACACTGCCACTGTCGGGCAGGACCAGGGCGTACCCATAGTCGGCGTCGTTCGCGAACACGAACGCCGGGGCC
>JARIEV010000201.1 GCA_031127225.1 Gemmatimonadota bacterium | reverse complement strand
ACGTGCATCATGGGGATGTCCGACGTTTCGCCGTAGTGTTCGTCCCACGCCAGCATCGGATCCTTCCAGTACGCGTCGTAATCGGCGTGCTCGAAGAAGTCGAAGTACCAGCCTTCGTACTGCGAGTCCACCGAGAGTGGATTGAGGCCGCGCCGCATGGGCTGCACGGTGTACCAGTCTTCCACCTTCTCCTTGGTGAGCAACGCCTTCACGTCGGGGGAGCGCGCATCGGCCAGCAGCTGGCTCCACGCCCACGTGAGTTGCCGTCCCATCTCGTAGGTGCCGCGGTACCGCACGCCGTGGTCCCAGCCGTTGGCGAGACCGCCCATGTTGAGCACCATCGACTTGAGCGACGGCGGGTTGTACTGCGCCGCGCCGGCCTCGGTGTGCGCCGAGAAGGAGGTGCCCCACATCCCCACGACGCCGTTGGCGTACGGTTGCTTCGCGAGCCACTCGATCACGTCGTAGCCGTCCGTGGCGTCGGCGGGCTGCACTTTCGAGAAGGTGCCTTCCGACTTGTAGCGACCGCGCGTGTCCTGCAGCGCCACCACGTAGCCGCGCTCCGCGTACCACGTAGCCAGATCGGCGAGCGCCGTCTTGTTGTACGGGGTGCGGTTGAGGAGGACCGGCAGCGGCTGCGCCAGCGGCACTCCGTTGCGGGCGGGGCGGTACACATCGGTCGCCATGCGCTTGCCGTCGCGCGTGGGGATCATGAGGTCGGTGGACGTCTTGATCGCGTCGTACTGCTTCGGGGAGCCCACCCAGCCCGGGGGCGGCATGCGCGAGGCGTCCGCCGCGGGGGGCGCTCCCTGAGCACACAGGGACAGTGGGGCGCCGTGGAGCAGCGCCGCGATCACGAGTCGTCGGAGGGGTGCAAGCATGCGGTAAGTTGGCGCCCGGCGGATAGCGCCGCTACCGGTCTCCCCGGGCTCGTGTGTAGATCACGAGGGCTCCCCAGGGCGCTCGGTCGCCGAACTGCACGGCGGCTTCCGTCTTGCCGAGCAGCGCAAAGAAATGGACGTCGCGCGGATTGATGTTGGGATAACTGCCGCTGAGCGGTGTGCCATCGATCACGATCGTGAGGCAGCGATTGTAGCGCGTGGAGCGAATGCAATCATCACGACGACTGGGAATGACCAAGCCGGGATACCCGGTGGATCGCAGCAAGTCCTCGAAGGAGTTGGATCGTTCGCGGAGCTTCTCCACGTCGGCGGGCGGAAAGACACGCCAGCCGCGTCGTCGTGCTTCGGCGAGCCGCACGTCGTTCAACGACGGGGTGGCTTTTACGCGCACCGTGTCGGTGCGGATCGCCGTTTCAACGACGCTCAAGTTCACGTCGAGCGTGTCACCGGCCGCGAGGGTGAGCTCTTCGGAGAGCGTGGGCTCCATGCCGATGCGCGTGATCGAGATCGCGAAGGGTTGCCCGCCCGCGTTCACCCGGAATTGAAAACGCCCCATGTCGTCGGTGACGGTGCTGCCCACGGCACGGCCATCTCGCAGGAGGGCCATGACACGCGCCTGCCCGAGCGGGCGGTCCTCACCCAAGAGCCGCGCGGTGCCCCGTAGGACCTGCGCCGCGAGGAGAGAGGGCAGGCAGAGCAGGACCCAAAGGACAGCAACCGCGCACGAGACAGTGGTCTCATGCGCGGTTGCTGTTGGCTTCCTGCCGTGCTGACGCACAACCGTAAGTCTTACGGGTTGGGCGTGGTGCGCGGCGGCTGCTTGTCCACGTAGTATACAACGCCGGGCGCGGTGAACCGCGCGCCGGCCGAGTTCGTCGGGGTGGCCGGGAACGCGATGGCGGTGATGATCGAGCCGGCGACGGTGGCGCCACCGAGCGGATCGACTGAGGCGCTTCCAGCGGTACCGGCCGGAGCCGCTGCGCTGATGACCGCCGTGGTAGAACCGGTTGCCGTGACACGGGCCGCAAAGGCACCCGTGGAGCGGGCGAGGTACGCCGACACCGTGTTCAGCGGGACGTTCGCGAGCAGCGGGGCGCCGGTGATGGCGTCCGTTGTCGTGGCCGTGGCGTAGATGTCGACGTTTCCGACGTCGAGACCCGCATGGATGGCGCGGAACGAGATTCCGGCGGCCTGCGCGGGGAAGACATCGTTGATCGCTACGATACGCTGCTTCGGCGAAGCACCGGCGCGGGCGTAGCCGAGGTGCAACATCGTGTAGTACTTACCGGCCTCGAAGGTGATGGTGGTATCCACGAGAATCACCGTGTTACCCGCCACACTGAAGTTCACGGCGTCGGCGGTGAAGACGCGGAACTTGCGCGCGCCGGCCGCCGTGGGCTGGTAGTTGCCCTGTCCGAGACCACGGAAGGGCACGTTCGCCCAGGAGATCGGCGAGTACTCCACCTGGTCGGTGAAGCGGACCGTGGTGTTGAGTGTATCGGGAACCGCGTTGATGTAGCGAACGAACGCCAGAGGCGGGATGTTCGGCGTGGTGGGCGCATCGCTGGGCTCACTGCAACCGACCATCGCCGACACTGCTGCGCCAAGAAGTACGAATCGGGAGAGCCGCATGAGGCAAGGACTCCGGGAAGAAGCGAAATAGAAACGGTAAACGAGACGACCGCGCGAGCGCGTAGTCGCTCAGGACTGTTGCGGGCCTTCGCCGGGACGCTCGGCAAGCTCATCTCCGAAGAGATCGAGTGATTGGCCGAGCGACGCGACGATGGCAATAACGATCGTACCAACCAGCAGGAGTGTTTTCAACTTCGAGAACTTCCGGGCGCGGTACCCCAGAATCGCTTCGTCTGGAATCGACACCCGTTCTCCCGTCCACGTGGCCGTGTTCCCGCGCAGATCCGTCACGCGATACACGTCCACGACAATGGAACCATCCTGCCGGCTGATCACCTTTCCATCAATCCGATCGACGCTGGTACCGACCCGATCCCCCAACAACACGCGACCGCGATCGTTGATCACGATGCCAACTTGCTGTGCGGGAAGGGGTGGTGCGGACTGCACCGGGAGATACGAAAAGCACCCGATCTGCAGCGCCAGCGCCAACGCACACAGAACGCTGACGGACCGCTGCGCGATCGACTCCGATCGTGTGCGAAGCGAGAGGTTCTGGTACTCAGTCATCAGAACCCGTACGTGCCGCGGGCCGCGCGATTCGTGCCGTTGTAATACGGCTTCTGGCGCGACTGCATTTCCTGATACGGCACCGGCCACTCGACTGGCGTTCCCTCAACCAGGTCACCCCAGCCGCGGTTGTCCGAGAACCAGATGAAGTAGCCCGTATAGGCGGTCTCGATGCGCTTCTCATACTTCATGGCTTCGAGCAGGCTGCCGCACGCCGTGCTGGTGAAGTTCGGCGCCACCGGCACACGAGGAACGCACGTGGCCAGGTTCGTCGAATACGGCACCGAGGCGCTGGCCACATTCCCGATCGCATCCAAGCCGTTCTTCACGCGCGTCAAGTTGACGAGCGTAATCGCAGCAGGGAGGTTGCCGGTGCGGATATAGCCTTCGGCCGCGAGCATGTCCATTTCCGTCTTGGACATCTCCGTGTACTGGCCGGTCACGGCGTTGAGCCACGAGGCACCGTAGCGGCGGAAATCGTACTGCGAATCGCCGGGGCCAACGAGTGGCACGTCTTCGCCGGTCGGGCGGTTGCGGAAGTAGATCCCCGCCGGGAGAGAGAGCGTCGGCGCGGTGGCCTGCTGCGCGGCACGAGTGGCGCCGCGCGGCCAACGGGTGTCGGGGGTGACGACGGTGAAGTCCGAGCGTGAATCACGCGCCGTGGCCAGCCACGCATCATACGAGCCGGACACGTCAGCCATGCCGTAGTAGAAGTACGGCACGGAATGCCAGCCACCGGTCACGTACATCTGGTTGAAGTCGTACGCGGCGCTCCAGCCGGTGGTGCCACCCAGGCTGATGGTGAAATCGGCCGTGATACCGTTGGTGGCATCAGCAATGACGGCTGCCCAATCAACCGCGGCCCGTGCGGCCGGCGTGCGCGCCGCACCAGCGCGGAACCGCGCCTTGTACGAACGTGCCAGGCGGACAAAGTTGTCGCGCGTGAGGGCAACGCCGCTGATCCACGTCGTCGGCAACGGGAAGCCGTTGGCGCCGGTCGTCGCGGCTGCCGAGTTGGCAATCGCGATGGCAGAATCAAGCATCTGCAATGCTGCCGTGTTGACCTGCGTGGCACCGGAAAGCCCTGGCACCACGTCGCTCGGCGTGGCCGGGGTGACGACGGCGGCCGAATCGTAGGCCCGCGCCAGATTCCCGAGCGCCTGTCCAAGAATCAGGAAGGCAAACGCTTTGGCGCGCGCATCCTGTGCCGGACTCCCGATGGTTTGGCCACTGGTGGACAAGCGGTTCACGGCAGCGATGGCGTTCGACGCTGTGCGGGACACACGCGAGAACTGATTGAAGTTCGCGAGGTTGCCCGCCTGCTGATCGTTGCCGAGTTCGTTCGAGATGATCGAGCGCGGGATCTGTGAGCGCGCGGCCATGCCGAAGTTGGCCACCGAGGCGATGTTCTCGCCGGCAAGAATACGCGCCTGGGTGTTGACCGATTCGGTCGCGCGCTGGGTGTTGTTGAGCTGCACACCGAGTCCGGCCACGACGCCTTCCACACCCGCGGGTGTGGCGTAGGCGCGCGCCACGTCTGGATTATTGACGTTGGTGACGTTCAGTGAGTCACCGCTGCAGGCCAAAAGCCCCAGCAGTACCCCACCGCCCGCTACGTACTGCGAAACGTGCTTACGCATCGAATCTCCTCAAGAGGCTGTCCACGCGCGCGAGGGCCTTGAACGCCTCGCGCGGCGTGAACTCCGGGGTCAGAAGCTGGTGCTGAGCGAGAACGTGAACTGGCGCAGGTTCGGGAAAACGTATCCGTCGTTGGCGTTGAGCACGGCGGATCCGAGCTGGCCACCTCCCAACCCCACTTCGGGGTCAAAGCCCGTATACTTGGTCCACGTGATCAGGTTGCGACCGATGAGGGCGAGGTTCCAGTTGCCGACGCCGGCGATGGAACCGATCCTGTATCCCACCGAGAGTTCACGGAGCTTCACAAAGCTGGCGTCTTCCACGGTGTTGTTGTTCGGCGCCAGCACGTCATACAGACCACCGATGCCGCCGGTCGAGATGGCGCGGAAGTAGTAGCCGACGGGTTTCGCATCGGCGACCGATTTGCCCTGCTGGTCGGCATCGGCGTGCATGAAGTCACCCAACGACCACTGCCGGCCTTGGTTCCAGACGTTCTTGCCAACCGTGGCGTCGAGCAGCCCGTAGGCGGTGATGCGCTTATAGCGGAAGGTCTGCGCCGTTGACCAGCGGAAGCGCGGAAGCGCCTGTCCAACCGGCACCGTGGCCACGGCGCCGCCGGCGTCTCGCTCGAGAATAGGCATGCCCCAGCTGAGCGGATCACCGCCGGTCCCGCCCTTCCACGGCGCTGAGGCGGCAGGAAGGCGGGTCATCCACAGGTTCTTCGTGATGCCATCATTGACGGTGTTCCCCTGACCGACATACACGATGAATCCGTCCGCATTCGCCTGATAATCGAGGCCTGAGCCGCAGCGCGCCTGGAAATCGGCAGGGAGCTGCCCGCACTCCTTCACGAACTTCCGGCCATAAATCTGACCGAGTGCGCCGCCCTGCACCATCTTGAACATCGTCCCCTCGATGAAGTACTCGGGGATGTCGAGCTTGGTGATGACGGACGTGGTGCGGTCGTAGTTGAAGCGCGCCGAGTAATCGACGTTGCGCGT
>JARIEV010000200.1 GCA_031127225.1 Gemmatimonadota bacterium | reverse complement strand
CGTGCGGCGATCGGCCCACCGATCGAAGAATGCATCCTCGTTGTATCCGCCTTCACCGGCGTCGAGTGATTCGCTCTGGTAGTTCATGGCCACACGCAGCATGATGCGCTTGGAGTCGTAGGACACCGAGAGGTTGCCGCTGTGACGGGCCGTGCCGAGGAGCGGGAGCTTCTCATTCTCGCGGCCATCAATGTCCAGCCCGCTCACTTCGGACTCGTTGAACGTGTAGTTGGCGTAGAGGCCGATGTTGCGCAGGAGACCCGGGAGGAAATCGAGCTGTCGCTGGGCGGCGACTTCGATGCCCGTGAGTGTGGCTTCCGGTCCGTTGCGCGGCTGGCTGATCTGCGAGAAGGTCTGGTTCGTGATCGGGTCGAGCTGATTGAACTGCGTGAAGTTGAAGATGAAATCGGTGATGCGCTTGTGGAACACGCCGGCCGACAGCAGGCCCACGTTCTCGAAGTACCGCTCGGCCATCACGTCGAAGTTCATCGACCGGGTGGGCTTGAGCGCCGGATTGCCGGTGGAGAGTTCGTTGTCTTCGAGGCTGATCTCGCGGTAGGGCACGAGGTCGAAGTAGTTCGGACGCGCCAAGGCGTTGGTCCAGGCGGCACGGATCACTGTGTTCTTGGCGGCATCCCATTTCGCGTTGATGCTGGGCAGGATGTCGGTATAGCTCTGGCTTCCAGTGGTGCCCGTCACGTTGTTGTTGTCGACGTTGTACTGGAACCCGTTGTAGTCGATGCTGGTGTTCTCCACGCGCACGCCACCGACCACGCTGATGGTCGCGCCGAGTTGCTGCTCCAGCTGTGCGTAGCCGCCGGCGATGCGTTCTTCGGCGGTGAAGTTGCCGGCAGCGTACTCCGCTGGTTGATCGGCAAGGCGGAACTCGGCGCTGTTGAACAGGTTCAGGTTGCCGAGGAATTCCGGCGAGCTGAACGTGCCGTACTGGTACGGGCCGGAGAGGTTGCTGGCGACGGAGTAGTCCTGCGCACCGCGCTGGCCAAGATTGGCGAACGTGCTGCTGACAACCGGCGTCGCGAAATTGTAGCTGTTGTCGCGCAGCTTCTCCTTGCCGCGGTACCGCGCGCCCACCTTGAGCTTCCTGGCGTAATCGCCCTCGGCGAGCGGCACCAGCAGATCGATGCGCCCGTTGCGGTCTTCGTCCTTAGTGAAGCCGTCCAACTGCTCAATGCGCCGGAAGGTGAACGCCGTCGGGGCGACCTGCGCCGGGGTGGTGGCGCTGAACTGCGGGTTCTGCTCGTCGGAATAGTCGGGCCGGATGCTCACGCCGCGCGAACGCCAGTCGATGTACCGCTCGTCAGGGCGCGTCTCGGAGGCGCGCGACATGCTGCCCGACCACGTGAGGGTGGCGCGATTGGCAATCAGGTGCTCACCCGACAGCTGGCTGCTCCACATGCGCTGATCTTCGAGGCGCGTGAACTTCAGGCGGGGATCCGGACCGCCACCCTTGGTCTGGCGACGGATTTCGGTGGTCTGGAGGCCGGTGGTCGCATTCGGAGCACCCAAGATATAGCGGGCCCGGAAGCGGTTTTCCCAGTCATCGCGGCTGTTGTACAGGGAGCGCCACGTAATGGTGTTGGCCTCGTTGAATCGGTAGTCGAGGCCCACCGAGACCGAACGGCGCGTGCGCTGCACGTCGTAGCGCCGGATATCGAATTGATTCATGAACGGCGCGCCAGTGCTGGTCTTGTTCCAGACACCTTCCTTGTTGTCCGACCCGAACTGCTGGTCGTAGTAGGAGGCGCTGCCGATCACGCCAAGGCGGTTGTTGAAGAAGCGATTGCCCACCACGAGCGAGCCCACCATCACGGGCTTCTCGCGGATGAAGTTGTAGCCCGATCCCACGGTGGTGGAAACACGCAAGCCAGCCGGCGCCGCGCGGGTCACCACGTTCACTGTGCCACCAATGGCGTCCGCGTCCATTTCGGGGGTGAGCGTCTTGCTCACCTCGATGGCCTGCACCATGTCGGCCGGTACGAGGTCGAGCTGTACCGAGCGCGTCTCGGCTTCGGCGGAAGGGACACGCTCGCCGTTGACCATCACGGAGTTGAAGCGGGGCTCGGTGCCGCGGATGGAGCCGAAGCGGGCCTCACCCTGATCGAGGGCCACCGTGACGCCCGGCACGCGCTTGAGCGCGTCACCGAGGTTGGCGTCCGGAAAGCGACCGATTTGGTCAGCGGCGATGACATTGCCAACGGTCGCGGCGTTCTTTTGCTGGTTGAGTGCCGAGGCCTGTCCAGCGCGCGTGGCCACGACAAGTACCTGACCGAGCGTGGTCTTGGCGGTCGCGAGACGGAACGCCACGGTAGCAACCTGTCGGTCTACAACGGTGACATTTTGTTTTGCCACCGCGTATCCGATGTAGCGCGACGAGAGCGCTTGCGAGCCAGCGGGGACGCCAGAAAAAACGAAACGTCCCGATCGATCCGAGAGCACTTCACGATTCAGCGCGTCGAGGCGAATGACGACACCGGTCAGGGAAAGGCCTGATGACTCGTCGACTACGGTACCCGAGATCGTTCCTTGTGCCCCGAGCGGAGCGGCCAGAAGCAGCAGGCCGGCGGCCATACTGTGCAATGAGATACGCATCAGTGAGTTCAGTTGGGGGGGAGGCGCTTGCGCACGTCGCGCCAGTCGTAAAAGTGGAACGTCTTGTCGGTGGACATCAGCACGAGCATGCCTTCGGGGAAGGCGGGGGACAGCGGGGTGTTGGTGACGTCGAGGCCGTCGGTTTCCCGTGCGGCGACGGGGATGGTGGCGAGCACGCGGTGCGCATGGGGTGCCCCGGGCGCGCCCTCGCGGGGGAAGAGCTGCAGGCGTTGGCCCTGTTGGTCGGACACCACCAGATAGCCGGTGGAATCGCGGGTGGGGTACACCGCGATGCCTTCGTGATCGTTCACGAACCCGGTGGTCGCGAACAACGCGAGTTCCTGCGCCGCATCGGTGCGGTCGGGATCGGCGTGGTACTTCCGGATGCCGACGGTTTCATCGCTGTAGTAGACGAAACCCAGTGGCGCGTCGACGGCGATCGCTTCGATTTCCTTGGCGCCGCTGTACGCCCCGAACGCGCGGACCTTCTCGGCGGTCATGACGCCGTTGCCGGCATCCTGCAGCCGGTACTGCCAGAGGTAGCCGTCGCGCGGTCCACTCTTGCCGCCGACGATGACGAACACGGCCCCGTCGCGCGGCCGTCGGTACAGGGCTACGCCCATCGGGGCGCGGGTGGCGTCGCCGTCGAACAGCGTCATGCCACCGCCGTCAATCGGCGTCATGTCGGGCAGCCGGAAGATGCGGAGCTTCATCGGGCCACGTTCGGCGGTCACGGCGATGTCGATCACCGCGCCGCCGAACGACACTCCCGTGACGACATCGACGTTGTTCGGACGCTGGAGGGGACGACGCGTGCGTAGGCTGTCGATACGTCCGTCGAGCGTGTACACGTACAGACCACCCGTGCTGTCGCCCTTGTCCGTGCCGATCACAACGGAGCGGGACGGATTGAGGGTGTCGATCCAGATGGCCGGGTCGTCGGCGTCGTTGAGCACGGGATCCGAGACGACCACCGGCCGCAGCGTGTCGGCGGCAGCGACGGCCGGTGTCTCCGCGGCTCCGCAGGCCGACAGCAGGACGCCTGTGAGCAGACACGCGACCGACCGGCACCACGCCGACCGCAGTCGCGCTCTGCCGTGGGGGTGGTGCGAGCCGAGGGCGCGCGCGGGCGGCACGGAGGGTCGCAAGAGCATCGGGAGAAGGTCCGTGTGCGCCGCGAACATTCTGCGACAATTGTGTCACGGTGGTGTATCGGCGACTCCGGTGGCGCTGGTGTTCCCGGCGTGGGCCGGGGCGTACCTTTCAGGGATGACTCCCCCTCCCACATCCCGTCCTGTCGCGCTCATTACCGGTGCCTCCCGGGGTATCGGGGCGGCCATCGCGCTGCGCCTTGCACCGAAACACGATCTGATCCTGACGGCGCGTGATGCCACGCGTCTGGCGGAGGTGGCGACGGCGTGTGAGGCGCTGGGGGCGACCGTCCGCTGCATCGCGGCCGACGTGCGCGATGCAGCGGGGCTGGCCGAACAGCTCGCCGGGGTGCCGGTGGACGTACTCGTGAACAATGCGGGCCTTGGCATCCTCAAGCCGTTTCTCGAGACGACGGCCGAGGAGTGGCACCGGCAGGTGGATGTGAACGTCAACGCCTTGTATCACGTGACGCGCGCGGTGCTGCCGGGCATGGTGGTGCGCGGCCGTGGCCACGTGTGCATCATCGGCAGCATGGCGGGGCGGAATACATTCGCCGGCGGCACCTGTTACGCGGGCACGAAGCATTTCGTGATGGGCTTTGCCGAATCGTTGCTGCTGGAGGTCCGCGACGCGGGTGTCGCGGTGTCGGTGATCACGCCGGGGTCGGTGGATACCGACTTCTTCCCGGAGGGGACGAACCGTACGTGGATGCTCGACCCGCAGAACGTGGCCGACGCCGTGGGCTTCACCGTCGAGGCGCCGGCGCACATGCTGGTGCATCGGCTCGAGGTGCGTCCGTTGTCCACGAAGCGCCCGCGCGCGGGGCACGGCGACAGCGCCACGGCGTCGTGACATGAGCGACGCGCGCGAACTGCTGGCCGTCCGGGAGATCGCGCACGCGTTCCTGCTCGCTGACCGGCCGAGCGAGGTGCAGCAGTTTGCGCTGGACCGGGTCACGCCGTTGCTGGGGGCCGCGTTTTCGTTGGTGATGGAGCTGGGCGAGGACGGCGAACTGCTGCATCCGGTGGCGCAGCACGAGTGGCCCGCCCGGCATCGGCACTGGATCGGGGCGCTGCGCGTGCGCGTCGGGGACGGGCCGAGCGGTCTGGCGGTGGCCCAGCGTCGGCTGGTCGAGGTGGAGGACCTGTTCGCCGATCCGGCGCTGCAGGCGTGGTACGAGGTGGCCGAGGAGCTCGGCTTCCGCTCCATCATTGCCGCTCCGATGGAGACGGCCGACGGTCCGATCGGTGCGGTGGCGTTCTACTTCACCGACGCGACCCACGTCCGTGACGACCAGCGGGCGCTGGTGCGGGTGGTGGCCGATCAGATGGCGGCGGCCACGGACAAGTCGCGCCGAACCGATGCGTTGCGCCGCGCGAATGCCGCGCTCGCGGAGGCGAACGCGCAGCTGGAGCGGCAGGCGCAGCGGTGGAGCGGCACGGAGCGCGCGCGAAGCCGCACGGTGCGCGATGTGGTGGACGCGCTCACGGTGCTGAGCGATCCGGCCGACCCCGAGGAGGCGTTGCTACGGCTGGCCGCGGTGCATGCGCTGGCGGCGGCGGCGCGGGAGTACGACGCCGTGGCGGCGCCGGCGTTCGCGATGGCATCGGACGATATCGATCCGCGCGCGCCTCTGCTGGCGGCCGTGTCCGCATGGCGGGGGCGGGCGCCGATGATGCCGATTCATGTGGACGAGCCCGTCCTGCTGCTGCCGACCATCCGTGGTGACCTGCGCTGGCTGTCGCGGCTGCTGGAGCTGGTGGTGGGGTTGGCGGTGCGCGCCGCGTGTCTGGAAGGGGGCACGGTGAACACGGGGGTGCATCTGGGGCGTGGCTTCATTGCGTTGCGCGTGGCCTGGAACGCGGGGGCTGGCCTTGGTGCGGCGGACCAACCTCCCGCGGTGACCGCACGTATACTTCTGGACGCGCCGCGTCGGCCGGTGCGTGACGCGTTTGCGGCGGTCCGTGGGGCCGTGACGGCCCTCGATCAGCCGTTGGCGGGCGCGCTGGCCGCCCGTCTGGGTGGACAACTGCGGGTGGAGGAGGCCGACGGGCCGGCC
>JARIEV010000019.1 GCA_031127225.1 Gemmatimonadota bacterium | reverse complement strand
ATCGATGCCGAGGGACTCCGCCACGATCGCGTGCACGAAGTCGAGGCTCAGGTCGAGGCGCTCATTGCGCAGCTCGAAGAGGAAATTCACGTTTACAGCCAGGGCGACTGACGCATGCAGGTTTTCACTCCGTCCGACGTGTCCAAGCACGCGGCCAACAAGTATCTGAGCGTGCTGATCGCGGCCAAGTTCGCGCGCGTGCTCAACGAGTTCCCGCGCGACCGCTCGGCGCACGAGAAGAAGCTCACGACGCGCGCGCTTGAAGAGCTGGCGCACGGTGAGATCGAGTACCGCGTCGTGCCGCGTCGCCGGCCGGCCTGAGGTCACGCACCTCGCTGGACCCTCTGCCGCGCCGTGACGATCGTCCCGGCGCGGCTACTTTTCTCACCCCACCGCACCCACGACTGTCCCTGTGCGTCCCTTCGACCGTCAGCGCATTCTGCTCGGGGTCACCGGTGGCATCGCGTCCTACAAGGCCGCGTGGCTGGCGCGTCTGCTCACGCAGGCCGGTGCCGAAGTCGATGTCGTGCTTACGCGGGCGGCCGCCGAGTTCATCGGCGCGATCACCTTTGAAGCACTCACCGGCCGGCCGGTCCACACCGCCCTGATCGCTCCGGGCCACGCGCTCGATCACATCGCGCTCGCACGCGCCGCGCAGTTGGTCGTGGTGGCGCCGGCGACGGCGGATTTTCTAGCGCGTGCGGTGGGCGGTCACGCTGATGACTTGCTCTCGGCCTGTCTGCTGGCGACCACTGCGCCGGTGCTGCTCGTGCCCGCGATGAACGACCGCATGTGGGCGCACGCGCAGGTCGTGCGGAATACCGAGGCTGCGCGCAAGATTGGGTATCACGTGCTCGATCCGGATGACGGGGCGCTGGCGGTGGGGGAGGGGAGCGGCCCCGGACGCATGCCGGAGCCCGAGACGATCGTGGCGCACTGCGCGCGGCTGCTGGAGCCGCGGGCCGCGTTGGCGGGCCGTCGTGTGGTCGTCACCGCCGGGCCGACGCGCGAACCGCTGGATCCGGTGCGCTTTCTTTCCAATCGCAGTAGCGGGAAGATGGGCGTCGCGCTCGCGGCGGCCGCGTGGCGGCGGGGCGCCGACGTGACGCTGATCGCCGGGCCGCTCGAAGTGCCGATTCCCCGCGACATTCCGGTCGTCCACGTGGAAACCACGGCGCAGATGCAGGAGGCCGTGGCACAGGCTCTGCCCGGAGCTGACGCGCTGATCATGGCCGCCGCCCCCGCTGATTTCACCGTCGCGGTACCCGCGTCCGGCAAACTGAAGAAATCGCTCGCGCTCGATGCGATCGCCCTGACCGGGACGGCGGATGTGTTGCTGTCGACGCGGACGCTGCGGTCGCCGTCGTGCGTTGTGGTGGGGTTCGCCCTCGAGACCGGCGACGCGCGCGCCGAGGCCGCGCGAAAACTCGCCGCCAAAGGGCTGGACTTCATCGTGGCGAACGATGCGCTCGAGCAAGGGGCGGGTTTCGGTGTGGACACGAACCGTGTGACCATCATCTCGGCGGACGGACGCGAGGAGGCGCTGCCGTTGCTCAGCAAGGCTGCGGTCGCCGATCATGTGCTCGACCGCGTGGCGGACGCGTTCGGTGGACGCTAAGGAGCGCCTGCGCCGCTACCTCGAGCAGCGTCGCGAGCTCGGCGAATCGGAGCTCGTGCTCGACGGTCTCGCCGTCGACGATGTGCTGTCGTTGATCGGTGCGAAGTCTGTTGTGTCTCCCCGTGCTGCCGGCGGCGTACCGTCGGCGGGGGCGTCGCCGCGACCGAGGGCACCTCGGCGGTCGGATCCCGAGGTCGACGCGTCGGCGCCGCACGGTGAGGCGCCACCGTGGCCTGATGCCGGCCCCGGCATGGATGTCCCCCACACGGCGCCCTCGGCGCCAGCCACCCCGCCGCCGACACCGGAGGTTCGCTTCGACCGCGGTGCGTCGACCGACTGGCGTGAAGCGCTGCGCAACTCGGGTGCCGCACGACCCGGCGAACCTGGCGCGACGGTACCCCGGGCATCAGCACCGATTCCGTCGGCGGCGGCGTCCGCCGCGGCACCGGTGGCAGGGGACGTCGACCGGGTGCCTGGGCGGCCGACGGCTGACGTGTCACCCGCGGAGGCGACGCCGCAAGACCTGCCGGCGTGGCTGGTCGCGTTGGAACTCCCCGCGGGAATTGACGCGGCCCGCCTGACCGTGCCCGACGCCGCCCGGGACATCGCCGCGCTCCCGTCCCTCGAGGAGCTGGCGCGCCATGTCTCCGGCTGCCGCCGATGTGCCTTGCATGCAACGGCCAAGCACCCCGTGCCGGGCGAGGGCAACGTCTCGGCGGAACTGCTCTGCGTTGGAGAGACACCCGGTGTCGGCGAGGACGAGTCGGGTCGGCCGTTCGTCGGGGAGGGGGGAGAGTTGTTCACGAAGATTCTCGGCGCGATTCAGCTGTCGCGCGAGGACGTCTTCCTCTGCAACGTCCTGAAGCACCGTCCACCGGGAAATCGCGACCCCTTGCCCGAGGAGGTCGCCGCCTGTCAGCCGTATCTGCTGCGCCAGATCGAGCTCGTGCGTCCCCGCGTGATTCTGGCGCTCGGACGTGTGGCGGCGCAGACGCTGCTGCACACCTCGACCGGTATCGGTGCGCTGCGCGGTCGTGTGCACCGCTTTCACGGGATCCCGCTCGTCGTCACGTATCACCCCGCAGCGCTGCTGCGCAACGAAGCGTGGAAGCGCCCCACGTGGGAGGATGTCAAGCTCGCCCGCCGCATTCTCGACGCGTCGCGTGCCGCTCACGCGGACCAACCCGGATCATGACCAGCCTCGCCGTTTCGAATACCGCTGTGCCCGCCGTGCGTGACCCGTTCAAGGAGCGACGTCCGCCCTGGTCCGAAGAAGCGGAGCAGGCCGTGCTGGGCGCCATGTTGCTCGACGCAGACGCCATCATGCGTGCCGCCGAGCATGTGGATGACACGATGTTCTACCGCGAGGGACATCGGCGGCTGTTCCGGGCGATGATCTCGATCACCGAGCGTGGCAGTGTGGTCGATCCGCTCACGCTCGCGGACGAGCTCGAACGGCGCGGGGAACTGGAACACGCCGGCGGTCGCGAGTACCTCGGGTTCCTGCTGGATGCGGTGCCCACGGTCGCGAATGTGGAGTACCACGCCCGGATCGTGAAGGAGCGAGCGTTGCTGCGGCGCCTGATCGAAGTCTCCACCGAGATAGTGTCGGAGGCCTTCGAAGGGCGCCTGCCGGCGTCGGATCTGCTCGATTCGGCGGAAACCCGCATTTTCTCGCTGGGGCAGTCGAAAGAGCGGACCGGGTTCTCGCGCATCAAGGAGTTGCTGTGGCCGGCCATGGAGAAGCTGGAGCTGCTCGCCCAGCGCGAGGCGGCGATCACCGGGGTTCCAAGCGGCTTCAACGAGCTCGATTTCATGACGTCCGGTTTCCAGCCGGCGGACCTCGTGATCGTTGCCGCACGCCCGTCGATGGGCAAGACAGCGTTCACGCTGAACATCGCGCAGCACGCGGCCATCACGGCCAAGGTGCCGGTCGCGTTCTTCTCGCTCGAAATGAGCAAGGAGTCGCTTGTGCAGCGTATGCTCGCCTCTGAGGCGTTGATCGATGCGCAGGCGCTGCGTAAAGGTGGTCGGGCTCTCGACGAATCGATGCCACGTCTGGCGCAGGCCGCCGGTATCCTGAGCCATGCGCCCATCTTCATCGACGACACCCCAGGCATCAGCATTCTGGAAATGCGCGCCAAGGCGCGCCGGCTCAAGGCGGATCACGACCTGGGGCTCATCATTGTCGACTATCTGCAGCTCATGACCGGGCCCGCCGGTGTCGAGAACCGTCAGCAGGAAGTCTCGCAGATTTCCCGTGGCCTCAAGGCCCTCGCGAAAGAGCTCGGCGTGCCGGTCGTCGCACTCTCCCAGCTCTCGCGTGCGCCGGAACAACGGACCGGCGACGACAAGGGCCGTCCACAGCTCTCCGACCTGCGTGAATCAGGCGCCATCGAGCAGGACGCCGACGTGATCATGTTCATCTTCCGGCAGGAAGTGTACGCCGAACGTGACGAGAACGGCCGCTTGAAGGATCCCGATCTCGAAGGCAAGGCGGAGATCATCATCGGCAAACAGCGTAACGGCCCCATCGGCAGTGCGCGCCTGTACTTCCACAAGCAGTACACCCGGTTTGACAACTTCTCGGCGCGCCAGGCCCCGAATGACTACGGCGGGGGGAGGCCGGATTTCGGCGGGCCGAAGCTGGTGAAGGGGCCCGACGATTTCGGTGGCACCCCATTCTGACGACCGCGTGATGGCCAAGGCCAAGACCGTGTACCGCTGCGCCGAATGCGGGGCCGAGAGTCCGAAGTGGGCGGGGCGCTGCGAGGGGTGCGGCGCGTGGAATACGCTCGGCGAGGAGATCGTGTCTGCCGTGCCCACCAGCAAGCGTACGGCGGCGCGCAGCGTGGCCGGTGTGGCCGGCAGCACGGTCATGCTGGGCCGCGTGACCGCAGCGGATACCCCGCGCTGGACGACGCACCTGAACGAGTTCGATTTCGTGCTCGGTGGCGGCATCGTACCTGGCAGCATGGTGCTCGTGGGCGGTGAACCCGGCATCGGCAAGAGCACGCTGTTGCTCCAGGTCGCGGCGCGGCTCGAAGCGGCTGGACTGGCCACGTTGTACGTGTCCGGTGAGGAGAGTGCGCTGCAGGTGCGGCTCCGTGCCGATCGCCTCGCTGAAGATGCGTCGTCGGTGTCGCTGCTCACGGAGACCTCGCTCGAAACCATCCTCGCCACCGCGGCGCAGCCCGCCGCCGACGGTCGTCGGATCAGCGTGCTCATCGTGGACTCAATCCAGACGGTGCACACCGAACTGCTCGAGGGCGCTCCCGGCAATGTGGGGCAGGTACGCGAGTGCGCGGCGCGCCTGATGCGCTTCGCGAAAGATTCCGGCACGGCGGTGTTCGTGATCGGCCACGTCACGAAAGGCGGCGGGATCGCGGGTCCGAAGACGCTCGAGCACATCGTGGACACGGTGCTGTATTTCGAGGGCGACGGCACGCTCGATCATCGCGTGTTACGCGCCACGAAGAACCGCTTCGGGTCCGTAGACGAGATCGGCGTGTTCCGCATGGTCGAGACGGGGCTTATTCCCGTTGAGAATCCGTCGGCGCTGTTTCTGGGCGATCGGCGGGACGTGGCCAGCGGCAGCGCGGTGTGTGCGCTCATGGAAGGGACGCGCCCCGTGCTAGTCGAGGTACAGGCCTTGGCCGCGCGGGCCGGTTTCGGGACGCCGCAGCGCGTGGCCAACGGCCTGGATACTCAGCGATTGGCGCTGCTGCTGGCCGTGCTCGACAAGCGCGGCGGCTTCTCGTGCGCCCAGCTCGACGTGTTCTGCAACGTCGTCGGCGGCATGCGCGTACGCGAGCCCAGTGTCGACCTCGCGATTGTCGCCGCGATCGCGTCGAGCGTGGTCGATAAGCCCCTGCCGGCGCAGGCGATCTTCCTCGGCGAGGTCGGTCTGGGCGGTGAAGTGCGTCCCGTGTCGCAGGTGGAACGGCGACTGGCCGAAGCCGCCAAGCTTGGCATGACGCGGGCGTATCTCTCGGACCGGGCCATTCCGCGCAAGGTGTCCGGCGATATCGTCCTAGTCGGCGTGCGGACCCTCAACGATGTCCTTCAAAAAACCGTCGGCGCGGACGCGAAATGACTGACGCACCAGTACCCCCGCGGCGTGTGATACCCCCGCCGGTCGTCGCCTCCCGGACCGACGAGTCCCAACCAATAACCGGTGTCACGCGCGACGTTGGCGTCGTCATCGTGGCCGGTGGATCCGGATCGCGGTCTGGGAGTACGGAACTCAAACAGTTCCGATGGATTGCCGGCAAGCCGGCCCTCCTGCACAGCGTGCAAGCCTTCATGGCGCGTCCCGATGTGGCCTTGGTCGTGGTCGTCCTGCCGAAAGCCTACGCGGCCGATCCACCGCCCTGGCTGTTTCAGTGCGATGTCGATCGGCTGCTTGTCTCAGTCGGCGGGCGGGAACGGCACGAGAGTGTCGTGAACGGACTTGAGGATCTCCCCGAATCGGTGGCGATCGCGGTCGTGCACGATGCGGCGCGACCGCTCGTCACCGACGCGACCATCGACCGTGTGATCACCGAGGCGCGCAAGGGACACGGGGCCATCGCCGCGTTGCCTGTTGTGGACACGCTCAAGGAAGTCGATGCCGAAGGTCGCATCGTGCGGACGGTGGAACGTACGGGCTTGTGGCGCGCGCAGACGCCCCAGGCGTTTCCCCGGGTCATGCTTGAACAGGCGCACATCGCGGCGCGGCGCGACGGGATCGGCGCGACCGACGATGCCGGCCTGATGGAACGGCTCGGCCTGCCGGTGGTTGTGGTGAGGGGCAGCGAGCGGGGGATGAAGATCACGGACGAAACAGACTTCGCGCGTGCCGATGCCCTCAGCCTGCTGTCGGAGTAGCGGCCGGTCGTCATGCGTCATGACGCGCTCTCTGTCCCCTTCTGGTCGCCGGTCGAGGTGGAAGCCGCGCTGCGCGAGGCCCTCGGTCACCTATCGGCGCGGCGCGTGCTCGCCTATCCCACCGAGACGGTGTACGGGTTTGGCACCTCGGTTGATCACGAGTCCGTCGAGGCACTCGTCCGACTGAAGGGGCGTCCGCCGGGAAAGCCGTTCCTGCTGCTCATCGATGATCCGGCGCAGATCGGCCGGCTCGGGTTGATCATGCCGACGTACGCGTCTGACCTGGCCGCGCGCTTCTGGCCCGGTCCGCTCACCCTCGTGCTCCCGGGCGGTGACCATCGCGTGCCTAGGCGCTTGCGCGGACCGGAAGGGGGCGTGGCGGTGCGCTGGACGCCGCACCCCGGGCTGCAACGACTGCTCGCGGCGTACGGCGACCCGATCACCAGCACCAGTGCCAACCGCCCCGGGGTACCGCCCGCGATGACCGCGGAAGAAATTGTCTCGCAGTGGCCTGAGGCGCTTCACAGCGGGCTGTTGCACGTGCTCGACGGTGGTCGCTTGGCGCCGTCGCGCTCATCTACGGTGGTGGATTGCACGGGCCGGCGTCCCCGGGTGATCCGCCCCGGTGTCCTGACGGCGGTCCAGCTGCGCGAATGCGTGCCGGGCCTAGTCGGCGACACCTGACAACGACGAGGCCCGCGCTCCGTATGCACCTGCTCTTCGTCTGCACCGGCAATACCTGTCGGAGTCCGCTCGCGGAAGCCATCGCGCGGCGTCTGATCGACGACCGTGCCGTGGCCGATCTCACGGTCGGCAGCGCCGGGACGAGCGCGTGGCCCGACGCACCAGCATCGGACGGGGCGATGCTCGTCGCGCTCGAACATGGCATCGACATCGGTGAGCATCGCGCGCGTGCGCTGGGGAGCGATCTGGTAGCGGGAGCTCAGCTGATCCTCGTCATGGGGCCGCATCATCTCGACCGCGTCGAGGCGCTTGGCGGCAGCGGTCGTTCGTGGCTCCTCACCGAATTTGCCGGCGGCGCGCCCCGCCCGGTGAGTGATCCCTTCGGGGGAGACCTCGCGGTGTATCGTGCGACCTACGCCGAGCTGGAGCAGGAGATCCGCGCGATCCTTGATCGCGTCGTGGCTGAGCGTGGCCGACCGGCCCCCTGACGGCCACGTGGGTGCCGCGCCGGCTCCTGATCGCGCCAGCGCGCCGCCGTCGGCGCTGGTGATCATCGGGCAGCCGGTGGCGCACTCCCTCTCGCCGATCTTTCAGAACGCCGCGCTCGATCAGATCGGGAGTGCAGTACGCTATGGGCGGCAAGAGCTCGCGCCAGAGCAGGTCCCGGCGTTCCTCGCGGCGTGCGCCAGTGCGCGTGTGGCCGGCAACATCACGCTGCCCCACAAGGAGCTTGCCATGGGCTGCGTGCAGTGGACGACGGCCGTCGCCCAGCGCGTCGGTGCCGTGAACACCTTCTGGACGGAAGGGGGGACGCTGGTCGGCCACAACACGGACGTGGCCGGCGCCTCGGCGGCGCTCCGCGCGCTGATCGGCAGCACGCCGGCAGTGTGGTCTGAGCTCCCCGTCGTCATGTTCGGCGCCGGCGGGTCGGCGGCCGCCACGCTGATTGCCTTGCAGGACGCTGGCGCCCGCGCCATCACGATCGTGGCCCGTACCCCCTCGCGGGCGGCGGGGTTGCTCGAGCGCCTTGAGATCGACGCGCGCGTGGTGGCGGGACATAAGGCGGCTAGCGCGCTGCAGGACGCCCGTCTCGTCATCAATGCCACGCCGGTTGGGTTGCGAGACGACGCATGGCCGGTCGAGATTGGCCTGTTGCCTCCCCGTGCGGCCGTCCTCGACCTGGTGTACCGCCGCGGTGAGACGCCGTGGGTGCGCGCCTGCCGCGCCGCTGGGCATCGGGCGGAAGACGGCTTGCGCATGCTGGTGGAGCAGGGGGCCGCGGCGTTTGAATGCTGGTTCGGCGTACCCGCTCCGCGTGACGCGATGTGGGACGCGCTCGGGATCCGTCCGGTGGCGCACCCCGATCCAGCGTGATGCGCGTCGGGCCCGTGGTCTCACGTACCGGCGCCCTGTTTCGGGGGATGGCGCGCGGCGCGATCGAATTGCTGATGCCCTCGGCCTGCGCGGTGTGTCGGGCCCCGCATCGCAGTGAGGCCGGTGGGGTGGTGTGCGGGCTGTGTCTCGCCCGACTGGCGCCGCTGCCGTGGCCGCAGTGCCCGCGCTGTGGTCAACCGCGGCTGTCAGTCTCCGTTCCACTGCCGCCGGAGAGCGAGCCCTCCGATGGGCTTCCGCCGTGCCGCTGGTGTCCGCGGCTGTTGCCAAGCATTCGCGCGGTACGATCGGTGTGCCGGATGGACGAAGGGACGGGCACCGCCCTCGTGCACGCCCTCAAGTACGACGGCTGGCACGCCGCCGCGCAGCCGATGGCAGAGCGCATGTCACGGCTGGACTGGCCGGACGACGTGCGTCGTGAGCGGACCGCACTGGTGCCGGTACCGCTGTCCCGCGACCGCTACCGCACGCGGGGCTACAATCAGGCGGAGCAGCTCGCCGTCGCGCTCGGGGCTGCATGGCAGCTGCCGGTCTGGAACGACGTGCTCATGCGTCGGCGCGACACGTCGTCGCAGGTGCGGTTGACACCGTCCGAGAGGGTGACCAACGTTGCCGGTGCGTTCGTGGCGCCAGCTGGCGCGCGGGCGCGTCTCCGTGGGGCGCACCTCGTGCTGGTGGACGATGTGATCACCACCGCGGCGACGATCAACGCGTCCGCCGCGGCACTTGCCGAGGGGGGTGCCCGCATCGTCTCTTGCGTGACCTTTGGACGGGCGCCCGAACCGGGCGACCGCGCCGCCTCTGACCACGACTTCCTCCGGAACTGACACGAATGGCTATTCGCGTAGGCATCAACGGCTTCGGCCGCATCGGCCGCCAGGTGCTGCGTGCCGCCAAGCAGCAGGGCGTCGCCGATCTTGATTTCGTTGCCATCAACGACCTCACCGATACGGCCACGCTGGCGCACCTCTTCGAATACGATTCGGTGCATGGGCGCTTCGACGGCCAGGTCGGGCACGACGCCGATGGCATCACGATCGACGGTGATCGGATCCGCATCCTCGCGGAGCGTGACCCGGCCAAGCTGCCGTGGGGCGACCTCGGCGTCGACATCGTGCTCGAATCCACCGGCCGGTTCACCGTCGCGGCCGATGCGCAGAAGCACATGGACGCCGGCGCCAAGAAGGTCATCATCTCGGCCCCGGCCACGAACGAGGACATCACGATCGTGATGGGGGTGAACAGCGACAAGTACGATCCCGCCGCGCACCACATCATCTCCAACGCGTCCTGCACGACCAATTGTCTCGTGCCGATGGTCAAGGTGATCCGTGACAACTTCGGCTTTGTGCATGGCTCGATGGTCACGATCCACAGCTACACCAACGATCAGTCCATCCTCGATCTGCCGCACAAGGACCTGCGCCGCGCGCGCGCGGCGGCGGTCTCCATGATTCCGACCACGACGGGCGCCGCCAAGGCGACCTCGCTGGTCATCCCGGAAGTGAAGGGCAAGATCGACGGCATTGCCGTACGCGTGCCGACGCCCGATGTGTCGCTCACCGACCTCACGTGCGTCGTCGAGCGGGCCGTCACCAAAGACGAAGTCAATGCGGCGTTCAAGGCGGCGTCCCAGACCACGCTGGCCGGTGTGCTCGGGTACAGTGAAGTTCCGCTCGTGTCCATCGACTACGTGGGCGATCCGCACTCGTGCACGCTCGACGCGCTGAGCACGATCGTCATCGACGGGACGCTGGTAAAGATCTCCGGCTGGTACGACAACGAGTGGGGCTACTCGTCGCGGTGCGTCGATCTGCTGCGTTTCATCGGCGCGCGTCTGTAGTCGTCCTCGCGTCCGCTCCAACCGCCTGCCTGTTCGTCCACGAGCCCCGGTGCCTGCGTGCCGGGGCTCGTGCACAGGAGGCCGTCCCGCACGAGACGCTCCGCTCGTGGCCTCACTCCCGTCGCCTTTCCCGCCATGATGACCCGCACCATCCGCGATCTCTCTCCTGCTGACCTTGCCGGCAAGCGCGCGCTTGTTCGAGTGGATTTCAACGTCCCGCTCGATGCCACGGGCGCCGTGGGCGATGATACCCGGATCACGGCCGCGTTACCGACGATCACGACGCTGCTCGATCACGGCGCGAAGGTCGTCCTGCTGGCCCACTTCGGTCGTCCCAAGGGCGCGCCGGAAGCCAAGTATTCACTGGCGCCGGTCGCGGCGCGCCTAAGCCAGCTGCTACCGCGACCGGTGCACTTTCTGGGCGAGACCGTGGGCGCCTCGGCCGTGGCGGCCACGCACGCGCTGCCCGTCGGCGAGGTCCTTCTGCTCGAGAATACGCGCTTTCTTCCGGGCGAGGAATCCAATGACGACGCGCTGTCGCGGCAACTGGCCGAGCTTGGCGACCTGTATGTCAACGACGCCTTCGGCGCGGCGCACCGTGCGCACGCCAGTACGGCGGGCGTCGCGACGTACTGCCGGCCGGCGGTGGCCGGGCTCCTGATGGAGAAGGAGCTGGCGTACCTGGGCGGCGCGTTGGCTGCCCCGGAGCGGCCGTTCGTCGCGATTCTTGGCGGCTCCAAGATCTCGGGCAAGATCGACGTGGTGGAAGCGCTGTTGCCAAAGGTTGACCACTTGCTGATTGGCGGTGCGATGGCGTGCACCTTCTTTCGCGCCATGGGCTTCGAAACGGGGACCTCGTTGGTCGAGCCCGATCGGCTGGTCATGGCGGCGGACTTGCTCGCGCGAGCAGGGGACAAGCTCGTGCTGCCGGTGGATGCGGTGATCGCACCGGCCATGGACGCCGGCAGCGCGGCACGCGCCGTCGCTCGTGACGCGATCCCATCCGGCGAAGCGATGTTCGACATCGGGCCGTCAACGGTCGCACACTACCGCACCTTGATCGAGTCGGCGCGGACGGTCCTCTGGAACGGTCCGATGGGCGTCTTTGAAAAGCCGCCGTTTGACGTCGGGACGCGCGCCGTGGCCGATGCCATGGCGATCGCCACGGGACGTGGGGCCACCACCATCATCGGCGGCGGCGATTCGGCGGCCGCCGTGGCCGAGGCCGGCCTCGAGGCGCAGATGTCTCATGTGTCGACCGGTGGCGGAGCATCACTCGAGTTCCTCGAGGGGAAAGCCCTGCCCGGCGTGTCTGCCCTCGACCGACGCTGATCCACGCCTGCCTTTTCTTTGCCAACCCATTCCGACACTTACTGCCCATGCATCATAAGCCGGTCATCGCCGCAAACTGGAAGCTCAACCACGGCCCCACCGACGCGAGGGCGTTTCTGCAGCGGTTCCTGGCGCAAGCGCCGAAGATGAACGACCGCACGCTGGTGTTCTTCCCGTCGGCCATCACGATCACGACTGTGGTCGATGGCCTGCGCGAGCGTCCCGATGTCTGGGTCGGTGTTCAGAATGTGCATGCCGAAGCGCAGGGCGCCTTCACCGGCGAGAATTCCGTCCTGATGGCGCGGGATGCCGGGGCGCGCGTGGTTCTGGTCGGTCACTCCGAGCGTCGGCACGTCTTTGGCGAGACCGATGCCGTGACGACCAAGAAAATGGCGCTGGTGTGTCAGGCGCGGCTCACGGCGATGCTCTGCGTGGGGGAAACGCTCGCGGAACGTGAGGCGGGGCAGACCGCGTCGGTGGTTGAGCGCCAGCTGGCGGCCGGACTCGCGGAGCTCGACGACGCGCAGGCGGCCACGATCATGCTGGCCTACGAGCCGGTGTGGGCGATCGGGACCGGGCGGACCGCGACCCCTGAGGACGCCAGCGCGATTCATGGGGTGCTGCGGTCGGCGCTTATCAGCCGCTTGGGCGAGCGCGCGGGCAACGGCGTGCCGATCCTGTATGGTGGCTCCGTCAACCGCGGGAACGCAGCGACGTTGCTGGCGGCGCCGGAAGTCGACGGGCTGTTGGTTGGTGGGGCGTCGCTGGACGCCGACAGCTGGGCGAGCATCGTCCGCAGCTGAATCAGGTCGGCAACCCCGCCGGTCTCTCGCAACTGTTGGACGGGAAAGGACTTGCCTCGGCACAATCCCGCTGCCATGTTACAAGGCTGGCGCGCCTTTCGCGCATCTCTGAACGCACTCGATTCCGGCTTCGTGACATGTACACGTTCCTGCTCACTCTGCTCATTCTCGACGCGCTGATCCTCGCAGCGGCCGTTCTCCTTCAGTCCGGTAAGGGCGGCGGGCTTGCGGCCAGCTTCGGCGGGGCGAGTTCGTCGTCCGATTCGGTGATGGGCACCCGCCAGGCCGGGAACCTGCTCACCAAGGCGAGCTGGTGGTGCGGTGGCGTCTTCCTCGGACTCGCGTTCATCCTGCAGATGATGTCGTCGCGGTCTACCGCACCGAAGTCGGTGCTCGACAAGCTGGCCGCCCCCGCGGCGGCACCGACGGCTCCGGTCGGCGGCGCTGCACCGGCGGCGCCGTTGACGCCCCAGCCGACGACGCCGGCCGCGCCCGCCAAGCAGCCGTAACCGACGCGTGAGCACGTTGCCTCCCAAAGGGTTCCTCCTCCTCGAGGACGGAACCCTTTTCCTCGGCCGGCTTGTCGGGCCGACGACGCCCACCGTGGCGGAAGTGGTGTTCACGACCAACATGACCGGGTATCAGGAGGTCTTTACCGACCCTTCCTACCGCGGTCAGACGGTCGTGCTCACCGCCCCGCAAATCGGCAATTACGGCGTCAACACGGAAGACCCCGAATCCTCGCGTCCACAGGTGGCGGGGGTCGTGGTGCGCGAGCTGTCGCCGACCTATTCCAACTGGCGCGCCACCGGCAGCCTTCCAGAGTGGCTCGCCGAGCATCACGTACCGATCCTCACCGAAGTGGATACGCGGCGGCTCACGAAGCACCTGCGGTCGGTCGGGGTCATGCGTGGGGTGATCGGCCTCGGGGAGACGCCCGGAGCGGAGGCCTTGGCCGTACTCCAAGGCTGTCCCAGCATGGAGGGGCTCGACCTCGCCACGGTGGTGTCCACACGCGAGGCGTACTCCTGGGGCAGACCGGACGCGACCTATCACGTCGTGGCGTACGACTACGGCATCAAGCGCAATATCCTGCGTCTCTTCGAGGCACACGATTGCCGCGTCACCGTGGTCCCGTCCGACACGGCGGCCGACAGCGTGCTCGCCATGAATCCGGACGGCGTGTTCCTTTCCAACGGCCCCGGTGACCCGGACGCCGTCACGTATGCCCCGGCGGCTATCCGAGCGATCGCGGCCAGCGAGATGCCCATGTTCGGCATCTGTCTAGGTCATCAGCTGCTGGGCCTTTCCTTCGGCGCTCGGACCGCGAAGATGCCGTTCGGACACCGCGGCGGAAACCAGCCCGTGAAGGATCTGGCGACTGGGAAGGTGCTCATCACGTCGCAAAACCACGGCTTTGCCGTGGTCGGCTCAGCCGAGGGCGTGGAGGGGGCACCGGATCTCGCGGTCACGCACATCAATCTCAACGATGGAACGGTCGAAGGGCTGCGCCACCGGACGCTGCCGATCTTTGCGGTCCAGTATCACCCCGAAGCGGCGCCGGGCCCGCACGACGCGGTCCCCCTGTTCGATCAGTTTCTCGGCGCGCTCAGAAACCGCCGCCGGTCAAGTCACTCAAGCGCTTGACTGATAAGCACTAAGGTCATACGTTCGCAGTCTTCGCTTGACCTTCGATGCGTGCCGGGCTCCACCGATTCAGGACCGGCACGTGGACATTTTGGTAGAGCCTATGACGAAAGCCGATCTGGTTGAAAACGTCACAGCGCGTATCGCGCGGACGGCCGGACCGACCATCTCCAAGAAGGACTGTGCCAGGGTCGTCGATGCGTTCCTCGACGCCATCAAGGACGCCCTTCAGGAACAGAAGAACATCGAAGTGCGCGGTTTCGGCACCTTCAAGATCCGCCAGCGCAAGACCCGTATGGCGCGCAACCCGCGGACGGGTTCGCCCGTCGAGGTGTCCGCGCGTCCGGTACCGGTGTTCAAGCCCAGCAAGGAGCTGCGCGCGATGGTGGCCGGCGTCGACGAGAGCATGCTCGAGGACGACGACAACGAGGAATAGGCGCCACCATTTGGTCGCCTGTCTCGAGCGCCCCGCCTTGCGGGGCGTTTTCGTTGGTCTGACGGTCGATCCAGACGGCGCGCCGTACGCTACCTTTCCAGCACTATGAGCATTCCCGTCCTGCTGTTCGCCTCGTACGCCGATACGTTCGGTACACGCCGTCTGGATGTGCCGATTGAGGCCCCGTGCGCGGTCGACGACATCGTGCGCGTGATCCGTACGCTCCCCGGTGGCGCGCGGCTCCCGGCGGAGCCACTCGTGGCCGTCAATCGCACCTGGGTGCGTGGTGATACGCCGGTCGTCGCGGGCGACGAAGTGGCGCTCATCCCTCCCGTGGCTGGGGGTTGAGGGTGACGGCGAGTGTGGGGGAAACGAGCGCCTCCGGCGCGAAGGCCGCCTCCGAGGCCGGGGTTCTTCATGTGGCCATGGTCACGGCACCGATCGATGTGGCGGCGTTGCTGGCGGTGGCGCAGGCGCCTGGCGTCGGTGCCGTGTCACTGTTTCTGGGGACCGTGCGCGACCTCAACGATGGTCGTGCCGTCAGCGGCATGGACTACGAGGCATATGAGGCCATGGCCGAGTCGGAGTTGCGCGCCATCGCACTGGAGACGTGCACACGTGTTCCGGGACTGCGGCTCGTGGTAGAGCATCGTACCGGGGCGTTGGCGATCGGTGACGCCAGCGTGGCCATCGTGGCTGCGCACGCGCACCGGGCGCAGGCCATGGACGGTGCCCGCGAGGTCATCGAGGCGCTCAAGCGACGGGTGCCCATCTGGAAGCGCGAACACTACCTGAGCGGGGAGCGCACGTGGATCGATCCGACGCAGGGGAGCGCGTGAGCGCACTGACCGATGTCGGCCGGAGCGGGAGCGTCTCTGGGGAGTCGCTCGATCAGTTCGGGCGCAGGATCGAGTATCTCCGCATTTCCGTCACCGACCGCTGCAATTTCCGGTGCCAGTACTGCATGCCGCTCGAGGGGCTGCCGTGGCTGCCGAAGTCGGAGATCCTCCGATACGAGGAGATCGCGGACGTGGTGCAGCAGCTGGCGCCGCTTGGGCTGCGGCGGCTCCGCATCACCGGCGGCGAGCCCACCATCCGGCCGCAGCTGCCGTCGCTGGTGCGCATGCTGCGCGCGATCCCCGGCATCGAGGACATCGCCCTGTCGACGAACGGCGTGAAGCTGCCGCAGATGGCGGCCGAGCTCGCCGATGCGGGGCTGGATCGCGTCAACATCAGCGCGGACTCCCTGCGCCCCGACCGGGTCGTGCAGATCGCGCGGCGAGATCTCAATTTTGATCTCGTGACCGCGGCACGGGCGGCGCAAGCCGCCGGATTGGGCCCCATCAAGATCAACGTGGTCGTGATGCGCGGCATCAACGATGACGAGGTCACCGACTTCGCCGCACTCACGCGGGACCACCCGTGGCATGTGCGCTTCATCGAGCTCATGCCGGTCGGTGAACTGCGCGAGCTGACCTTCGATCACGTCGTGCCCACGGATGAGGTGCTCGCACGCATCCGTGCGGTGGATGCGTTGCAACCCGATAGCGGCCCGGCACGCGGGAATGGCCCGGCGGTGTACTACCGATATCCGGGAGCGGCGGGCACGGTCGGGGTTATCACCCCGATGACGCACACATACTGCGAACGATGTAATCGGGTACGATTGACCGCCGATGGCCGGTTGCGCACGTGTCTGTTCGGCGACCATGAAGTGTTGCTCCGTGAGGCGATCCGGAATGGAACGCCGCTTGCGCCCCTCTTCCGACAGGCACTCGCGGAAAAGCCCAAGGAGCACGAGTTACTGCAGATGCGGATCGGTGGACTGCGTGCGCTGAGCCAGGTCGGTGGCTGAGGCGGCCCGGCGCGGCGATGGCTGTGCTGATCCCTCCGTGCCGGTTGTGTTGCTCGCCTTTGAGCAGCGATCTATGTTGCCATCGCTGCTCCCTTTGCAGTAACGGTGCGCTGGTAACCGCCTAACGGCACTTTTGCCGGCGCGCTGCTCTCTGCTTTCATCCACTTCGCTCGGACATCCGTTCGGAGAATCGGCACAACATGGTCAACAAGATCACGGTCGTTGGCGCGGGCAACGTCGGCGCCACGACGGCGCAACGCATCGCCGAAAAGTCCCTGGGACGCACGGTGGTGATGGTCGACGTCGTCGAGGGCATTCCGCAGGGCAAGGGCCTCGATCAGTGGGAATCGGCGCCGGTCGAGGGGTTCGACACGCGCGTCATCGGCACGAACGGCTACGAGGAGACAGCCGGTTCGGACATCGTCGTGATCACCGCCGGTATCGCCCGCAAGCCGGGGATGTCGCGTGACGATCTGCTGAACACCAACGCCGGCATCGTGAAGTCGGTGTCGGAGCAGATCAAGGCGACGTCACCGAACGCGATCGTGATCGTGGTGTCCAACCCGCTCGACGTGATGTGCTACGTCGCCAAGCAGGTCACGGGCTTCCCGCGCGAGCGCGTGATCGGCATGGCCGGCGTGCTCGATACCGCGCGGTATCGCTCGTTCATCGCCGAAGCCCTCGATGTGTCGGTGCGTGACATTCAGGCCATGGTCTTGGGCGGGCACGGGGACACGATGGTGCCGCTGATCTCGTACACCACCGTGAGCGGCATTCCGGTGACGCAGCTCATGCCGCGCGAGCAGCTGGATGCCATCGTACAGCGCGCGCGGGACGGCGGCGCCGAGATCGTGAAGTATCTCAAGACCGGATCGGCGTATTACGCGCCGTCGGCGGGTGCGGTTGAGATGGTCGAAGCGATCGTGCACGATCGCAAGCGCATCCTGCCGTGTGCCGCGTGGCTCGAAGGCGAGTACGGCCTGTCGGGGCTGTACCTTGGCGTCCCGTGCAAGTTGGGCCGCAACGGTCTTGAGCAGATCCTCGAGATCGAGCTCACGGCCGACGAGCGCGCCGCGCTCGAGCGTTCGGCGCAGGCCGTGCGCGAACCGATGTCCGTGATCGCTCTCTGACTCTGACGGGACCGGCGCTGTCACTACGGTGAGGCCGCCGGTTTCTTCTTCTTCCCCCGCCTATGTACGTACTCTCGCGTTTCTGGCAAAGCACGATCGGCAAGAAGATCGTGATGGCGGTGACCGGGATCATCGGGATCCTGTTCGTCATCGGCCACATGTCCGGCAATCTGCTCATGTTCAAGGGGCAGGACGCCATGGCGCAGTACGCGCTCCTGCTGCGCACGAGCATGCCGTTGCTCTGGGCGGTTCGCGTCGGCCTGATCGCCGCCGTCGTCCTCCACGCGGTTGCCGCGTATCAGCTCACCATGCTTTCGCGCGCCGCGCGCCCGCAAGGGTATGCCGAGCGTCGTCCGCAGGTCACCACGTTCGCCGCGCGCACCATCCGCTGGGGCGGCGTGTTGATTCTGGTGTTCATCGTGGCGCACCTCCTGCAACTCACCATCGGCGCGGTGCATCCGGATTTCACGCACCTCGATCCGTACAACAACGTGCGCATCCTGCTGTCGAATCCGCTGATGGCGGCGTTCTACGTGCTGGCGATGGCGGCGCTCGGATTGCACTTGTACCACGGTAGCTGGGCCGTCGTGCGCACGCTCGGCGTCGCCCGTCCGTCGGCACAGCCGCTCAAGCGTCGCCTGGCGCTGGCGATTGCGATCATCGTCGCTGCCGGTTTCATGATCATCCCGATTGCCGCCGTGCTCGGCAAGTTTGCGCCGGCACCACCGCTTGCCGAATCGTCGGCGGCCACTGCGCTGACGACGCCCGTTGCGGAGACCCACTGATATGCTCGACCTGAACGCAAAGACTCCGAGCGGTCCCCTCGAGCAGAAGTGGGACCAGCATCGTTTCTCGATGAAGCTGGTGAACCCGGCGAACAAGCGTCGGCACAGCGTGATCGTGGTCGGTGCCGGCCTCGCCGGTGCCTCAGCGGCGGCCACGATGTCGGAGCTCGGCTACAACGTGTCCTGCTTCGTCTACCACGACACGCCACGCCGGGCGCACTCGATCGCCGCGCAAGGCGGCATCAACGCCGCCAAGAATTACCAGAACGACGGCGATTCCATCCGCCGGCTGTTCTACGACACCATCAAGGGCGGCGACTTCCGCGCCCGTGAAGCGAACGTGTATCGCCTCGCGCAGCTGTCGGTGAACATCATCGATCAGTGCGTCGCACAGGGCGTGCCGTTTGCCCGTGAGTACGGTGGCTTGCTGGCTAACCGCTCCTTTGGCGGTGCGCAGGTCTCGCGCACCTTTTATGCGCGCGGCCAAACCGGCCAGCAGCTGCTGCTTGGCGCGTATTCGGCGCTCGAGCGCCAGATCGCGCTCAAGGGCGTGCAGATGCACACGTTCGAAGAAATGCTCGATGTCGTTGTCGTGGATGGGCATGCGCGCGGCATCGTGACGCGCAACCTGCTCACCGGCAAGATCTCGTCGCACGCGGCGGATGCCGTGGTGCTCGCGACCGGCGGGTATGGCAACGTGTTCTACCTCAGCACGAACGCGATGCTGTCGAACACCACGGCCACGTGGCGCGCCTACAAGAAGGGCGCGGCGTTCGCCAACCCGTGCTATACCCAGATCCATCCCACGTGCATCCCCGTGAGCGGCGACCACCAGTCGAAGCTCACGCTCATGTCCGAGTCGCTCCGCAACGACGGACGCGTCTGGGTGCCGATCAAGCGCGGTGACAACCGCGCGCCGTCGGCGATTCCCGAGGCCGAGCGCGATTACTTTCTGGAGCGGAAGTATCCGAGCTTTGGCAACCTAGCACCGCGGGATATTTCGTCGCGTGCCGCCAAGGAAGCGTGCGATGACGGTCGCGGTGTCGGCCCCGGCGGACTGGGCGTGTATCTGGATTTCGCCGATGCCATCAAGCGTCTCGGCAAGGATACGATCGCCGAGCGCTACGGAAATCTGTTCGACATGTACCAGCGTATCACGGATGAGAATCCGTATGAGCGGCCGATGCGTATCTACCCGGCTGTGCACTACACGATGGGCGGTCTGTGGGTGGACTACAACCTGATGAGCACCATCCCCGGCCTGCATGTGGCTGGCGAGGCGAACTTCTCCGATCACGGGGCGAACCGGCTTGGCGCGTCCGCGCTCATGCAGGGATTGGCTGACGGTTACTTCGTGTTGCCGTACACGATCGGTGATTACATCGCCAGCACGAAGCTCGCGAAGGTCGACAACACGCACGCCGAATTCAAGGCAGCCGAAGAGTCGGTGCGCGCGCAGACGAAGCGCTTCCTTGAGATCAAGGGCAAGCGTTCGGTCGACTCCTTCCACAAGGAGCTCGGGAAGATCATGTGGGAGTACTGCGGCATGGCGCGCACGCAGGAAGGACTCACCAAAGCGCTGGAACTGATTGCGGCGCTCAAGGGCGAGTTCTGGAGCAACGTGAACGTGCCGGGCAGCGGTGATAATCTGAATCAGGCGCTCGAGAACGCGGGACGCGTGGCGGACTTCATCGAACTCGGTGAGCTGATGTGTCGCGATGCGCTCGCGCGCGAAGAGTCATGCGGCGGTCACTTCCGCGTGGAATACCAGGACGCCGGCGAAGCGAAGCGCAACGACGATGACTTTGCGTACGTCGCTGCATGGGAGTTCGCGGGGGAGGGCAAGCCGCCGATTCTCAACAAGGAACCGTTGGTGTACGAGAACGTGCACCTCTCCACCCGGAGCTACAAGTAATGAAGCTCACTCTGAACGTCTGGCGTCAGCCGGCCACGCAGGCTCCGGGCAAGCTCGAGACGTACACGCTCGATGGCGTCAGCGCGGACATGTCGTTCCTCGAGATGTTCGACCTGCTCAACGAGCAGCTGACGATGGAAGGGAAGCTCCCCGTGGCCTTCGCGCACGACTGCCGCGAGGGGATCTGCGGCTCGTGCTCGATGATGATCAACGGACAGGCGCACGGTCCGTGGGCCGGGGCGGCCACCTGCCAGTTACACATGCGCGCGTTCAAGGACGGCGACATCATCACGGTCGAGCCCTGGCGTGCGGCTGGATTCCCGATCGTGAAGGATCTGGTGGTGAATCGCGGGTCCCTCGACCGCATCATCCAGGCGGGCGGGTACGTGTCGGTGAACACCGGCGGTGCGCGCGATGCCAACTCGATCCTGATCGGCAAGGACACGGTGGAAGAGGCCATGGACGCCGCGGCGTGCATCGGCTGCGGTGCGTGCGTGGCCGCCTGCCCGAATGCGTCGGCGTCGTTGTTCACCGGTGCCAAGATCACGCACCTCGGCATGTTGCCGCAGGGGCAGCCGGAGCGTGATACGCGTGCGCTGGCGATGGTCGAGCAGATGGACATCGAGGGCTTCGGGCACTGCACGCTGGTTGGTGAGTGTCAGGAAGCATGCCCGAAGGAGATCAGCATCGACGTCATCAAGAAGATGAATCGTGATTATCTCGCGGCGACGGCCAAGCGACAGGAGCCCCGCCAGTCCGGCGGCGGCGGCTGACCGCGCGGGGGCGACCGATCAGGGGGGAGCGTTGCTTCGGCAACGCTCCCTCTTTTTTTGTCGTATCTTTTCCACCATGAGACTTTCCATTCGCTTCGGCGTCGTTGGTCTGATCCTGCTCGCCGCATCGTCGGCGACGGCGCAGTCCGGTGATGCGACACGTGGACTCGCGCTGATGCAGTCGTTCCGGGACTCCCTGCCAGCGAACAGCGGCAACGGGCTGCGCTGCGTGAGTTGCCATCTCGACAACGGGACGCGGGCCACCGCCATGCCGTGGACTGGGAGTGCGGCGCGGTATCCGCGCTACCGGGCGCGCCCTGGCTACGACGAGACGCTGGCGCGCCGGGTCAACGAGTGCATCGCGCGCAGCCTCGCGGGGCGCATGCTCCCTGAGGCCGGGAGCGATATGCGCGACATGCTCGCCTACCTCGAGACACTGCGCACCCTACCGCGTCCGGCGAGAGTGGATTCCGTCAAGTTGGCGGGACGCGCGGTGCAGGGGCGCCGGGGGTATGCGGCGCAGTGCGCCCGCTGTCACGGGGCGAATGGCGCGGGGTTGCCGATCGCCCCAGCGGTCTGGGGACGCCAGAGTTTTTCCGTCGGGGCGGGCATGTCCCGCCAGTTCACGCTCGCAACCTTTCTGCGGCACAACATGCCGTTCGATCACAGCATCACGCTCGACGACCGCCAGGCCGCGGACATCGCGGCGTTCGTCCTCGCGCAGCCACGCCAGGATCATCCCGGTAAAGAGCGCGACTGGCCAAAAGGCGATGCCCCACCCGACGTGGCGTACGCCACCGCAGCCGCCGCGGCGGCGGGCACGCCGCTCCCGCCGCGACGGCCGCTCCTCCCCCGTCGCATCTCTCCCGATTCACTCGCCAACCGCCGAGCGCCACGATGACGTCCGATTCCAGTTCCGTACCGGGCCGCCGGTCATTCCTGTCTCGAGTGCTCACGGCTGGTGCGGCCCTCGGGCTGGGTACCCCGCGCGCCGTTCAGGCGCTCTCCCCCAGCGTCGGGGCAGTCGCCGCCGAAGACCCCTGGATGTCGCGGCTCAAAGGGGCGCAGCGCGTGGTTTTTCACTCGCATTTGGCGAGTGACGGCATCGCACTGCGCTGGGCGCAGACATTTCTCGACACCCAGAAGAGCGCCTACGGTCTGACCGATGCGGACAGCAGCGTTGTGGTGGGGCTGAACGGCCGCGCGATCGGCTTGGTGTTCAACGACGCGATCTGGGGGAAGTACCCGATCGGCGAGACGCTGCAGATGCCAGGCGCGCGGAATGCGAACGCTGCCCTGGTGGCACAACTCGCCGCGCGTGGTGTGATCATCCTGGCGTGCAGTAACTCCATCCGTGCGGCGGGGCAGCGCTTCTTGCCCGAGGCCCAGCGCGGCGATGCCGCACTGCGCACGGCGTTCTCGGAGGAAGCGCGGGCGAATCTGCTGCCCGGCGTCGAGGTGGTGCCGGCGATGATCGTGACGCTGCAGCAGGCCCAGGATCGCGGCTGCCGGTACATCTACGGCGGCGGCTGATCGCTCGGTGATGGACGTGACGGCGGCTGAGTCAGTGCCTGATTCAGCCGCCACACGGACGAATCAGATGCGCGGGAGCGTCACGCCGTGCTGTCCCTGGTACTTGCCCTTCTTATCGCCATACGACACGTCAGGCGGTTCGTCCCCCGTGAAGAACACGACCTGCGCGATGCCTTCGTTGGCGTAGATCTTGGCCGGCAGCGGGGTCGTATTCGAGATCTCGAGCGTCACGTAGCCTTCCCACTCGGGCTCGAAGGGCGTGACGTTGGTGATGATGCCGCAGCGGGCGTAGGTGCTCTTGCCGACGGTCAGAGTCAGCACGTTGCGCGGAATGCGGAAGTATTCGACGCTGCGCGCGAGCGCGAACGAGTTCGGCGGCACGATGCACACATCCCCTTCAAACTCCACGAAACTCTTGGGATCGAACGCCTTCGGGTCGACGATCGAGCTGAGCACGTTCGTGAAGATCTTGAATTCCCGGGCGACACGCATGTCATAGCCGTACGAGCTGACGCCGTACGAAATGACGCCTTCGCGGATCTGGCGATCCTCGAACGGTTCGATCATGCCATGGTCGCGCGCCATGCGCGTGATCCAGCGGTCTGAGCAGAGCCCCATGAGGCAGGAGGGAAAAAGGTGAGCCATGCCGGGATAGGACCACCCGGTCCAGTCGATGGGGCACGGCGATCGCGAAACATACTGCGATTCGGGCGGGAAACTACGGATCCACACGACACCGCGTGAAACGTGCTTCGCCGGTTACTTCAGGAGTCCGGTGAACTGGTGGGCGTTGAGCGTTGCTGGTCCCGCTGGTACCTTCCGCGTGCTGCATTGTTAATTCTTTCACGAGGAGTGGACGCGCCCCGGCGCAGCCATCCGTTCGCCTCTGCGATGCTACGAAATTATCTGCCGGTTCTACTGCTCCTGGGCTTTGTCGTTCTGAACGCGGTGCTGATTCTCGGCATCGCGCATCTCACCGTGCGCGCGCAACCCACGTTGGTGAAATCGCAGCCGTACGAGTCAGGGATGAGCCCCCTCGGTGACGCGCGGGATCGTTTCTCCGTGAAGTTCTACCTCGTCGCCATGCTGTTCATCGTCTTCGACATCGAAACGGTGTTCATGATTCCGTGGGGCGTGTATTACCGGCAGCTCTCCTGCCGCGTGCCGATGGTGGCGGGCGCATGTCCCGTCGGACAGCTGTCGTTTTTCGGTCTCGGTGAGATGCTCGTTTTTGCGGCCATTCTCGTCGTCGGCTTTGTCTATGTCTGGAAGAGGGAGCGTTGACGTGGGACTGATTTCCCCGGCCGATCACCGACTCGTACAGGTCGATCCCGGCGCGCAGGACGGCTGGGTGACCACGCGACTCGACTTTCTCGTGAACTGGGCACGCGCCGGCTCACTGTGGCCGATGCCCTTCGGGACCGCCTGTTGCGCGATCGAGTTTATGGCAACGGCGGCGAGCCGGTTCGATCTGGCGCGGTTCGGCATGGAGCGGCTGAGCTACTCACCGCGGCAGGCCGACGTGTTGCTGTGCGCGGGCCGTGTACCGCTCAAGCTGGCGCCGGTCCTGCGTCGCATTTACCAGCAGATGCCGCAGCCCAAGTGGGTCATCTCGATGGGCGCGTGCGCATCCACCGGCGGGATGTTCGACAACTATGCCGTGGTGCAGGGCATCGACACCATCATTCCGGTCGATGTGTATGTGCCCGGTTGCCCGCCGCGTCCGGAAGCGCTGATGCACGGCATCATGATGCTGCAGAAGAAGGTGATGCAGGAGCGGTTGCGCGACACGACGCGTCATGTCGAAATCGTGCCTGACCCGGAGAGTCAGCTTTACATCCCGCCGTCCCGCATCGACGAGCTGTCGGAGCCATTCGGCAACTCAGTGCATCAGACGCGGTCGGCACCGTGACGACCCCGATCGTTTCTACGGGCAGTGCGACCGACGTGACGGTCATCGTACACGCGGCCGTCGCATCGGACAGCAACGGGGCACCGATCACACCCACGCACATCGTGCACCACGGCGGGCCCATCAACCCGACGGCGGACACGCTACGCACGCGCTTCGGCGCCGCGATCGTGCGGACCGACGTCACGTGGGGGGAGACCACCGTGTTTGTCGACGGTGCCGCGCTGCACGACATCGTGCGCTGGCTCCATGACGAGCCCACGGAGCGATACGACTACCTCGTCGACATTACGGCGGTCGAGTATCGCGACGCCGACCGGCCGATCGAGGTGGTCTGGCATCTGCGCGCGCTGGCGCACCGCCGGTTTCTACGTATCAAGGTCGAGCTGCCGAAGCGACGCCTCTTGGCGGTCGCGTCGGTGATGGACATCTACTCGGGGGCCGACTGGCTCGAACGCGAGTGCTACGACATGTTCGGCATCCGCTTCGGGGGACATCCGGATCTGCGCCGGCTGCTGCTCTGGGAGACGTATCAGGAAGGGCATCCGCTGCGGAAGGACTTTCCGCTGCGCGGGCGCTTCAGTCGCGCTGAACAGCTCAAGCAAGCCCTCGCGGCTAACCCCGAGGCACGGTATTCGAAGGACGAGTTGTCGATCGCCGAGGCGTTCGACTCGTTGCCGGATGACATGAAGCGACGGCTCGCCGTGCGCGGCGACGACACCGGGATGGTGGGCGAATGAGCGCCAAGCGAACGATTGAGGTGGCCCTCGGCACGAGTGGGCTCGATGGGCAGGGGAACCCGCTGCGCGCGCCACTGGTGGCGCAGGGTGGTCGCGCGGTGGCCGTCGATGCGCCGGTGATGATGGCGGAGCCGGACATGGAATCCGACCACATGCTCATCAACATCGGCCCCCAGCATCCGGCCACGCACGGCGTGTTGCGGTTGGTCCTCGAGCTCGACGGCGAGACGGTGGTGCGCTGCATTCCGCACATTGGCTACCTGCATTGCGGCTTCGAGAAGATCGGCGAGTACCGTCAGTACAACCAGATCATCCCGTGGACGGATCGTGAGGATTACCTCAACTCGCCGGGGAACAACGTCGCGTTTGCGCTGGGCGCGGAGCGGCTGTTCGGCGTGGGAATGACGGAGCGCTGTAAGGTGCTGCGCGTCATCCTGATGGAGCTGTCGCGGATCATCTCGCACCTCGTCTGGCTCGGAACCACCTCCGTTGACATCGGCGCGTTCACGCCGTTCCTGTGGTTGTATCAGGAACGCGAGAACGTGTACAATCTGCTTGAGGGATGGGTGGGCGCACGCCTCACCACCACCGCGACGCGCGTGGGCGGCATGGCGGCGGACATTCCCGATGGATGGGTGGATGGGCTCAGGGCGTTTCTGCGCGGCTTTCCGAAGACGCTCGACGAGTCGGTGCGGATGCTTGAAACCAACGCCATCTGGGCGGGGCGTACCGTCGGCCTGGGCGCGCTGAGTGCGCAGGAGGCGGTGAACGCCGGGTTGTCGGGTCCCATGCTTCGGGCCTCCGGCGTGGCCTATGACGTGCGCAAGGATTTCCCGTATCTCGACTACGAGACCTACGATTTCGACGTGCCGGTCGGCACCGCCGGTGATGTGTACGACCGCTTTTTGGTCCGCGTCGAGGAGATGCGCCAGAGCGTGCGTATTCTCGAACAGGCGCTGCAGCGGTTGCCGGGCGGTCCCGTGAACATCGACGATCCGCGGCTCATCCTGCCACCCAAGCACAAAGCCACGAGCGAGATGGAATCCATGATCCATCATTTCAAGCTCGTGATGGAAGGGCCGCGTCCGCCGATCGGCGAGTGCTACGTGCCCGTGGAAAGTCCCAAGGGAGAGAAGGGTTACTACATGGTCAGCGACGGCAGCGCGAAGCCCGTGCGCTGGCGCATCCGTCCGCCGTCGTTCGTGAACCTGTCGGCCATTCCGAAAATGGTCGAAGGACACCTTCTCTCGGACGTGATCGCGATCAACGCCAGCATCGACATCGTGATGGGAGAGATCGACCGGTGAGCCACGGCCCCTCTGCGTCCGGCGGCGCACTCGTTGCCGCCCCGCCGCACGGCACGCACCACCACGAGCCGCATGTGCCCGTCTTTGTCGGCGACGCGCGGGACGCGCTCGACCGCATCCTCGCGCGCTATCCCACCAAGCAGGCGGCGTTGCTGCCTGCGCTATGGATGTTGCAGGACGCCCGTGGGTGGGTCAGCGATGGCGGCATCGAAGAGGTTGCCGGTCTGCTGGCGATCACACCGGCGTATGTGAAAGGCGTAGTCAGCTTCTACACCATGTACCACCAGCATCCGGTCGGCCGCCACTTCATTCAAGTCTGCACCACGACGCCGTGCAACGTGTGTGGCGCCGAGGACGTCGTAAAGTCGCTGCTCGAGCATACCGGCTGTGGTGACCTCGGTCTGACCAGTGCGGATGGCCGCTTCACCGTGGTCGAAGTCGAGTGCCTCGGTGCCTGCGGGTTTGCCACGCCGATCATGATCAACAACGATTTTGTGGAATCCGTGACACCGGAGTCGGTGCCCCGGGTTCTCTCGGAGCTGAAGTAATGGGGTATCCGCATCCGTCTCATGCACGCGAGACGCCGATTCTCTCGAAGTACTTCGGCGACTCCGAAGCGCGCACGCTCGGCGGCTGGCGTGCCCGCGGCGGCTACGAGGCGCTCGAAAAGGCGCTCAACACCGATCCGCAGGAGCTGCAGACCACCGTCAAGGATTCCGGGCTGCGCGGTCGTGGCGGTGCGGGGTTTCCCACGGGCATGAAGTGGTCGTTCATGAAGCCCGACGGGAAGACGCATTATCTCTGCTGCAACGCGGACGAGTCTGAGCCGGGGACGTTCAAGGATCGTGAGATCATGCGCTGGACTCCGCACGGGTTGGTGGAAGGCGTGGCGCTGGCCGCGCACGCGATCTATGCCCAGACGGCGTACATCTACATCCGCGGTGAGTTCACGGAGCCGTACGCACGGGTGTGCGCGGCCGTCGAGGAGGCGTACGCGGCTGGCATTCTCGGACCGAATGCCATGGGCTCCGGCAAACACGTCGATGTGCACGTGCATCGCGGCGCTGGCGCCTACATCTGCGGCGAGGAAACAGCGCTGATGAATTCGCTGGAGGGCCGCCGTGGCAACCCGCGGATCAAGCCACCGTTCCCCGCGGTTGCCGGTTTGTTCGGTAAGCCGACGACGATCAACAACGTCGAGACGCTCACGACGGTGCCGTACATCATCAAGCACGGCGCTGAGTGGTACAAGCAGTACGGTCGTCCGGACAATCCGAAGAGCATCGGAACGAAGCTCTTCTCGGTCTGCGGCAACATCAGCCGACCGGGAAACTACGAAGTCGCGCTGGGTTTTCCGTTTAAGGACTTCCTGTACGATCTGTGCGGCGGACCGCTGGCCGGCCGCGAGATCAAAGCCGTGATCCCCGGTGGGTCCTCAGTGCCGATCCTCACGCGTGAGGAAGCGGAAGGCGCCATCATGGACTACGAAGGGTTCGTCGCATCCGGCACGATGCTGGGTTCGGGCGGCGTGATCGTCTTCGATGACCGACAGGATATGGTGCGCCAGATCGCGCGTCTCACGCGCTTCTATGCCCATGAGAGCTGCGCGCAGTGCAGCCAGTGTCGCGAGGGGACGGCGTGGATCACGCGCATCATGGAGCGCATCCGCGACGGGCAGGGGACGGCCGAGGATCTCGACACACTCGTTGCCATTGCCGACGGCATGACTGGCAAGACGATCTGTGTGTTGAGCGACTCGTGCGCGACGCCCGTGATGTCGGGTCTCAAGAAATTCCGTCACGAATTTGAGGCGAAGATCGCACAGAACAAGTCGATGGTCACCGTTCCGGGGGCGCTCCGCGCCTCCGCGGCGTGAGGCGCTGATGGCTGACGTGAAGATGGTCTCGCTCACGATCGAAGGACGCCCGGTGACGGTGCCCGACGGCCTGTCGATCCTGGAAGCGGCCAAGACGGCCGGCGTGCTGATTCCGCACTACTGCTATCACCCCGGGTTGCCGGTGGCGGGCGTCTGCCGCATGTGCCTGGTCGAGGTGGAGAAGTTCCCCAAGCTGGCGCCGGCCTGCGCGACGACGGTCGGCGAAGGGCAGGTGGTGCACGTGCATTCGCCGAAGGCGCTCGAAGCCCGCAAAGGCGTACTCGAGTTCCTGCTCATTAATCATCCGCTCGACTGCCCGATCTGCGATCAGGCCGGTGAGTGCGAACTGCAGGATTATACGTTTGCGGAAGGCCGTGCGGATTCGCGCTACCGCGAGCCGAAGCGGTTCAATCCCGTCGAGGATTTCGGCGGCGACGTGCTCTATGTGCAGAACCGCTGCATCCTCTGCACCCGGTGCGTGCGGTTTATGTCTGACGTGGCGCAGGAGCCGGTGCTCAACGTCTCCGAACGGGGCGATCGCGCGTTCATCGGCAAGGCCGACGGCCATGATCTCACGAACCCGTGGGCCGGCAACGTCGTCGATCTGTGCCCGGTCGGTGCGCTGCTCTCGAAAGATTTTCTGAACCGGGCGCGCGCGTGGGAGCTCGATCGCGCGCCAACCGTGTGCACTGGCTGCAGTCAGGGATGTAACGCCGTCGTCGAGACCCGCGACAATGTGGTGGTGCGCCTCAAGCCACGGGCCAACGATCAGGTCAATCAGTATTACGTGTGCGATGTCGGCCGGCAGGGCTATCGTGAGTTCAATCGGCGCGATCGGCTTGATCAGCCGCTGGTACGGCGCGGGAACGGACTGACGGTCGCCGAGTGGGACGATGCCGTGGGCGTCGCCGCCCGCGCCTTGGCTGGCCAGCGCGTCGTGGTGCTCGCGTCGCCGAATCTCTCGAACGAAGCGTTGTTCCTGCTGGAACGCCTGCTGGCGGCCACCACTGGCGCCGGGGTGTTCCGCCTGGTGCGTGGCGAGGAGGTCGCGCTGCCCGGCGCCCCCGACCTGGCGTTGCGCGCCGAACGTGCGGCCAACGCCACCGGGGCGCGCCACCTCGGTTTTGCCGAGGTCGCGGCGCTTGGCAATGTGGTGCAGGACGGCGATGCGCTCCTCGTGGTGGGCGATGCGCTTGACGGGGTTCATGCAGCCGACCTCGATCGTGCCTCGCAGATCGTGTTCATCGGTACGGCCCTCCCTGCCGCGCTTGAGGCGCGGGCGGGCGTCGTCCTGCCCACCACGAACGTCGTTGAGGAGGAAGGCACCCTGACCAATCTGCGCGGACGTGTCCAGCGCTTCCTGCAGGCAAAGGCGGCGCCCGGGGTGGCGCGTCCCACTTGGTACGTGCTCGCCGACCTGCTGGCGGCCGTCGGGGGCGACGCTCGGTTCTTCACGCCGGCCGATGTCTTCGCGGCGCTGGCGTCCACTCACGCGGCGTTTGCCGGGCTGGACTACGAGGCGCTCGGACTGCGTGGCCTGCCGGGCGCGGTCACGGCACCGGTACTCGCGAGCGGGGTGAGCGCATGATCGCGCCGTTCGTCGCGCCCCTGATCGAACTGGCACGTTGGTTTCCGCGGGCTGATCCCCAGCAGCCGCCCACGGCGATTGGCACCTATGTTCTCGCCAGCTGTGTCAAGATTGTCGTCGTCTTCGGGGTGTACATGGTGGGGGTCGCTCTGTTGACGCTCGCCGAACGCAAGCTCGCCGCGTGGATTCAGGACCGCCGTGGCCCCAATCGCGCCGGCCCCGGTGGCATCCTGCAGCCGGTCGCCGACGGCATCAAGAATTTCATGAAGGAAGAGACCGATCCGGCGCATGCCGACCGATGGTTGTTCCTTCTTGCACCGGCCTTGGCGTTCATCCCCGCGATGCTCACGTGGGCGGTGCTCCCGCTCGCGTCATCACTGCCGACACCGTGGGGGCTGATCGACATGTCGATCGCACCGCTGCCGGTCGGGTTTCTCTTCACCCTCGCGATCTCCTCGCTGGGGGTGTACGGCATCGTGCTGGCCGGGTGGTCCTCCAACAACAAGTACGCCCTGCTTGGTGGGCTTCGCTCCAGCGCGCAGATGATCTCGTACGAGATCGCCATGGGCATGTCCACCATCCCCGTGATCCTGCTCGCGGGGAACGTGTCGCTCACCAGCATCGTCCAGCAGCAGTCGCACATGGGCTGGAACGTGCTCTCCCTGACCGTCGCGTGGTTCACGTTCCTCGTGGCGGCGTTTGCCGAGACGAATCGCCTGCCGTTCGACTTGCCGGAAGCGGAATCGGAACTGGTGGCCGGGTATCACACCGAATACAGCGGCATGAAGTTCTCGATGTTCTTCATCGCCGAGTATGCCAACATGGCCACAGTGAGCGGTCTCACGGCCACGCTGTTTTTCGGCGGCTGGGACATTCCGTTCACGCAATGGGACAACGTCGGACCGCACACGCTGCTCAAGACGATGTTGACGCTCGGGATGTTTGCGGCAAAAACCGGCTTCTTCCTGTTCGTCTTTATGTGGGTGCGCTGGACGGTGCCGCGCTTTCGGTACGATCAGCTGATGTCGTTGGGCTGGAGCGTCATGCTGCCGATCGCGCTGGCGTACATCGTGATCATTGCGGCCGCCACGCTGGGACTCGATGCCCTCGGTGTTGCCCGGGGCCCGCTGTTCTCGCTCTCGCTGCTGGCGATGAACGTCGTCCTCATCGCCGTGCTGCTGGCGTGGCTCGATCGCGGCAAGTTGATCAGCCCCAGTAGCGCGCGTGTCGGGCCGACCGATTTGGAGCGGCTTCGGGCGCGAGGACTCGACCTGTCCCGCCGCCAGTTGGCGTCGCAGCGCGCCCCTCACGTGGTCACACCGCTGACCACCGCACCGATCTCGATTCCGAGTCTCGCCGAGGGAGGCGACTGATGGCCATCGGAGTAAAGGTCATGCACCGCCCGTTGGAGCGCGTGAGTTACGTGCGCGCAACGCTCAAGGGCATGGCCACGACGCTGAAGCACCTTGTGGACCCGCACAAGGTCACCATGCAGTACCCGGAAACGAAGTGGGATCTGTCGCCTCGTTGGCGGGGCACCCACCGGATGCTCACGACCGAAGATGGCAAGGCGAAGTGCGTGGCGTGCGGGTTGTGTCCGACGGTCTGCCCGGCCAACTGCATCAAGCTCACGCCGGGAGAGGACGAGCAGGGAAACCGTTATCCGTTGGTCTTCGAGATCGACGAGTTCCGCTGCATCTTCTGCGGCTTCTGTCAGGAGGTCTGCCCGGAGGAAGCCATTCATCTGGGTCGGCATTACGAGAATGCGGAATTTGATCGTGCCTCGTTCGTGTACGACCTGGAGCGTCTCATGGCGCAGACCCATCCGGTGAGCGAACTCTGGGACCCCGCCGACCCGAAGGGCGAATGAACGGCTTCTACGAGTTTCAGTTTTATCTGTTTTCGCTGCTCGCGATCGCGTCAGCGCTGCTCTTCGTGACCCGGACGAATCCGGTGCCGGCTGCCCTCTGGCTGGTCAACGTGATGTTCGCGCTGGCTGGCCTCTACGTCATGCTGGATGCGCCCTTCGTCGGGGTGATTCAGGTGCTGGTGTATGCCGGTGCCATCATGGTCGTGTTCGTCTTCGTGGTCATGTTGCTCAACCTCGGCCGGGGGGGCGTCTCCGATCTGCGCTCTCTCGGGGCGCGGCTGGGCGCCGGCCTGGTAGGGTTGGCGCTACTGGCCAACCTGCTGGTCGTGCAGCGGCAGCGGTATCCGCGCGTCGAGCTGGCGCCGGCGACCGACAACGTGGTTGAAGCCGTCGCCGCTTCGCTTTTCACTGACTATCTCGTGGCCTTCGAGTTGACCAGTCTCGTGCTCCTTGTCGCGGTGGTGGGCGCCGTTCTCCTCGCGAAGAAGCGGGTGCGCGCATGATCGCCGAAGCCCTGATCGTCTCCGCGATCCTGTTTGTGATCGGCGTGGTCGGCGTGCTCACCCGACGCAACGCGATCATCCTGTTCATGTGCGCCGAGCTCATGCTCAACGCCGTGAATCTGAGCTTCGTCGCGCTGGCCAAGCTGCACGGCGTCACCGGTCACGTGTTCGTCATCATGGTGATGACCATTGCAGCGGCCGAGGCGGCTGTAGGGCTCGCGATTCTGATCTCGGTGTTCCGCCACTTCGGCACCGTCGATCTGTCATCCCTCCGGACGCTCCGCGGATGATCCCGACCCTGCTCAGTCTGCTGCTCCTGCTGCCGGTGATCGGCTTTCTCGCCAACGGTGCCGTCGCGTTGCGCGGCGGTCGCGACGGGCATCGCTCCACCGCCCGTCATCCGGTGGTCACGATCGTCGGGCCGGGTGTAATCGTGGCGGCGTTCGGCGTGGCGCTCGCGCTGTTCATCGACATGCAACGCGCGCCCGAACTGGCGCGCCACATCGTCAGTTTCGGCCAGTGGATGCCGGTCGGCAATCTGGTGGTCAACTGGAATCTGCAGCTGGACCAGCTGTCGATTCTCATGACGCTGGTCATCACCGGAATCGGTTCGCTTATTCACGTCTTCTCCGTCGGCTACATGCGTGACGACGCGAGCTACGCGCGCTACTTCGCGTATCTCAACCTGTTCGTCGCGTTCATGCTGATTCTCGTGCTGGGCGGCAGCTACCCCGTCATGTTCGTCGGTTGGGAAGGGGTTGGATTGGCCTCGTATCTCCTGATCGGCTTCTGGTTCAGCGACCGGGCGAATGTCGATGCGGGCCGCAAGGCGTTCATTGTGAACCGCGTCGGCGATTTCGGATTCCTCGTTGCCATGTTCCTGATCTGGGTGACAACGCAGAAGCTCGACTATCTCGGCGCGCATGCAGCGCTCAGTGCGCTGGCCGGCACACCCGTGGTGCTCGCCATCGCGCTGTTTCTCTTTGTGGGCTGCGCGGGCAAGAGCGCGCAGCTGCCACTGTACATCTGGTTGCCTGACGCGATGGCCGGCCCGACGCCGGTGTCTGCCCTCATCCACGCCGCGACCATGGTGACGGCGGGCGTGTACCTCGTGGCGCGCGCGGCACCGATCTTCTCCGGCGCTCCGGAGGCATCGCTGGTCGTCACCGCCATCGGCGCCCTGACCGCGTTGTTTGCCGCCACCGTCGCGTTGCGACAGTGGGACATCAAGAAGGTGCTGGCGTATTCCACCGTCTCGCAGCTCGGCTACATGTTCGTCGCCGTCGGCAGCGGCGCCTACACCGCCGGTGTCTTCCATCTGGTCACACACGCCTTTTTCAAGGCGCTGCTCTTCCTCGGGGCGGGCTCGGTGATTCACGCGATGCATCAAGCGTACCACCACACACACGGCGGGAGCGATCCCCAGGACCTCCGCAATATGGGTGGGCTGGCCAAGTACATGCCCGCCACCGCCGCGTCCATGACGGTAGCCACCCTCGCCATCGCCGGAGTACCCCCGCTGGCTGGTTTCTTTTCCAAGGACGAGATCCTGGCATCCGTCTTCGCCCGCGCTCACGGGAGCCCACTGGCGGAGGCCTCGTTGCTGGGCATTCCCGGCAGCGCCGTGCTGTATGCGGCGTACGGCATCGGTGTGGTGACGGCCCTGCTCACGGCGGTGTACATGATGCGTCTGCTCCTGCTCACTTTTTATGGTGAGAACCGAACCGGCGACGGGGAGCGGGAAGTGCTCCACGAGGCTCCGGTTGTGATGACC
>JARIEV010000199.1 GCA_031127225.1 Gemmatimonadota bacterium | reverse complement strand
CCGTGTCCAGCGCCAACCCCGGATCCCGTCATCACGGCGGGGATCGCGCCTCGTGGCGTTACTCCTTGAGCTAGGATACCATGCGCGTCCTCGCTCAGCGAGGATGCCTCCCCCTTCCGCTTGCACCTGATGACCGACGGTTCGCACACTGTTGCTGACGCTGCTGCTCCAGCGCACATCGTCCTGACTCTCCCCGACGGCTCCACCCGCGAGGTGCCGCCCGGTACGATGGCGCGCGATGTGGTCGGTTCGATCGGCGCGCGCCTGCTGCAGGCGTCGCTCGCGGTGGCGGTGGACGGTGAGGTGGTGGATCTCATGACCCCTCTGCGGGCCTCGGGTTCCTTCGTCGTGATCACCGAAAAGGATCCCCGGGCGCTGGCGGTCCTGCGGCACTCCGGCGCGCACATCCTGGCCACGGCGGTGCGCCGCCTGCGCCCTGATGCGAAGATCGGCTTCGGACCCGCCATCGAGGACGGTTTCTACTACGACTTCGAGGTCGAGAAGCCGTTCACCCCCGAAGATCTCGCCGCGTTTGAAACTGAGATGAAGAAGGTGGTGGCGGAGAAGTATCCGTTCCTGCGCGAAGAGGTGTCGCTCAGCGAGGCGCGGGTGCGCTTCGCCGATGATCCGCTCAAGCTCGAGCGCCTCGACGATTTCGAGGGCAGCGACGAAGTCATCAGCACGTACACCGACGGCCCGTTCATCGACCTGTGCCGCGGCCCGCACGTGCCCGACACGTCGTATCTCAAGCATTTCAAGCTGCTCACCACCGCCGGCGCGTACTGGCGCGGCGACGTGAAGCGGCAGATGCTGCAGCGCATCTACGCCACGGCGTTTTTCAAGAAGGATGACATCGAGCAGCACCTGCACAATCTCGAGGAGGCCAAGAAGCGCGACCATCGCGTGCTCGGCAAGGCGCTCGACCTGTTCCAGCTGTTCTCCGTGGCACCCGGCGCCGTGTTCTGGACGCCCAAGGGCACCACGCTGTACAACACGCTCGAGGCGTTCGTGCGCGAGCGCCAGCAGGAGGCGTTCAAGGAAATCAAGACGCCGCTGCTGTACAACAAGGCGTTGTGGGAGCAGTCGGGGCACTGGGGCAAGTACAAGGAGAACATGTTCCTCGTGCTCGACAACGAGACGGGGGAGCACGACATGTCGCTCAAGCCCATGAACTGCCCGTCGCACCATCTGTACTTCGCGTCCAGCAAGCACTCGTATCGCGATCTGCCCATGCGCTACGTCACGTTTGACGTGCTGCACCGCAACGAGCTCTCGGGCGCGCTGTCGGGGCTCACGCGCGTGCGCCAGTTCGCGCAGGACGACTGTCACGTGTACCTGCGTGAAGATCAGATCGCCGACGAAGTGAAGTTCCTGATGGACTTCATCCTGAGTTACTACGACACGTTCGGCCTTACCGCCAAGCTCAAGTTCGCCACGCGTCCCGAACAGCGCATCGGATCCGATGAGCTGTGGGACCGCGCCGAGGCCGCTTTGCGCGCCGCGCTCGACAGCACGGGCCGGCCGTACGAGATGAAGGAAGGGGACGGTGCGTTCTACGGCCCGAAGATCGACTTCGACGTCATGGACAGCATCGGCCGCGCGTGGCAGCTGGGCACGATTCAGCTCGACTACAACGCCCCCGAGCGCTTCGACCTCACGTACACCGGCGATGACAACGCGCCGCACCGGCCGGTGGTGATCCACCGCGCGGTGAGCGGATCGTTCGAGCGGTTCATTGCCATCCTGATCGAGCACTTCGCCGGGGTGTTCCCGGTGTGGCTGTCGCCGGAGCAGGTGCGCGTGATCCCCATCGCGATCGATTACAACGAGCACGCGGAAGCGCTGGTGGCCCGCATGAAGGCGGCCGGGATCCGCGCCACGCTCGACGCCCGTAACGAAACGCTCAACTATCGCGTGCGTGACGGCGAAGTGAACAAGGTGCCGTACATGTGCGTGATCGGCCGCCGCGAGGCTGAGGAGAACACCGTCGCGTTGCGCTCGCGCGGGGCGGGCAAGAAGCAGGACATCATGTCGGCCGATGCGTTCATCGCGCGCGTGCAGCGGGAAATCGCCGACCGCACGCTGGCCATTCCGGCCGACGTGCTGGCCGCTGCGGGGGATGCCGCCGTTGGGGCCTCGCCGCAGGCGGAGGCGACCACGTGACGCCGGAGGCGCTGCTCGACCTGTTCGTGCTGGCGCCGGTCGGCCTCGTGGAGGTAGATGAAGAGGGGCGGGTCGAAGTCGCCAATCTGGCGGCCCGCCGTCTGCTCACGCCGTTCACGCTGGCGGGGTCGCTGGACGACCTGTTTGTGGCGCTCGGTGCCGTGGCCCCCGAGCTCGCGGCGCGCGTGCGTGGCTTCGATGCCAGCCGTGGGGTGATCGTCGAGAGCCTGGAGCTGCTGGCCCCGGGGGAGCAACTCGGGGTGCATCTCTCGCTGGTCAAAGTGGCCCCGGGGCGCATCGTGGCGGTGGTGAACGACGCCGGCGCCCTGGCCAGCGCCCGTGGCCAGCTGTCGCGGGCGGATCAGCGCCTGCGGGCGGTTGAGAGCGCGGTCCGCGACTACGCGATGTACACCGTCACCCCTGAGGGCGTGATCGACTCGTGGAGCGACGCGGCGGAGCGGGTACATCAGTGGCCGTCAGCGGCCATTGTCGGCCAGCCGCTGGCGCAGTTGCTGCCGCCGGACCACGGCGGGGAGGCCTACCTCCGCGATACCCTCGCGCTGGCTGCCCGCAATGGCTGGTGCGAGGAAGAGGGGCATCGCCAACGGCAGGACGGTTCGCTGTTCTGGGCGAGCACCGTCATCACCGCGCTGCGTGACACCGACGGTGCGGCGATCGGTTTTTCCGTGGTATCGCACGACGTGTCCGAGCGCCGTCGCCTTGAAGAGCGGCTGCGGGATGACACGTCCAGCACCACGGATTACCTCACCGGTGTCTCGGCGCGTCGCGCCTTTTTCGATGTGGCCACGTCGGAAGCGGCGCGTGCCCGCCGCTACGGGCAGCCGCTCACGATGCTGCTGGTCGATCCCGACCATTTCCGTACCATCGTGGAGCAGCACGGGGAAGCGTTCGGCAATGAGTGGCTGCGCGCCATCGCGTGGCTCTGCCGGCAGGAGTCCCGCACCACCGACGTGGTCGGGCGGGTGGGCGGCGAGGCGTTCGCCGTGCTGCTGCCCAGCACGGAGCTCTCGGGCGGTCTGGTGCTCGCCGAGCGTATCCGTGAGCGCATGCAGCGCCACGTGTTCAGCGGCGAGGTGCAGGGGGTGCGCTGCACGTTGTCCGTGGGCGTGGCGGAAGTGACCGACGCCGTGACCAGCGTGGACGGGCTGCTGGCCGCGACGGGCACGGCCGTGCAGCGGGCGCATCAGGCCGGCATGAACCTGGTGGTCGGCTTCGACGACTGATCGCGCGCTGTTGGTGCGGGGGCGACGCTCGGCCGGCCCGGGTGGATCCCTTTCGCCGCTTCCTGCGCGCGGATGGCCGCGCGCCTGTCGCTGCGCTCCGGCGCCGGCCCCTCCCGCGCAGAGGCGGCTGCAGGGACCACCCGTCCCGACCGGCTGACACGGGCGCCGCCCGTCGGTCGCAAATTCCGCGCGCGAGCCGTCGGCCACCCTGGAGCTCGGCAAGCGCCTGTTCCACCGCACCGTGGAGTACGCCGTGCAGCAGATTCAAGGGATGATCAGCCGCTAGGCAGGGACAAGCGGCGAGCGGTGAAATCGGGGGCCGTGCGGGCGCCGGATTTCGCCGATTTCGCTCGCCAATCGGTTATTTTCCGGTGTTGATCCTGACGGTTCCCGCCACTCCCTGTCCTCCATGACCGACCTTTCCCGCCAGCCTGTCATCGTGGGTGCCGCGCGCACGCCGATCGGGCGGTATCTCGGGGGCCTCGCGCCCCTGTCTGCGCCGGAGCTCGGCGCCATCGCGATCCGTGCCGCACTGCAGCGCAGCGGCGTCGCCCCCGACGCGGTCCAGGAAGTGATCATGGGCCACGTGTTGCAGGGCGGCACCGGACAGGCGCCCGGCCGTCAGGCCATGCTCAAGGCGGGCGTGCCCGCGTCCGCATCGGCCGTGACCATCAACAAAGTGTGCGGGTCGGGGCTCAAGGCCGTGATGCTGGCCGCGCAGGCCATCAAGGCGGGCGACGCGCAGGTGGTCGTCGCCGGCGGGCAGGAAAGCATGAGCAACGCGCCGCACTACGTGTTCGGGATGCGCGGTGGCGTGAAGATCGGCGACCAGACCATGGTGGACGGCATGATCCGCGACGGACTCTGGTGCCCCACCTGCAACGTGCACATGGGCGCGCACGCCGAATACACGGCCACGAAGGCCGGTGTCTCGCGCGAGCAGCAGGACGCCTTTGCGGCGGCCTCGCATGCCAAGGCGGTGGCGGCGCAACAGGGTGGCAAGTTCGACGCCGAGATCGTGCCTGTGGAAATCCCCGGCCGGAAGGGGCCCACGATCATAACGCAGGACGAAGGCCCGCGCGCCGATACCACCGCGGCCTCGCTGGCGGGATTGCGCCCGGCGTTCCCGGGCAAGGGCGACAATAGCACGCTCAGCGTCACCGCCGGCAACGCGTCATCGCTCAACGATGGCGCCGCGGCCGTGGTGGTCACCTCCGAGGCGTACGCGCGCGAGCACGGCCTCACGATTCTCGCGCGGATTACCGCGTATGCCACGGGCGCCGGCAATCCGCAGGATCTGTTTTTCGCGCCGATCACCGCGGTGAAGAACCTCATGGCAAAGGCCGGCACCACGATTGCCGACTACGACCTCATCGAAGCCAACGAAGCGTTCGCCTCGCAGGCGCTGGCCGACGGCCTCGGGCTGGGCTGGGACGACGCGCGCGTGAACGTGCACGGCGGGGCGATCGCCCTCGGGCATCCGATCGGCGCCAGTGGCACGCGCGTGCTCGTGACGCTGTTGCACGCCCTCGCCGATCGGGGAGCGAAAACCGGAATCGCGACGCTGTGTCTGGGCGGTGGCGATGCGGTGGCGCTCTCCGTCGAACGCGTCAGCTGACCGGACTGCTGTGAATCGTGCGCTGCGGGTGCCCTGGCGACTCCTCAGTTTCGGGGTCGCGTGGGTGCTCGCCCAGGGGATCGCGGAGTCGATCCTCGGGCCGCTCGCGGGTCTCCTCTCGCGCGCTATCGGCGAGCCGGTGCCGGCGTACCCGTGGGCCTCGCTGATCGGGGTCACCGCTGCCTGCGCCGTCTCGCTGCGGTTCGTCGATGACGTTCCGTGGTCGGTGATGGCGCTCGGCGACGGCGCGTGGCACTGGCGCTGGGTTGCACGTGGCGCGGCCATCGGGGCGGCGGCGATTCTAGCCACCGCCGCGTTGCTGGCGGCCGTGGGCGCGCTGCGTCTCGAGGCCACGCCGCGCGGGATGATGGACGGGGCGATGTTCGTCCCCGACAGTTGGAGTGGCACGGCGTTGCGGCTGTTCCTGCTGCTCGGGCCGGCGGCGTTGTGGGAGGAGTTGGTGTTCCGCGGCTATCTCTACGCGGTGGCGCACGAGGCGGGTGGGCGCGCGATTGCCCGCTGGAGCTCGAGCGTGGCGTTCGGGGCGGTGCATCTGCTCAACCCGGGGGCGAACGTGCGCACCACGATGGTGGTGGTGCTGGCGGGCTGGTGCCTCTGTGTGCTCCGTGAGCGTACCGCGAGTTTGCCAGCGGCCTGGAGTGCGCATCTGGCGTGGAACTGGGTGATGGCCGCCGTGCTGCACATGCCGGTGAGTGGGTTGCCGTTTGCCACGCCGGGGTATCGCGCGGTGGTGCAGGGCGGGGAGTGGCTCACGGGCGGCGCGTGGGGGCCTGAGGGCGGGATGATGGCGGTACTGGTACTGGGCGGGGCGCTCGCCGTGACGATGCGGCGTGGTCCGGGGCACGGCGATACTGC
>JARIEV010000018.1 GCA_031127225.1 Gemmatimonadota bacterium | reverse complement strand
GCATGATCATCCAATTCACCGTGGTCGACCCGCCCACGGTGTTCCCCTGCACCAGCGCCACCGAGGCGTCGTCGGTCGTGCGCAGCGCGCCATCCGCGTACAGCTGATCGGTGAGCTCCGCCTCACGCTCGTTGAAATCCGCGCGCGAGCGATACGCCCCCGACTCGAGCACGACCACGCGGAATCCCGCCTCCGCCAGCCGCGCCGCGGTCACCGCACCGCCGGCGCCGGTGCCGATCACGACCACGTCCGCGGTGCTGTGCAGGTCGTCGCGCATGGCCACCGCCGGTACCACCCCCCGCGGCAGCGGATCGGGGGCAATGACCGTGGGCAGCACGACGGGGCCGCGGGCCACCGGTTCCACCACCGGGGGCGAGCCGGGCTCAGCCGCCGGCAGGGGGCCCTCCCACGGCACGCGCGGGGTGCGCGACTGCAGCGGGCCGGCATAACCGACCGCCTCAGCCACCTCGGGCTGGGCGTAGTGCACGGCCAGCATCAGGCGCCGCACGGAGTGCGATGCCGAGCGCAGCGGGGCCAGCGGCGAGTCGAGCCAGCGGCCAAAGCACCGGCGCTGCTGCGCGAGGGTGAGCGACGCAAAGCGACGGGGCACACCGGTGGCCAGCGCCACCGCGATACGTCCCGCGAGCACATCGAGCGCCAGCCCCAGCTGGGCGCGGCGGTGCGGCGGCAGCCCCTCCAGCCGCGCGTCGCACCGCGCCACAAAGTCGGCGCGCGAGCCGGCGGCCACGTCGGCCCCACGGGGCGCGCCCTCGAGGACGCAGGGGATGAGCGCCTCCAGGGCGGCGCGCTGCGACGGCGTGAGCAGTGGCAGGACAACGCGTGGTGGCGTGCGGAGATCGGAAGGCGCGGCGGTCACGGGGTGCACGCTACCGCACGCACCACCCGCTCGCCAGCGGGTGGACGCCGACGAGCGTGCAGGTCAGGCGCTCCCGCTCACGACGGCTCCTCCGCCAGAAATTCCTCGCCATCCGCCGGCTCTTCGGCGTCGAGCCGGTCGAAATAGTGTGCCACCTCCTTAGACCAGTGCGCGCGCACCCTCAACACGGTGTCGCCCACCGCGACCGCGCTGAGCACCTCGTCCAGTTCAGGCCGTTCGAGCGGCACATCGTGCAGCCCGCCGAACACGTGCACGTCGTCGAGATGGAGGAGATACGCGAGCACGCAGCGGCCGGGGGCGAGATCGTGGCTGGCGTCGCTTTCGTACACGTACGGTTCGCGGTCGTCCGGGGAGAGGTCCGCAGCGAGCGGGAGTCGATTGCGCACCGACACACCGACGCCCGGTTCAGCATCGACCACCTCCCACACGCCGAGGATGCCGGCGCGCTGCGCGTGGACCAGTGCCACGGTATCGGCGTCGGTGCGCGCGCCGTGGCGGGCCTGCTGCGCGGCCAGCCACTGGGCGGCCACGGGGCCGTCGGCGTCGCGCGCGGCAAAGTGGTACACCGCCCACGTGGTGAACAGATCGCCCTCTTCGGCGGGGAGCTCGTCGTGCGCGCCGAGCCCCCACGCGTCGTAGGCCGTGTTCATCCACTCGGGGGTGAGCCGACGGTCGGCCCAGTCCACGATCTCCTGCGTGATGCGCTGGGAGCGCTGCATCACCGCCTCGGCGCGCAGCACGCTGGCGCGCACGGCGTGCGGGAGGGTGGCCGCCTCGGGGGGCACGGCGCCGCCGTGGCACTTCTTGAATTTGCGGCCGGAGCCACAGGGGCACGGGGCGTTGCGGTCCATACGGGGATAATCGCTGAGAGGACATTCGGGGTGGGCCGCGTCGGGTGCGCCGCCTCGGGAAGACCCCTCGAATATGCCAGACACTGCCTCGGTGTGCGGGAAGGGTGGCGCAGGTTTCTGGACCCTCTCCCGCGGGTGACGGGCGCCGACGTCCCACCACGCAACGGCCACGGTCTTGCCACCCTCGCAACACGTGCTTTATCGTCGCAGTGGTTCGGCTAAGCGGCTCGAGCTCCGTGAGCCAATGCATTGTGCCAATCCCTCCACCCTCTCAGGGGCCGTGATGCCTGCTCCCAGACAGCCCGTGCTACGCGCGTTCGTTGCTTTGTTGTGTTTGACAGCCTGTGGTGGCGGCGGCGACGGTGGTACCACCACGCCGCCCACACCCCCGCCTCCCGCAGTGGCCACGGTATCGGTGACCGCTGCCAGCACCACGCCGCTGCTCCCCGGCGGCACCGTACAGCTGTCGGCGAGGGCGCTCACGGCGGCCGGCGCCGAGGTGGCCTCAGCCGCCATCAGCTGGAGTTCGTCGGCAACGACCATCACGACCGTGTCCACGACCGGGCTGGTGACCGCCGTCGGCGCTGGGACCAGCACCATTACCGCCACCTCAGGCGCAATCAGCGGCACCGCCAACGTGCAGGTCAACCCAGGTGGGATCGTGGGGAGCAGCGGGGGCACCGTGACGGCGGCCGCCGGTGCCGTCACCCTGCAATTGCCGGCCGGCGCCGTGGCCGGGAGCACGCCCATCACGGTCACCCCGAAGCCTGACACGCTCCGCACCGAGCACACCGTGGGGCCGGCGTATCTTTTCGGACCCAGCGGGACGACCTTCGCGCAGCCGGTGACCATCGCGATCAAGTACGATACCACCAGGCTCCCTGCCTACACCGACAAGGCAGCGCTCCGCGTGGCGCGTCTCACGAACGGGAAGTGGGTGCCACTCACCGAGTCGGTGGTCGTGGACAGCGCCACCAACACCGTGCGCGCCGCAACGCGGTCGTTCTCGAGCTATGGTGTGGTGCGTGACCCCTGCCTTCCGTTCGCCGGTGGCACGGGAACCATCTCGGGGCAGATCTCCAGCGAGGACTGCCTTTTCGCCTCGGCTGGGCGGCGGTCGGACTACTACAGCCTGCGCCCGTCGAATGGCGAAGTCCTCATCCTGCGCGGGAGCGGACCGCTCGACGGCCTCTTCGGGATCAAGGAGGCGACCACCGATCCCGCCGTGGGGACGGTGTGGTTCTCGAATGCCACCATCACGAGTGAGCTACGGCTGCTCAGCAACGGCGACCCGCTGCAGCTGTTCGTAAGCGGGCGCGACTCGACCAAGCTCGGGAACTACAGCTTTACGCGCACGGGGGGCACCACACAAACGGTGGCCCACGAGTGCGTGACAAGCTCCAACGGCAAGAGCTACATCGCGCTCATGCCAGGGACGGTCATGCGCGGCACCATGGCGATCGCGAACAGTTGCGAAGTACAGATCCAGTTTAGTGCCTACCCCGCCGCCATCGGCAAGCCGCTGCTGGTGCACTACTACCCCGTGCGTCTGTTGGGCGGGCAGCAGTACACCATTACGGGCACCGGCTTCGCGCCCCAGTCATCACTCACGGCGTTCCGATCGGGGACCCCCGGAGTGGCCGCGCAAGACCTGAGCACCGGCAGCGGCCGCACGATGACGATCACCCCGCCCTCCACCGCGTACTACTTCCTCGAGGTCGGCTCGGGGGGCTTCCAGAACGCCAACTTTACGGGTGCCTGGATTCAGCCCGTATTCACGTACACGCTGAGCGTTTCGCGCGGGACCGCCGTTACCCCCTGATCGGAATACCGGAGTTGTTGGCGCGTCCCGGAAGCCGCGCCAACGACGGCCACCGTGCGCCCAGCGCGCCTTACACGCCCACGTGGAACAGACGGCGGGTGTCATCATGCGTCAGCACCCACAGCGAGTAGCCGCCAAAGGCGGTCCCCCACGGCCACCGGAACAGCCGCAGCGCTGACACAAACAGGAGCACGACACGGGCCCACGGCTGGTAGTTGAGCAGCGCGAAGCCGGCGATGAGGCCGAAGAGACTGACGGCGCCGATCACGACGGCGATCAGCGCACTGGTCACGGTGCCGACGATCCACACCACCGGATTGAGCGTGGCCAGCGAACCGAAGATGCCACCGATCAGGACGCCGGCCGCACCAAGCAGCCCGAGCGCACTGTACAGCAGATTGACGAGACCGACGACTTTGACGTGGGTACGCACAGGCGGCTCCGGGGCAATGGGTACATCATCATGGGTGCCCCATCCCGTACGCCACGCGCGGTCCGCAGGATTCAGCGCGAACGCCGGAGCGCCATGATCAGGCGTTGCGCGCGTCCACCCGCCAGGCTGACCATCGCGACACCGCCGATGATCACCGACATCGCGGCGACCGCCTGCGCCGGCAGCCGCTCGCCACCAAGCACAACACCCAGCAACACCGCCACCGCCGGATTCACGTAGGCGTACGTCCCTACGGCGGCCGGGCTCGCCACGCGCAGCAGCCACATGTACGTGCTGAATCCGATCAGGGAGCCGAACACGATCAGATACAGCAGCGAAGCGGCCGAGCGCAGCGATACGTGCGGCATCGTGGACCACTCGCCCACGGCCAGCGACAACAGCAGCAGGAGCGAGCCGCCCACGAGCATTTGCATGGCAATGGCTAACGCCGGTGACGGCGCCTGACGCGCCGACCGCGAATAGAGCGAGCCGATGGTCCACGAGAGGGAGCCGATCGCCAGCACGACGGCGCCGAGCGGATCGACGGTGGCCGTGGCGCCGCCGGTCGGCATCACGAGCATGGCCACGCCGCCCAATCCGATCAGTACACCGACCACCTTCACCACGTCGGGGCGGATCCCCTGCCAGAGCTCGCACAACACGAGCCAGAGCGGCACGGTCGCCACGAGCACCGAGGTGAGCCCCGACGAGACGCGCTGGCTGGCCCACGACACGGCCCCGTTGCCCACGAACAGCAGCATGGCGCCAATGATGGCCGACGCTTTCCACTGCGCTTTGGTGGGCTTTTCAGCGCCACGTACGCGACACCACACAAACAAACTCGCGCCAGCCAGCAGAAAACGGGCCGCACCCATCCCAAACGGCGGAATCGTCGCCACCCCCCAGCGGATCGCGAGGTACGTCGATCCCCACACGAGGTAGATCACCAGAAACCCGGCCACCAGCTGCCAGCGGGTGGCCAGCGCCGGCGGGGTCGATGCCCGCACGGTCGCGTCAGTGCGGCCGTCGAGGCCATCCAGCGCGGTCGGGATCGGAGCGTTCGTGGAGGTCATCAGGTCAGGTGGAACGCCGCAGGGCGCGCAGGGCCGCATCGCCCGCCGCTGCCCCGCCGACGAGGATGTAGAGATAGAAGGTGTAGAACCGCCACCAGAGCAGCGACGCCGCGAACAGACTGACCGGAATGGCCGTGCTAAGGGTCGCCGCAAACGCGCCCTCGATCACGCCGCCACCGCCGGGGGCCGGCACCACCACGCCCCCGTAGAACAGCGCCAGCGGCCAGAGCACCAGCGGCGCCAACGTGTCCATCGTGAGCGGGAAGGTCGGGTCGCCCAGATAGACCAGAATAGGGAGCGTGGCCACCTTGCACAGCACGTGCACGACCGAGCCGCCCAGCGCGAGCAGCATCAGCGCGGGATCCGCCCGGCGCAGCGACGCCACCGAGCCCCGCAGCGCCCGCAGGGTGCGCTGCACCGCACGCCAGCGCCCCGCATGCAGTCCCACGCGGCGAGCCCATCCGGGTGGCGGACCGTGCGCATTGCGCCGTGCCAGCAGCACCGCGACCGCCCCCGCCCCCAACACCCCGCTGGCATAGCCACCTACCACCCCCAGCAGCCCACCCACCGACGCACCACGCCCGGCGAACAGCACCGCCAACACCCCGCACACCAGCACCAGCGACCACATCTCAAGAAACAGCTCGAGAAACAGAATCAAGACGCGGGCCGCCGCCCCGGTTCCACCCTCGGCCAGCACCAGAAATCGCGCCGGCTCCGCCCCCGACCGGGCAGGGGTCACCGCCGCCGCAAAGTCGCCCGCAAGACACACCCGGAGCGCCGTGCCGAAGCGCAGCGGAATCCCGCAGGCGCGCGCCGACGCCTGAATCTTGAGGGCGCGGGTCACGATCTCGACCGTGACGGTGGCCAGCGCCGCTGCATGCACCGGCCACGCCAGCCACGGCATGCCGTCCGCCGGCCAGTGCGACCCCACCACCCAGGCGGACACGCCCAGCATGGCGGCGAAAGACAGCGCGGTGAGAAGCCAACGGGGGGCAGACATCGCGGAAAGATAGTCTGGACCGTATCGTAGTCCCGTCGGCATGCCACGCCGCGCTTCCGTTGCTCTCCGTCCACCTGCGTCCCACGAGGTTCCCATGTCCGAGACCGTCTCCCGTCGTCAATGGCTGATCAAGACCGGTGTCGGGGTTGGCGTCGGCGTCGGCGCGAGTGTCGCCCTGCCCGGATTGCTCCCGGCGCTCGAAGCATCACGCGCCCTCGGTGGTGTGTCCTACGCGGCGGTGCTCGACCAGCTCGAACGCGACATCACCACGCATCGCCGCGCCGCGGGACCGATCCGCCTCTGCTTCAACGAGAATCCGTTCGGCATGTCGCCCAAGGCCAAGGAAGCGATCATGGGCGCGTGGAGCGAGCATCCGCACTACGACCCGCCGGCCATGAAGGAGCTCACCAGCAGCTACGCGCGGTACCTCGGTGTGGAACCGAACCAGGTGCTGATCACGCAGGGCTCGAGCGAAGTGCTATCGCTGGCGGCCCTCGCATTCGGCATGCAGGGCGGTGAGGTGGTGCTGCCGTGGCCCACGTACGAGCAGCTGCCGGAGTACGCCATCTCCATGGGGCTGACCGTCCACAAGGTGCCGCTGGACGCCGATCTGCACCACGACTTCAGTGCCATGGAAGCCAAGATCAATGGCAAAACCAAGGTCGTGTTCGTGTGCAATCCGAACAACCCCACCGGCATCCTGGACGGCCAGCAGAAGATGCGCGACTTCGTGATCAGCACGGCCAAGAAGTGTGTGGTCGTGGTGGACGAGGCATACCATGATTTCGTCGACGACCCGAGCTATCGCTCGATGACGGACCTCGTCACGGCCGGCCACAACATCATCGTGTCACGCACGGCCTCCAAGATCCACTCCCTCGCCGGACTGCGCATCGGATTCGCGATCGCCCATCCCGACGTCCTGAAGAAGATGGCCGAGTTCTCCACGGGCAATCCGAACACGTTTGGGATGCGCGCCGCGATCGCCTCGGTGCAGGATACGGAGTATCAGGCCTTCGTGAAGGCGAAAAACCTCGAAGGACGCGCACTGCTCACCGCCGCCCTCACCAAGGCCGGCCGCCGCGTGGCCGCGTCGCACACGAACTTCGTGTTCTTCCACGCCGGACGGCCGGTGGAGCAGCTCCAGAAGCATTTCATGGACAAAGGCTTCCGCGTGGGCCGCGCCTTCCAGCCGTTCAATGACTGGTGCCGCGTCAGCATCGGGACACCGGACGAGATGAAGCAGTTTGTGGCGCTGCTGCCGCAGGCACTGGCGTAACACCTGCAATACCGGCGGCTTCCTCCTCGCCATGACCGGGGGAGGCCGCCGATCCGTTGGTGTGCACGAATCGCCGAAAGAGCGGCTTCGAGCCGAAGTACATCAACAGGCCAAGATTCGTGTCTGTGGCTTTGAGGTAGTGCAGCATCTGAGCTTCATGCTGTGCATGCAACGTGTCGGCGGTCTTGCATTCGATAATCACTTTTCGATCGACGAGCAGGTCCACGCGATACTGGCCGACGATGCGCTCCTTGTAGCGGACGCTGAATGGCACTTCGCGGTCAACTGGGACGCCACGCTCCAGCAGCTCGATATAAAGTGCGTTCTGATAGCACCCTTCGAGTAGGCCGCGGACCATGGTGTTGTACACCTCGTAGAACGCGCTGATGATCTGGCTACTGAGTTCTTGGTGCAACAGTGCTTTCCGCGGTGTGTCGCTCATGATTGCTCCTAGTTGAGGCGCGCACATCTTGGTGCAACTGCCACCGAGCGTACTCACCGCCAATGCGCCGGCACCAGCTTTCGAACGCAGCGAGCGACGTGACGGCCAAACAGCTTCACCGCGGACCCACGCGAATGACCACACGGATTACCCGTGGTGCGACGTCGGCCCGTGCACGCGACGACGCATTCAACTGCTGCTCGACGTCCGCGAACATCCGCGCCAATCCGCGGCACAGCTGTTCGTTGTTCACGTCCCACGCGGCTTCGCTCTCCTCGTCGCCTCCGCCGTGAGCGGATCCTCCGGCCATGGGTGCCGCGGATATCGCCCGCGCAGCTCTTTCCGCACCTCGAAGTACGAGCTGCGCCAGAAACCGGCGAGATCGCGCGTCACTTGCACCGGCCGCTGCGCCGGCGACAGCAGCTGCAGCGTGAGCGACACCCGCCCATCCATCAGCATCGGCGTGCTCGTCCACCCGAACACTTCCTGCAGCTTCACGGCCAAGACCGGGGCCGTTGGCTCACTGTAGTCCAGCGCAATCCGCGACCCGCTGGGCACTTCCAGATGCGTGGGTGCTACCCGCTCCAACGCCGACCGCTGCGCCCACGGCATCAGCGACTGCAGGGCGTCGTGCCAATCCACCGACGCCAGCTGCCCCCACGTGCGCACCCCGTCGAGATACGGGCCCGCCCATTCCTCCAGCGACGCCGACAACGCCGCCACCGACACATCGGGCCAGCTCGCGTCGTGTGCGTGCGCGAATGCCATTCGCTCGCGCAAGCGAGCCGCCGCCTGTGAGAGGGGCAACGCCTCGATGCCACTGCGCGCCAGCTGCGCGCGGATCGCACCGACGACCGCCCCCAGCACCACCGCCGGATCGGCGTCGGTCCACACCACGTCGTCGATCACGATCGCGCCGAACATCGTGCGCTTCCGCGCGCGCACGGCCTTCGTGCGCTCATCCCACTCCACCAGCTGCACGCGCACGAACTGTTCGCCGAAATCCTCGCGCAGCTCCTCGAGCGTGATCGGTGCCGCGCGTACAATGCGCGCCTCAGGCGACGTGCCTTCGAGATCGGCAATCGCCAGATACGGCGAGTCGTGCAGCGCATCGTGCTTCGCCAGCACCGCGCCGCTCCCGTTGCGCAGCAGGTACCGCGGCTCGGCGCCGCTGCGACGCTGCGCCACGCGGTCGGGATAGGCCAACGCCAACAGTGCACCCGTGTCGGCGTCGTCCCACGACGCGCGCGACGACGCCGCACTCTGGCCTCCGCCCGCCATCCGACGCGCGAGATCATCGGCCGTCTGTCGCACGCGACGCACGCCATCGCGATCCACCGCCACGCCAGCGGCCCCCTGTGCGCCATCACGGCGCAACAGCTCCGTGCGCAGCCGCAGATCCGACTGCGGCGGCAGGCCGTCGTAGCGCACGATGTCGCGCTCCTCCAGCAACGCCGCGATCGCCGCACCGAGCGGCAACGCGCCACGCTCGGCTGCGATGATCGCGAGATGCGCCAAGCGCGGCTGCAACGGCAACGCCGCCATGCGACGTCCGTGCGGCGTGATGCGCCCGGTGCTGTCGAGTGCACCCAGCTGCGACAACAACCCGCGCGCCTGCGCAAACGGCCCCGCCCGCGGCACGTCGAGCCATCGCAGCATCGTTGGATCGCTGATGCCGGCATCGGCCAGCTCGAGCGCCAACGACGACAGATCGGCGTCCACAATCTCCGGACGCGTGCTGGGCAGCAACGTGTGATCCTCGTGCTGATCCCACAGCCGGTAGCTCACACCGGGCGCCGTGCGTCCCGCACGACCACGACGCTGATCGGCCGACGCGCGGCTCACGCGCACCGTGTGCAGTCGCGTCAGTCCCGCCGACGCATCGTAGCGCGGCACGCGCGACAATCCACAGTCGATCACCACGCGCACGCCGGCCACGGTGAGACTCGTTTCCGCCACACTCGTACTCAGCACCACTTTGCGCGTACCCGGCCGCGCGGGCGCGAGCGCGGCGTCCTGCTCGGCCAGTGGCATGCTGCCGTGCAGCGTGTGCACCCACACGCCGGTCATCGCGTCGCCGGTGAGACGTTCCGCCACGCGACGCTGTTCACCCGCGCCCGGCAGGAACACCAGCACATCACCCTCGGTGGCGTCGAGCGCTTCGCGAACCACACGCGCCGTCGTCGCCTCAATACGTTCATCGCGACGTGGGGCGCGATAGTGCGTCTCGATGGGAAACATGCGCCCCTCGCTGCGCAGCACCGGCGCCAGCCCGCCCTCGTCGGCCAGCAACGCCGACACCGCCACCCCATCGAGCGTAGCCGACATGACCAGCACCCGCAGCTCATCGCGCAGATGGCGCTGCGTTTCGAGCACCAGCGCCAACCCAAGGTCGGCGTGCAGCGACCGCTCGTGAAATTCGTCGAAGATCACGAGTCCGATGTCCTCGAGCGCGGCATCACTGCTGAGCATGCGCGCCAGCACGCCCTCGGTGACCACTTCAATGCGCGTACGCTTCGAGATGCGCGTCTCGCCGCGCACGCGGTAGCCCACCGTCTGCCCCACCTCTTCGCCCAGCGTCGAGGCCATGTACGACGCCGCGGCACGGGCCGCGAGCCGCCGCGGCTCCAGCATCACCACCTTGGCGCCCGCCAACCATGGCTCATCGACCAGCGCGAGGGGCACCCGCGTGGTCTTGCCGGCACCCGGCGGCGCTTCGAGCACGGCCACCATGCGCTCCGCCAGCGCGGCGCGTAATGACGGCAGAATCTCGTCGATCGGCAGGGTCGTGGTGGTGGTGTGCACAGCCAATCGCTATCGACGACGGCGCGATGGCGGATCGAGCTGCTGCCCGAGCCACTGCTGCGCCCGCTCGGTCACATCGTCGAAACCGCTGCGCACGCCGCGCACCGTGAGCCGCGCCTCCACACTCGGCGTGATCCCCACCCGCTGCAGTTGCACATCGTCGGCGCGACGCAGCTCGACGATGGGCAACGCCACCGTCAGCCCTCCGGGCAACCCCACCGTCATCACCTCACCCGGTGCCCCCGCGCTGGAAGACCCGATGAACGTCACGCGCGCAACGGCATCGAGGGCAACGGCCAGCCGTTCCATCGCGCCGGTGGTCCGCTCATCGATCAACGCGACGATCGCGCCGGTGTAGTGACCGGTGGTATCACCCACGCTCACCCGCGCGCGCGTCTCGCGCGTGGTCGGACAGCGCTCGCGTGCTTCGCGCAGCGTGGGCATCACACAGGGATCACCGTCGTACCGCCGCACCTCGCGGGCCGTCACGGCCGCCGGCACCGCGCGCACCGCCGCCAGCACGGCGTCGGCCTGCCCGTCACCGAGGGTGCCGCGCAAATCCAGCATCCACGCGCGGGCACCACGCGAACGCGCCAGCAGTGCCGTGATCGAATCGGCCGAGAGCCGTTCTACGTCGAGATACACAATGTCGCCGGGCAACGTGCGCACCGCACCCATCGTGGGACGTTCCACCAAAGCGAGCGGCGCGAGATATCCGTCGCGGCGCGGCACGTTCAGCTGTCGCTCACGGTTGGCCAGATCACGCAGCCGGAACAGTGCGCCGCCCGCGGGGCCGCGGGCCAGCAGCGGCATCAGCGTGCGCAGCCGTGACCACGTGTTCGGCGCCGACACCGCCGTGCGATGATCGATGATCCACGCCGGCACGGGAAAGCCATCAGCGGCGGTGACCTCCATGCCGGTGTCGATGCCGAGGGCGGTCGTGACGGAGTCGCGCACCACATCGGTGATGATCACACGATCCTCGATCCAGCGCACGCGGAATGGCACCGACGCCATGCCGCGCACGGAATCGACCGACGCGCCGCGCAGATTCGTCGGCGTGTCGTCGAGCGCCGACACCATGGGGAGCAGCGCTGCCGCATACTCCGTGGCCGTGCGGGCCGCCTCGAGCGCGGGAATCGTGCGCGCCAGTACCGCGTCCATGTCGTCGTCATACAGATCGCGATGGACATGCCGCACCCGGATGGCGCTCCACAGACGCGCCGCCGCCAGCAGACGGGCCCCCATGAAGGGATACGGATCGCTGTCGTAGTAGGCCGGCAGCACCGCCGGGAGACGCCGCACCGGCAGGCGCGACGCGCTGCCGTGGCCGCGTACCGCACGGCCGGTGCGCAGCAGCGAGAGCGCCGCACGCAGCACCGGCGCACTGTCCGCCGGCAAGGCGGCGCGCGGCAGCACGGAGTCAGCCACCAACCCGGTGCTGCCGTCGGCGTGCACCAGCTCACCCGTGCGCACCCGCACCGTGAGCCCATCGGCAATCGGTAGCACCACGCTCGACACGAGCGGCGTGTCGTCTACCCCCTCCTCGGCCAGCAGCGTGGCACGACCAACGGCCACCAGCGACAACAGCGCGCGCGGCAGCACCGTGGCGCGATTGGCCAGCACCATGACCCGACGCGGCGCCGACGACGCGGCGAATACCGGCGCACCCGAGCGCGTCATCCAGACGTCGTCGGGCGACCACTGGCCGTCGGCCACCCGCGCACCACCCACGCGCCGCATCCGTTCCGTGCTCGCCACGATGATGGTGCTGTTCAACTGCGTCACCAGTCCCGCGTGCGCCGCGAACCGATCCACCGTGGCGCTGAGGGAATCCGCGGCGGGACCGGTGAGCGCACCCGACCCGCGCACGTCCAGCACAACGCGCGTGGGCGCCGTCGCCAGCACCTCGCGCACCATCGCGGCGGCACTGTCGGTGAAGAGCGCGTGCTGCGCCGCACCCAACGGGACGCGCACGATCAGCACGCTATCGCGCGTGCGCTCGCTGCTGAACGCAAAGGTCGGCTGCGCTGAGGTCGCCTCCGTTACGCGGGTGGTATCAGTCAGCTCCACCCGTGTGAGTGGGTCCTGCAGCACCGACAGCAGGCGACGGTAGGCACCCGCCAATTGTGGTGTAGCATTGGCCGACCGCACCACCGTCGCCGCGCGGATGAACGCGGAATCCCACGGGGCGCCGCGTTCGACCACGGCCGGGTGATACAGCGACACCAGATGCCACACCTGCAGCAGCTGCTGCAAGCGCGCGACGCCCGCTGAATCAGAGGGCGCGGGGATCGGCTCGGGCTCCGGGGACTCCACCACCGCCGGCGCCACCTGGGGCGCGGCGGGGACGATGGTCGGAGGCGCGGCACGCTCCGGCGTCAGCCGGAAGAACCGGCTGTTGCACGCGGTGCTCCCGGCCGCGACCAGCGCCAGCACGGCGCCGGTGGTGACACGCCGGAACATCCCGGTCGACAGCGGAATCAGCATATTGCGCGTCAGCATATCGTAGGAAGATACCATCGGCACCCGTCCCCGCTCCGCGACGCTCCCCTCGACGCCCCTGCCCCCGCATGACCGACCGCCTGTACTACACCGACGCGCGCCTCGACCGCTTCACGGCTGCGGTCCTCGACATCGCCGACGAGGGCCGCCGCGTGTATCTGGACCGCACCGCGTTCTATCCCACGTCGGGCGGACAGCTCCACGATCTGGGCACGCTGGGCGGCATCGCGGTGGTCGATGTCATCGACGAAGACAAGCGGATCGCGCACTGCCTTGCGGAGTCCATCGGGGTCCCCATCGGCGCCATGCTCGTGGGACAGATCGACATGACACGGCGCGTCGATCACATGCAGCAGCACACCGGCCAGCATCTCCTCTCGGCGATGCTCACCGACCACTACGGCTGGCCCACGCTCAGCGTACACTTCGGTGACGACACCAACACCGTGGACGTGGCCGCCGAGGATCTTGATCCGGCGTCACTCGCCGACCTCGAGCGCCGGGCCAACGCACTCATCGTGCAGAACCGGCCAGTCACGGTGTCGTTCGAAGACGCCGCAGCGGCCACGGGGCTCCGGAAGCCAAGCGATCGCAACGGCGAGCTGCGCATCGTGACCATCGAGGGGATCGACCGCAGCGCCTGCGGCGGGACCCACGTGGTCAGCACCGGAGAGATCGGGGCGCTGTTGCTGCGCCGCGCCGAGAAGACCAAGGGACACACGCGCCTCGAATTCGTGTGCGGCCACCGGGCGGTCACGCGCGCGCGCGCCGACGCCGATCTCCTCACGCGCGCTGCACGCGCGCTGTCAGCCGCCCCGCACGATCTGCCCGGGCTGGTGGAACAGCAAACCCAGCGGATTGCCGACGGCGAACGCGAGCGGAAGCGCATGGGCGCCGAGCTGGCACGCTACGAGGCGGCCGCGCTCTGGACGGCGAGTATCCCTGACAGCGACGGAGTACGCCGCATCGTAGTGTCCACCACGGCGCCGGTGAAAGAAGCCGAGCCGCTGGCGCAGCAGCTGATCGCGCTCGGTTTCTGTGCGGTCGTGGTGACCAACGCCACGCTTGGCGCCGTACTACTGGCGGCGGCCGAGGACACCGGGATCGACGCGGGGCAGCGGCTGCGCACGGCGCTGCAGGCGGTGGGTGGGCGGGGTGGCGGCTCTCCCCGCATGGCGCAGGGATCAGTCTCTGATCCGGATGGGGTGATGCTCGTGCTCGAGTCCCTCGGCTTCGCGGGGGCCCTGCCGGCGCATTGACCGTGCCGGGAATACGTCTGACGGGGGAGCGAACATGGCATGGCGTCATCGGGGGCTGCTGCTGATCGCGGCGGCGGTTTCGCTGTCCACGGGGGCCGGCGCACAGCGGGTCCGCTTCGGGTCACACGGCGGACTCACGTTCGCCCGCATCACGGAACTCGATCCGACGCGGGCGTTCGGCGGGTTTCCCTTCAGTCGCGCCGATCGCATTGGTGCGCAGGCCGGTGTCTTCGCCACGCTACACATGCGTAATGACTGGTCGCTCCAACCCGAGGTGAATTACACGCAGAAAGGGGTACGGGTGGAGACGTCGTTCGCGCCGGTGGACGGCGGGCCGGCCACCATCGATATCGGCGTCGACTATGTCGAAATCCCGGTACTCGTGCGCCTCGATGCCGCGCGGAATCGCCCCTGGCATCCGTTCCTGGTCGCGGGCCCGCAACTGGGCATCCGCGTGCGCTGCCAGACCGACCTCGCCACCGGCGGTTCCACGTTCTCGTCGCGCTGCGCGGCACCCGACGCCACCCTGTTCACCATCGACACCCCGTTCACCCGCACCGAGGTGGCCGGCGTGGCCGGACTCGGCGTGACCGGCCCGCTCGGACGACGTCGCCTGTACGCCCAACTGCGCTACGCCCGCAGTGTCCGCACAATCAGCCCCGATGCCGAGGCGCCGCTCTCGCCAAAGCACGCCGGCCTGGCGATTCTGTTCGGACTCGGCTTTTAACCCATCGCCCGGAGTCCCCTGCATGCACATCACGCGTCCGTCGCCGTCCGAACACGCCCCCTTCGCCGCCGCCTACATCGACGCGACCGCGCGCGCGCTTGAAGCGGCCGGCTCCGACGACCTGGGCGCCCTGCTCGCGGGGCAACCCGCCGCGCTGCGGGCATTGCTGGCGCCCGCGGGACCCGACCGCGGCGCGTACGCCTACGCCCCGGGCAAATGGACGCTGGCCGAATCGCTGGTGCACGTGGCCGATACGGAGCGCGTGTTCAGCTACCGCGCCATGCGGGTGGCGCGGGGGGACGTGACGCCACTGCCGGGGTTTGATCACGACGCCTGGGTGCCGGAAAGTCGCTCCGCGAACCGTGCACTATCAGACATTTTGACCGAATTTGACGCGACCCGGGCGGCGACCTTGGCGTTGCTGCGGTCGCTGGACGACACCGCATGGGGGCGCATCGGGGTGGCCAGCGGCCATCCGATCTCCCCGCGGGCGCTGGCGTGGATGATGGCCGGGCACTGCGCGCACCACCTCGCCCTGATCCGGGACCGCTACCTCACCGACTGATCTGTTGCTGAGGTCGGTAGGTCAACGGGCTCCGGATTGGCTAGATTGCACGGCTGTGGCGCCCACTCCACGGGAGCGCCCACCCTGACCGAGCTACCGGAGCGTTGTCCGTGTCCGCTGTGCCTTCCGCCGCCCTCCCCGAGACCGAACGTCTCGCGATCGATACGATCCGCACCCTCGCCATGGATGCCGTGCAGACGGCCGAGTCCGGCCACCCCGGCACCCCGATGGCGCTCGCGCCGCTGGCCTACGCGCTGTACACACGGCACCTGCGGCACGACCCGTCGGCGCCGCTGTGGGCCGACCGCGACCGGTTCGTGCTGTCGGTGGGCCATGCGTCCATGCTGCTGTACGGCGCGTTGCACATGGCGGGGTACGACCTGCCGCTAGCCGAGATCAAGCGGTTCCGGCAGTGGCAGAGCCTCACGCCGGGGCACCCCGAGGTGCATCACACGCCGGGCGTGGAAACGACCACCGGTCCGCTCGGACAGGGCGTCGCCAACGCGGTCGGTTTCGCCGTGGCCGAGTCGCATCTGGCCGCGACGTTCAACCGCCCCGGCCACGACATCGTCGATCACTACACGTACTTCGTGGCCGGCGACGGCTGCCTCATGGAAGGCATCTCGCACGAAGCGGCCAGCTACGCCGGTCACTTCAAGCTGGGCAAGCTGATCGGCTTCTTCGACGACAACGGCATCACGATCGACGGCAGCACGGATCTGTCATGCAGCGACAACGCCGAGCAGCGTTTCGCGGCCTACGGCTGGCAGGTGCTGCACGTGAACGATGTGAACGATCTCGCCGCCATCGACGCCGCCATCGCTGCCGCAAAGGCCGACACGCAGCGTCCCACGATGATCATCACGAAGACGCATATCGGCTTCGGGGCGCCCAACAAGCAGGACACCGCGAAGGCGCACGGTGAGCCGTTGGGTGCGGCCGAGATTGCGCTCACGAAAACGGCGTATGGCTGGCCGAGCACCGAGCCGTTCTTCGTGCCCGATGCCGCGCGCGCGCATTGGACGGAGCGCGTGGCCACGCGGGCCGCGTGGCATACGGAGTGGAAGACGAAGTGGGCGGCGTATCAGGCGGCGCATCCCGAACTGGCCGCCGAGTTGCTGCGTCGCAACGCCGGTACGGTCACGGCCGCCCTCGACAGCGCGTTCCCGGTGTTCGACGCCAAGGGCGGCAACGTGGCGAGTCGTGCGGCGAGTGGCGTGGTGATCAACGCGATCGCCTCGGCCGCACCCGAGCTGGTGGGCGGCAGTGCCGATCTCACGGGCTCGAACCTCACCAACGTGAAGGGCGCGACGTACTACGCCCCCACCGCCGCCGCCGGTCGCAACTTCCATTTCGGCATTCGCGAACACGCCATGGGCGCGATCATGAACGGCATGGGACTGCACGGCGGCATCATCCCGTACGGCGGCACGTTCCTGGTGTTCAGCGACTACATGCGTCCGGCGATTCGTCTGGCCGCCCTCATGGGTGTGCAGGCGATCTATGTGTTCACGCACGATTCCATCGGACTCGGCGAGGACGGCCCCACGCACCAGCCGGTCGAACATCTCACGGCGCTGCGGTGCATCCCGAACCTGCTGGTGCTGCGTCCGGCCGATGCCGACGAAGTGAGTGAAGCGTGGCGCGTGGCGATCGCGCATCGCACGGGACCGTCGGCCATCGTGCTCACGCGTCAGAAGCTGTCGTACTACAACGAGCCGGCGCGCGCGCGAGCTGGTGTGCCGCGCGGCGCGTATGTGGTGGCCGACACGAACGGCGTGCCGAACGTGGTGCTGATGGCGAGCGGTTCGGAAGTCGAAATCGCCCTGGCCGCCCGCGAGAAGCTTGCCGCTAACGGCGTGAGCGCGCGCGTGGTGAGCTGCCCCAGCCTAGAGCTGTTCGCGCAGCAGGATGCGGCGTATCGCGCCAGCATTCTGCCCGCCGGCGTCCCCCGCGTGGCGGTGGAAGCGGCGCATCCGATGTCGTGGCACCAGTGGGTGGGTGACACGGGTGCGATTGTCGGCATCTCCACCTTCGGTGCCAGCGCCCCGGCCCCCACGCTGTACGAGAAGTATGGCATTTCCGCCGACAACGTGGCGGCCACTGTGACTCAGCTGCTGGGCGCGTAGTCAGTTCCGCCTGACACATCTGCTGGCTTTCGTCGGCGCCACAATCACGCAGAGAGAAATACAGAGGGCGCAGAGCACGCAGAGAGAACTTTTTCTCTGCGAGCCCTGCGCCCTCTACGTCTCGGCGTGATCAGTTCATACAAACGACTACCGACGCAGCGCCCGCCCCGCCAACACGTTCGCCATCTTCCCATCCTGCACCGCTGCCTGCCCGTTCACGAACACCCACACCATGCCCGTAGACAGGCGCGTCGGCTCCACGTACGTCGCCTCGTCGCGAATCATCTTGGGATCGAACACGATCACATCGGCAAACGCGCCGGCGCGCAGCACGCCACGATCGGGAATGCGATACGTCTCCGCCACCTGCCCCGATGACGCGCGCACCATCCGCTCCATCGTGATCACCGGCTTGTCGAGCACATAGCGGCGGATCTTGCGCGGGTACGTACCATAGAGCCGCGGGTGCCCGCCCGATCCGTCGGAACTGGTCATCACGTACGGATCCTGCATGAAGGTCTCGATGTCGGCTTCGGTCATGTTGAAGCTCGCGACACTCATGTCGAGCCCTTCGTTGATCATCGCGAGCGCCGTTTCCACCGCCGGCATGGTCCGCTCGGCCGCCGCCTGTTTGAGCGTCTTGCCGATATACGCCTTGGCCGCGGCACTGCCGCCGGTCAGCAGCAACGTGCTGTCGCCACCGCGACGACGCAGGTTGTCGCGCATCTCCACCAGCATCTTTTCGCGCAGTGCCGCATCGGCGATTCGCAGCTTGAGCGAATCGGTGCCACCCGCCTGCGCCCATCGTGGCAGCAACGCCGCGCTCAACCCGGTGCCGCTGGCGGTCCACGGATACTGATCGGCCGTGACCACGCAGCCTTTGGCGCGCGCCTCGCGCATGATGCCCAGCACGCTGTCGGCCTTCCCCCACACATCGACGCCCAGCGTCTTGATGTGTCCCACGTTGGCCGTGAGCCCCGACTCGCAGCCGATGCGAATGGTTTCGCGGACCGACGCGAGCAAGCCGATGCTGTACGACGATTCGTCACGCTGATGCGTGTCGTACACGCCACCGAACGGCTTCGCCGCCGAGATCACGGCGATGGCCTCATCGGTGCTGGCGTAGCTCTGCGGCGCGTAGAACAACCCCGAGCCCACGCCGAACGCCCCCTCCCGCATCGCTTTGGTGATCAGCGCGCGCATGGAGTCGATCTGTACCGTCGTGGCCGGCGCCGACGACGCCCCCATCACGTGCGAGCGCACGGTGCCGAATCCCACGGTGGCATACGCGTTGGTGCCGAGTCCCAGCTTTTCCGACTCGTCGAGAATGCGCTGCACATCGAACGGTCCACGCCCGTCGGGGCCGATGGTGACCGTGGTGACGCCCTGCATCAGTGACGACGCGCTCAGTCGGCGTTCCGCGTTGAGGCGCGGCAATCCCTCGTAGGCGTGCGTGTGCGGATCGATGAACCCCGGCGACACGATCAGCCCTGTCGCATCGATGCGCCGCGTCGCCGTCGTCCCCGCAGGAATGTCCCCCACGAACGCGATGCGGTCGCCGCGCAGGCCGACATTCGTGACGCGCCCGGGTGCCCCCGTGCCGTCGTAGACCATGGCGCCGGTGATCAGCACGTCCACGGCGCCCTGGGCCGTCAGCACAGCACGGGGCGGGAGCGCCGCCAGCAACACGCCGAACAGGACGGCGCGACGCGCCCAAGAGGTCGGAGTCATGATTGGAGTATGGGGGTGGACACCCGCGTGGACCACGGCCGGGCCGCGTGGGCCTGTTCGACGGAATGATACGGCAGCATCTTGGGATTCTATGTCCCGAGACGCCATGCGGAACCAGCAGCTGGACCCATCCGTGCACGTCGTGATCATCGGTGGGGGGGTGATGGGCGCCGCCACCGCCTCATTTCTCGCCGCGCGGTACGGTATGCGCGCCACCGTGCTCGAGCGCGATGCCTCCTACGCGAAGGCCTCGAGTGCGCTGTCGGTGTGTGCCATCCGGCAGCAGTTCTCCACCGAGATCAACATTCGCATCTCGCAGCAGAGCCTGGCCTTCTACCGCGACATCGGCGAGCGGCTGGCCGTGGGCGCTGATCGCCCGGGCATCGGCCTGGTGGAACCGGGCTACCTGTATCTCGCCACCGACGCCGGTGCCCGCGTGCTGGAGGAGAATCAGGCGCTGCAAGCCCGCTGCGGTGCCGCGGTCGCCCTGTTGTCGCCACACGACCTCGCGGCACGCTTCCCATGGCTCTCCACGGAACAGATCACGCTGAGCTCGTTGGGGCTTTCAACGGCCACGAGCGGGGAAGGCTGGTTCGACGGTTATTCCGCGCTCCAGGCGTTCCGGCAGCACGCCATCGCGCATGGTGCACGCTTCGTGGAAGCGGAGGCCGTCGATTTCACGGTGCACGATGGCATGGTACACTCGGTCATCACGCGACAGGGCGACCGCATCGCCGCCGACGCGGTGCTCATCGCCGCCGGCGCATGGTCCTCGCCGGTCGCGGCCGCGCTCGGCTTCGACCTACCCATCCGCGCCCGCAAGCGCGATGTGTTTGCCCTGCAAGCCGGCGGGCCGCTGCCGGGCTGTCCGCTGGTGATCGACCCCAGCGGGTTCTGGTTCCGTCCCGACGGCGACACGGGGCAGTTCCTCTGTGGCGCACCGCCGCGCGGCGAAGATATCGACGATGCGCCGCTCGATCAGGTGGACCACGGCCTCTTCGAGGAGTGGTTGTGGCCGCGATTGGCCGAGCGCGTACCCCAGTTCGACGCGTTACGGGTGACGAGCTCGTGGGCGGGGTACTACGAATACAACACCTTCGATCAGAACGGACTGGTCGGTCGGCTCCCCGGCACCGACAACGTATTCGTCGCCGCCGGATTCTCCGGTCATGGGCTGCAGCAGGCGCCGGCGGTAGGGCTTGGCATGGCCGAGTTGATCGCGACGGGGTCGTATCACACGCTGGACGTGTCGCCGCTCGGACTCGAACGGATCGCGGCGAACGCACCGCTGGTGGAGCGGAACGTGATCTAGCGGTCATGACCGGAGACGTTGGCGTATCCGTGTAGTTTCCGAGTGGCTCCGCGTCATCCGTGTTCTGGCATTTTGGTTACTGCAGTCGCCGTCACCTCGACCATTTCCGGTCCGTCCATGTCCGCCATCCATACCGAAACGCACAAGAGCAGCAGCATCGGCTGGTTGCGCGCGGCCGTCCTCGGTGCGAACGATGGACTGATTTCCACCAGTAGTCTCGTGGTGGGCGTTACTGCCGCACAACCGGCGCGGCACGTGGCCATGGAGCTCACCGCGCACAATGCACTCGGGGCGCATGCCCGCGACGAGCTGGGATTCACGAACTCTCACGCCGCTGGTGTTCGGGTCCACGATCGTGGCCCTCGGTGGGCTCGGTATGCTCGCCGCACGGCTTGGCCGCGCACCGATCGCGCGGTGGCGATCAGCGCCACGCCACTCAGCGTGGCGTCAGCGGACTCTCGGCCGTGCGCTCCGCAGACGCGTCGAGCAGCGCACGCACCCGCGCGCCCAGCGCATCAACACCGAACGGCTTGTGCATGAAGGCTTCCGCCGTCGACGTCAGTCCCGCCATGGTATTGTCGTCGGAATAGCCGCTGATGAACAGCACCCGCAAGTCGGGACGCGCGGCGCTCAAGGCATCCCACAGTGGACGACCGCCGAAATCGGGCATCACCACGTCGGCGATCAAAAGATCGATCGTCCCGGCGTGCTCACTCGCCAAGCGCACGGCCGCGGCACCGCAATCCGCTGCCAGCACCGTGTAGCCAAGTCGCGTGAGCGTGCGGGCGATGAAATCACGCACACCGGCTTCGTCCTCGGCCACCAGCAATGTTTCGGTGCCGTGATGGAGCGCGCGGGCAGGGACGACCGTGGTGTCATCGACGGGGACCACATCCTCCGGCAACGCCGGCAAGAGCGCGCGAAAGCTCGACCCCACGCCCTCCGTGCTGTCCACCTGCAGCTGCCCGCCGGCCTGCGTCACAATACCGTACACCATGGAGAGGCCAAGGCCCGTGCCCTTCCCCACCGGCTTCGTGGTGAAGAACGGCTCGAACAGATGCGAGCGCACATCCTCCGACATGCCGACGCCGGTGTCGGTGACCTTCAACTCGATGTAGTCGCCGACCGGGAGATGCAGCGCCGCGGCGTCCGCCGGCGACTCGAGCTGGCGACGCACGGTCGTGAGCGTGAGCGTCCCGCCTGAAGGCATCGCATCACGTGCGTTGACGGCCAGATTCATCAGCACCTGCTTGAGCTGGCCGGCGTCGGCGCGGACGGTCGTCGGTGACGCGGTCAGCGCGAGCTGCATGATGATGTTTTCCCCGAGCAGTCGGCGCAGCAGCAGCATCGTGTCCTCCACGACCGCATTGACGCTGATCACGCGTGGTTCGACGACGGCACGGCGACTGAACGACAGCAGCTGACGCGTGAGCTCCGACGCCCGTTCGCCCGCATCGAGAATCCCTTCGACCAGCTGCTGGCGCTCGTCCGTGAGCTCAATCTCTTCACGCAGACAATCCGCGTACCCGGCGATGATCGTGATGAGATTGTTGAAATCGTGCGCCACGCCGCCGGCGAGGCGACCGACGGCGTCCATTTTCTGCGATTGGCGCAGCTGCTCTTCCGTGATACGCTGCTCGGTGATGTCGAGTCCGTATCCCAGCACGTGCCGCACGGTACCATTCGTGTCGATCACGGGCGACACGTAGCGCCGGAAATGCCGCGGCTCGCCGGTCCGCGAGGTGAACGATTCCTCGAACGTGCGCGATTCCGCGCGTTCGGTGCAGTCGCGGATACGCTGCACCCGCTGCTGCGACACGGCGGGGGGCAAGCCACGAAACACCCCATACTCTTCGTCGTTCTTGCCGATAATCCACTCGCGCACCGCCGGATCGGCGATCGCACTCGGCGTGACATATTCGTAAATGCCCTCAGGCGAAAACACCGCCAGGTTCGCCGGCAACGCATCCAGCACGACTCGGTAGAACTCGGTCACCCGCGCGATGCGGGCGAGGGCGTCTTCGTCAGCCGTGACATCGGTGCACGACCAGACCCAGCCGGCAATGTGCCCATCCTCGAACACCGCGCGGACCTGACGCTCGATGGTGCAGCCGTTGCGTTGCCGCAACCGGTCGCGTCGCATGGCCGTGGGGTCGGCGTTGCCAGCCAGAAACGCGGCCGGATCCTCGAAGGTGGCCGCCGCGGCCCGCAGCGGATCGTCGGTCAGCGCGTCGTCGGCCAGCCCGAAGAGGGTCCGGAAGGGCTCATTGACCAGCACCACTTCGCCCGAGGCGCGCTCCACGAGCACGGCGAACGGCAGGCCGTTCTCGAGCGCGAGGGCGTGGATCGTGGAGCGAGTGAGAAGTGACATCCTGACCGGTCAATGAACGAGAAGCCGCGACGGCATACAATGCGCGAGTCTAGGGAGCCGGATGGCGTTTCGCCAGTCGCGGACGATGAACGATCGGTCATCACCGGCGCATATTTCCTAGGGAGAGTTCCTGTCTGGAGTTTCCGACTCGCACGCCGACAACGACGAATGCCATCATCTCCGGTCACGCGCCGCGCGCGGCACCTCACCCGCACCGTCCGATCACAGGTGACGACGCTCGCTGGCACCGTCGGTGCCACGTGGACGACATTCGCGGTCAACGGGGTCACCGGCGGGGCGCTGATGGCGTACGGCGTGGTACCGCGCACGCAGTCTGGACTGCGTGGGATTCTGTTTGCGCCGTTTCTGCACGCCAATCTGGCGCATCTCGTGGCGAACACCGTGCCGTTCTTGGCGATGGGCTGGCTGGTGATGGTGCGCGATCGGCGTCACTTCCTCCCCGTCACCCTGCTCACGATGCTGGGCTCAGGGCTCACGGCGTGGCTGCTGGGGGCGCCCGGCTCCGTGCACATCGGCGCCAGCGGCGTGGTGTTCGGCTACTTCGGCTTTCTGCTCTTGGGCGGCTGGTACGCGCGCAGCATTGGGAGCATCGCGCTCAGCGTCCTCGTGGCGGCGGTGTGGGGCGGCCTGGTCCTCGGCATCGCACCGGGGCAGGCGGGGATCAGCTGGCAGTCCCACTTAGGGGGATTCGTGGCCGGTGTACTGGCCGCCCGGCGGTATCGCGCGCGATAGCCCGGTCGTTACGACTGCCCCAATCGGGCGATCGCCCCCGCCAGGAAGTCGGCACGCCAGGCCGCCAGCTCCGACACCGGAACACCCTGCTCCTGTGACAGCGCCTCCGGCGCCGCCCCCTGCAGCAGCCGGACCACGAGATCCGCTTTTTCTTCGGCACTGAAGGTCCCGGCCACGACGGCGAGCGGGACACCTTGGGCAGGTGAGACGGCACCCGCCGGCAACCGGCGGCGCGACCCGATGGCCGTGACCACCAGATCCGTGAGCGACTTCAGGTACCGCAGCGTGGCGCGGTCGGGTAAGACGGCAGCCAGCGGCGATCCGACCGTGCGGTCACAGTACAGGCACCCCACGATCTTGCCGCCCGCGACCACGGGAAACACGCCGAACTGGGCCACCGCCAGCGACGACGCCCAGCGGGCCTCCGCCACGTTCATCGGCCGGTCGGCCGGAACGTAGAGGGCGTGACGCTGCTGGGTGGCCAGCACGATCGGCCCCCCACGCATCGTCATCGGAAAGTCGAAGTGCGGCATCAGCGCGTCGATCCCCTCGCCGAGTCCCGACCGGGCCACCAGCCGGCCGCGATCGGCATCGACCACGCACATCATCACGCGATCGAACGGGCCACCGCGTAGCGCTGCCTCGAGCCCCAGCAAGAGCACGTCGCTCAGCGACGTCCCGGACAGGGCGTCAGCCGCGCCCTCGAGTTCCAGCCGGAGCCGGTGCCGCAGGTCAGTGGCATCGCTCTCGCCCGCATCCTGCACCGTGGCCTGCCATTCGCCCGTGGCGAGGGTCGCCCCGCCAAGGGCCGCCGTGGCGCCGTCGCTCAGCTGCCGGAACCGCAGCCGATCAGTGGGAATGTGCGGGCTTGAGAAAATCTCGCGCGTCTCGTGCAAGGCGGCCGCGACCACCGCCCTGAGCTGCTCGCGGGTGAGCTTGATGCGCGCCGCGTGCTGCTCGAGCACCACCTCGAGGGCGGCCGCCCCGGCGTTGCCCGCGTGCTCCCGGTGATACAGCGCGTAGGTCAGATCGTGACTGAAGGCGGTGATCGACGCCGACCGCGACACCGACGAGGCCGCGCGCGCGCGAATCCCCTGCACCACGGACTCCGGCATTCCCCACTGGCTCGCGACCTCCACCCCGAGGTCGCCGAACGCAAACCCCAGCACCGCCTTGGTGGCACCCGACTCCGTCGCGCCATCATCCCGCATCATCGCTTGGATCCGCGCGTAGTCCTCGGCGAAGTGACAGGCGATGAGGACCTCGCCGAGGTTGCGGAACATGCCGCAGAGGTGCGCTTCCTCGGGCTCCTGCAGGCCCAGCACATTGGCCACTTCCCGCGCGTGGTTGGCCGTGAGCAGCGACAGCAGCATGAGCTCCTTCAGCGCCGGGGAGCGGCGGTGAAAGTTCTCGAAGAGCAGGAGGCTGCTGGCCAGTTGCCGCACGGTTTTCGCGCCCAGCATCATCATGGCGTGCGTGGCGCTCTGAATGGCGCGCCCCGACCGCCGGTAGTGCACACTGTTAGCCGTGCGGACCACACTGAGCGTGAGGCTGTATTCGCGCAGCACCACATTGGCCAGCCGCTGCAGCGAATTGCCATCCTCATCGAGCGACGAGATCATCTCGATGATCTGCTTGGACAACGCCGGGAAATCGCTCCCCCCGAGAATGCGCCCGAGGCGCGCCCGGACAGGATTGTCGTCGGGCGCGTCAGCAGCGACGGGCAGGTGCAGGGCGGGAACGGTCATACGTGGAGGTATCGGCAGCTGGTCGTGGCCGCTTGCGCCGGATTGTACAATCCGACGTCAGACGCACGATCCCGGTTTCCCTCCACCCGATCCTTCATGCCCCGTTCCGCTGCCTTCAGCCCGCGCGGCCCCGCCGCCATCGGCCCGTACTCGCATGCCGTCTGGGCCGGCGATCTGCTGTATTGCTCGGGTCAGACGCCCATCGACCCGGCCACGACGCAGCTCATCGACGGCGACGTGACCGCCCAGACGCACCGCGTATTCGACAACCTGCAGGCGGTGGTGGAAGACGCCGGCCTGACGATGGACGACGTGATCAAGTGCAACGTGTACCTCACCGACATGGCGAACTTCGCCGCCATGAACGCGGCCTACACCACGCGCTTCACGGCGCCGTTCCCGGCCCGCACCACGGTGGCGGTGGCCGGCCTGCCGTTGAATGCGTCGGTGGAGATCGAGCTGGTGGCCAAGCGCCCGTAACGCGCGTGCTGGACGGCGGTTACGCCACGAGGGGCCGGTCCAGTGCGGACCGGCCCCTCGTGTCTATCATCCCAACGCCCATCCGTTCGGTGCCGAACGGTTAGTTGGCCGGCACCGTCATCGGAATGCCGTTGGCCGCGAGCAGCGCGCTCATCGTGCGGGCCCGCGCCATGAACATCTTCGACTCGGCCACGGCTGCTTCCACCGCCGCTTTGGCCGCGGCGGCCTGTTTCTGGACCGACTCGCTCGGCGTTTCCCACAGCCCCAGCATGCCGCTCTTCACGCCGCCCAAGCGCGCCAACACGTTGGCATCGTTGGCGCCGAAGCCCGCGCCGCCACCACCGCCGCCGGGGCCGGCCGCGAACGCGGGGGCGCCCACGCCCAGCTTCGCCCGCACCGCGTCGAAGTCCTTCCGGAACGCCGCGAACTGCGTCTTCACGCTGTCGGCCAGCGTGGGGGTGGAATCCATCTTGGTCGCTGCTTTCCGCACTTCAGCCAGCAGCGCTGTCATTGGGGCCGCTGCCACCGCACCCGCCTGCTGCGCAGTGTGTAGCTCGGTCGCGAGCGCGTTGTACGCCACGCGCTGCGCCGACGTGAGCTGCACCAGCGGATCCATCACGATGGTGAGCGGCTTCGATTCCACCGTCTTGCCGTCGACCACCAACGCCACCGTGTACGTGCCGGGCAGCACCTGCGGCCCCTGCGCGGCGTTGCCGCCGCCACGACCGAACCCGCCGCCGCCGGCACCACCAGCACCACCCGCCGCCGCACACGGGTTCTCCGGGAGATAGCCGATCGTCGGCAGGGGCACCGGCATACCCGGAATCGCGCCGCGTCCACCACCGAACCCGCCACCAGGTCCAGCAGCCGGAGCGCCGCCAGCCGGAGGTCCACCAGCCGGCGAGGGCTCACGGATCGGCTCCACGCGCTGATCCCAGCACACCGTCTGGATGCCGGCCACATTCTTCGCCGCCGGAATCGCCAGTTCACGCACCACCGCGCCGCTCGCATCGCTGATGCGCAGCATCGGGTTCGTAACCGCCTTCTTCAGGTGCAGTTGCAGCACCGTTTCGGTGGGCGGGTTTTCACCGGTGAAGAACTGGTGTCCCCAGAACTCGTCGTTGCGATCGTCCTTGGCCTTCCACTGCAATGACTGGCCCGGCGTGAACAGCGTGGCATCGGCCTTCTGCGCCACGTTGAATTCCTGGATCGGCTCGAGATGATCGAGAATCCACAGCGCGCGACCATGCGTGGCCACCAGCAACGCGTTGTCACGCGGATGAATCGTGAGCTCGTCCACGCGCACCGTCGGGAAGTTGGCCTTGAGCCGCTTCCACGACTTGCCGCGATCGAGCGTGAGGAAGATGCCCGTCTCGGTGCCCACATACAGTACGTCGGGATTGCGCGTGTCTTCGGTGAGCGTGCGCACCACTTCACCGGCCAGTCCCGCCGTAATCGCGCGGAACGTCGCGCCAAAGTCGGTGCTCATCCACACATACGGCGCGTAGTCGTTCTGTCGGTAATTGGCGACCGTGATGTACACCGTGCCCGACTCGAAGCGCGACGGCACCACTTCCGACACGAACGCATGACCGGCTGGAAAGCCCGGCAGATTCTTGGTGATGTTCTGCCACGTCGCGCCGTTGTCCTTCGACATGCTCACCGTGCCGTCGTCGGTGCCGGTGTAGTACACCCCCTTCTGCTTGGGCGACTCTGCCAGCGACACAATCGTGGGCCACTGCGAAATGCCGTCGTTGCGCGAGATCGCGATGTCGCTGCCCTTGAGCCCCATCGTCACGATGTCGTCGCGCTTTTCGTTCTTGGTCAGGTCGGGGCTGATCGCCGTCCACGAGTCGCCGCGATCAGTGCTGCGGAACACGCGATTGGCCGCTGCCAGCAGTACGCCGGGATCGTTCGGCGAGAGCATGAGCGGCGTATCCCAATGAAACCGATACGCTTCACCGGCCGTCGCATTCCCCACATTCTGCGGCGTGGGACGGATCGACTTCGACTCACCCGTCACCTTGTTGCGACGCACCATGTTGCCGTCCTGCGACTCGGTGTAAATGATGCGCGAGTCACGCAGGTCGGGGATGGCCACGAAGCCGTCGCCGCCAAGGATCTGGAACCAGTCGTAGTTGAAGATGCCGCGGTTCATGCGCGACGCGCTGGGTCCACACCAGTCGTAGTTGTCCTGCATCCCGCCGCACACGTTGTACGGCGTCTCCATGTCGAAGCTCACATGGTAGAACAACCCCACCGGCACGTTCTCGATGAACTGCCAGGTGCGGCTCATGTCGTACGACGTGGCCAGACCACCGTCGTTGCCGATGATCACATGATCCGGGTTCTTCGGATTGATCCAGATGCCGTGCACGTCGTCATGCGTCACGAGCGCCGCATCGGTTTCAAAGGTGCGGCCGCCATCGAGCGACAGGTGCAGACCAACGCCGCCCATGTAAATGCGATCGGGATTCACCGGATCGATGCGCAGCTGGCTGAAGTACATCGGGCGCGCGTTGGTGTTGCTCTGCTTGGTCCACGTCGCGCCACCATCGTTCGACTTGTAGAGGCCTGAGACACCGGCCACCACACCACGCGCCGCTGGGGCCGGGTTCATGTTCTCCGTCGCGGCCGCCGCGCGCTGCGCCGTCGGTGCCGGGCCTTCCACCGTGGCATACACGATGTTCGGGCTCTGACGGAACACGTCCACCGCAATGCGCCCCAACGGGCCCGTCGGGAAGCCGGTGCCGGTCACCTTGGTCCACGTGTCGCCGCCATCGGTCGACTTCCACAGTGCGCTGCCGGGGCCACCGCCGTTCATGCAGCAGGCCGTGCGACGGCGCTGGTACATCGACGCGAACAGGATGTTCGGATCGGTCGCCGACATCACGAGATCGTTCGCACCCGTGTCGTCGTCACCCTTGAGCACCGGCTTCCAGCTCTTGCCGCCGTCGGTGGTCTTGTACACGCCGCGCTCACCGCCCGGGCCGAACAGCGGACCGGTGGCCGCCACCAACACCACGTCGTTGTTCGTGGGATGAATCACGATGCGATTGATGTGCTTCGACTGCGGCAGCCCCATCATCGCGAACGTCTTGCCCCCGTCGGTGGACTTGTAGACGCCGCTCCCCCACGAGGTGCTCTGGCGGTTGTTCGACTCGCCGGTACCCACCCACACGAGATCCGGATTGATCTGCGACACCGCCACATCACCGATCGCGATCAGCCCCTGATCCTGAAACAAGGGCGTGAACAGCGCGCCGTTGCTGGTAGTCTTCCACACACCACCGTGTGCGGTCCCCACGTACCAGATGGCCGGATTGGCCTCGTAAATCGCGAGATCGGCGATGCGCCCCGACATGGTGGCGGGACCGATCGACCGGAAGTGCAGCTTGTCGAAGTCCTGCGCCACAGCAGGCGCCGCAGCAGGGGCGATCGATTGGGCCTGCGCGCGCGCCGACAACAGCGGCAGCGGCGCAGCCAGCAGCAGAATCGCCCGGGACAGGGCGCGTCTGGTGTCATTCCCGGATCGGGAAGAACGCATGGGCATGGTCAGCATGGGGTAGAGGTCGGTCACCGAATGGCGCGGCTGAGGCCGTCACCGTTGTTGCCGAACGGAATACGTGTGCGCTAACGTGGCGTTGAGCGCGCACGCCGTCCATGCCCCACGACGCGCCACGAGGTCCCACTGTCCGGAGCCGTACACGATGCTGGTGCTGCACGAACCCGATCTGTTCCGTCTGGCCGTTACGCTCCATTCCCCTGTCGCCGACGCCTGGCAGACGCTCACGTCACCGGCGGGCGTCGCCCGCTGGTGGGGGGACGGCGTCACGCTGGACGTGGCCGTGGGGGGCGCCCTGCACGAGCAGTGGCACAACGGTGAACGGCTGGTCAGCACCGTGGGTCGGGTGGTGGTCTGTCAGCCCCCGCACGTGCTCGCCTTCACCTGGGCCGACGACGACTGGTCGCTCGTCACGGGCGTGTCGTGGCAGCTGCGCGAGCGGCCCGGGACTGACGCCGGCCATCCGGTGTGCGAGCTGCTGCTGGAGCACCGCGGCTGGCTGGCGCTCCCCGAGTCCTGCCGCGCCGAGTGCGCGGAGCTACACCGTCAGCGCTGGACCACGCAGCTGGACCGGCTGGCCGCCCTCCATCCGCCCACGGCGCCGTAGCGCGTTGGGCGCACGCGGTCGGCGCCACCGGATGCGCGGTGTCAGCGCATCCAGTGGCAGGTGTACCCGCCGGGATTCTTCTGCAGGTAGTCCTGATGGATCCCCTCGGCGGTCCACCAGGTGGCCTCCGGTGCGATCTCGGTGGTGATGGGCCGCTTCCAGAGCCCCGACTGCGCCACGCGCGCCGTGACCTGCTCGGCGGTGGCCCGCTGCGCCGGCGTGGTATAGAAAATTGCCGAACGATACTGCGTGCCCACGTCGTTCCCCTGCCGGTTGAGCGTGGTCGGATCGTGCAGGCGGAAAAACCAATCCTCGAGCAGCGACGCGTAGCTGAGCACCGTGGGATCGAACACGATCCGCACCGCCTCCGCATGCCCCGAGGCGCTGTCGTGCGTGTCGTCGTAGCGCGGATGCTCCAGCCAGCCGCCGGTGTAGCCCACGTCGGTATCGAGCACCCCCGGTACGGCCCGCAGAATCTCCTCCACCCCCCAGAAGCAGCCGCCGGCGAGAATTGCCACCTCAGGCGTGCTCATGCGAAGTGCGCCCGGAAGGCCCCGTACCCTTCCGCCTCGAGCCGGTCCACCGGAATGAAGCGCAGCGACGCCGAGTTGATGCAGTAGCGCAGTCCGCCCGCGTCGGCCGGCCCGTCGGGGAATACATGCCCGAGATGCGAGTCGGCGTGGGTGGAGCGCACCTCCACGCGGCGCATGCCATGCGTGCGGTCTTCCAGTTCACGCACGTGCGGCGCCACCGGCTTGGTGAAGCTGGGCCAGCCGCAGCCGGAGTCGAACTTGTCCCGCGAGGAGAACAACGGCTCACCGCTCACGATATCGACGTAGAGCCCGTCCTCGTGATGGTCCCAAAACGCGTTGCGGAACGGCGGCTCGGTCCCCGACTGCTGGGTCACGCTGAACTGCTCGCGGGTGAGCGTGCGCGCGAGTTCGTCGAGCGAGGGTTTGGTATAGTCGGTCATAGTGCAGGATATACACAAAACGGCGCGCCACGGTGCCCGCTGCGGGAGCGCCCATCACAGGAGTGCCCGCGGCCACCGTGCCAACCTATCTTACGTCGGTGCACAATCTCCGCTTCGACAATCGCTTCGTAACCACGTTGCCGGGCGATCCGGACCGGTCGAACCGGCGCCGGCAGGTCCTCGGCGCCACGTGGAGCACCGCCGCCCCCACACCGGTGGCCGACCCCCGCCTGCTCGCGCACGCACCCGAGGTGGCGGCCCTGCTGGACCTCACGGACACCGACGTGCAGGCCCCCGACTTCGCCCGCGTCTTCGGCGGTAATGCCCTGCTCCCCGGGATGGCGCCGTACGCGGCCTGCTACGGCGGGCATCAGTTCGGCAACTGGGCCGGCCAGCTCGGCGACGGCCGGGCGATCTCGCTGGGCGAAGTGGTGAACGCGGCGGGTCAGCGGTGGGAGCTGCAGCTCAAGGGGGCCGGTCCCACCCCCTACTCGCGCACCGCCGACGGCCGCGCCGTGCTGCGGTCGTCGATCCGCGAGTTTTTGTGCAGCGAAGCGATGCACCATCTGGGGGTGCCCACCACGCGAGCGCTGTCGCTGGTGACCACGGGCGACGACGTGGTGCGCGACATGTTCTACAACGGCAACGCCGCCCCGGAACCGGGCGCCATCGTCTGTCGCGTGGCCCCGTCGTTCATCCGCTTCGGCAACTTCGAACTCCTCGCCGCCCGCGGCGAGCACGCCCTGCTCGCGCAGCTGGTCGATTTCACGATCGCGCGCGACTTCCCGCAGCTGGCCAGGCTGGCTGATGCCACGGCGCGGCGCGGCGCGTGGTTTGCCGAGGTGTGCGAGCGCACCGCGCAGATGATCGTGCACTGGATGCGTGTGGGCTTCGTGCACGGCGTGATGAACACCGACAACATGTCGATTCTGGGACTCACGATCGACTATGGGCCGTACGGATGGCTCGACAACTTCGATCCGCAGTGGACGCCCAACACCACCGATGCGCACGGCCGGCGGTACCGGTACGGGCAGCAGCCGGCCGTCGCCCAGTGGAACCTGCTGCGCCTCGCGGAATCGCTCGCCCCGCTGTTCGACGACGAACAGCCGCTGCACGACGGCATCGAACGCTTCGCCGCCGTGTATGCCGCCGACTATCCCGCGATGAACGCCGCCAAGTTCGGGTTTTTGCACGCCGGTGAGGCGGAACAGACGCTCGCCCGGGAGGCGTTCGCGCTGCTCTTCGACGGCGAGGTGGATTTCACGCGGTTCTTCCGGGCGCTGGGCGAAATCCCCGACGAGCGGCCGCCAGAGGGTCTGCTGCCGCTGCTGGGCGACGTGTTCTACGACGACGCGCGGCGCGCGGCCACCGCCGAGGCGATGGAACAGTGGCTGCGGCGCTGGCACGCCACCGTGCTCGCGCAGGGGCGCCCGTTTGCCGCCCGCCGCGCCGCCATGCACGCCGTGAATCCGCGCTACGTGCTGCGCAACTACCTCGCGCAGCAGGCCATCGACGCGGCCACCGGCGGCGATCCGTCGCTCGTGCACACGCTGCTCGACGTGATGCGCCGCCCGTACGACGACCAGCCCGGCCGTGATGCCTTTGCCCTGCGCCGCCCCGAGTGGGCCCGTGTGAAGGCCGGCTGCTCGATGCTGAGCTGCAGCTCCTGACCGCGGGCTGGTACGGCCTGCTTACTTCGCGACGGTGTTCTGCAGCTTGGCCTGATTGCGCGTCACGTTGGCAATGAACATCAGCGCCTCCACCTGCGTGATCGCCGCCCCCTGTTCCGAACCGTCACCCACATCGAAGATGCGCACGCCGAGTCCCTTGATGTCAAACCGCAGGCGGCCGTCGGCGTAGCGGAGATTTTCGATGGAGGTGGACGGGACGCTCACACGGCTCCCGGGCATGTACACATGCACCGAATCGCCGATCAGTTCGAGCGCGAACTCCCGATCCTGCGACAACACCTGTACGTCCTCCGGGCCCAGCTGCTGCGGCTGCGCAACGGGGGCGGCTTTCTCGCACGCCGCGAGCGCCGCGAGCGCCGTGAACGTGAGGAGTGTCCGGGAACGGTGGGCCATGAACGGAGGGGCGAAGGAAGCGGGGAGTGGTCGAACGCGGCGTGCGGCGACATCTTGCGCCATGGTGAGAATATGACCGCCGGACGGTGACAATATGAAACGTCGCACCTTTCTGCTCGCCGGACTCGGCACCGGCGGCGCCCTGTTTCTCGGGTGGGCGCTGCTGCCGCCGCGTCAGCGCCTCGTCGGCCGCACACCGCCCGACACCGGCGGGGATGCGGTGGCCCTCAATGGCTGGCTCACCATCGCGCCCGACGACACGATTACGGTGGTCGTCCCCAAGGCGGAGATGGGACAGGGCATTCACACCGCGCTGGCGATGCTGATCGCCGAAGAGCTCGACGGCGACTGGCAGCGCGTGCGCGTGATGCACAGCCCGATCGACGCGATCTACGGCAACATCTCGACCTTCGTGGAGGGGATGCCCTTCCCACCGGAGGCGGATGGCGCGCTCGAGCGCACGGTGCGCTGGATGATGGCGAAAACCGCGCGCGAACTGGGCGTCATGCTGACCGGCGGGTCGTCGAGCCTCCGCGACTGCTGGATCCCCATGCGCGAGGCCGGCGCGTCGGCCCGGGCGTCACTCATCGCCGCCGCCGCTCAGCAGTGGGGAGTGCCGGCTGAGGGCTGTCGCACCGCCCTCGGGGTGGTCACGGCCCCCGATGGACGCACCCTGCGCTACGGCGAACTGGCGGCCAAGGCCGTCGACCACCGCCCGTCGTCGGTCACACTCAAGGCGGCCACGGCGTTCAGGCTGCTGGGCAAGCCGATGCCGCGTCTCGACGCCGCAGCGAAGTCCAACGGAACAGCCACCTACAGCATCGACGTGTCGCGGCCGGGGATGCGCTATGCCGCCGTGCACATGGTCGCGATGGGGACGCGCGCGGCCCCAACCGTGTCCCCCGAGGCCGCGCGGACGGTACGTGCGATGCCCGGCGTGCGCGAACTCATCACCCTTGCCGGCAGTCGCTACGGCGACCCGCCGGCGGTGGCGGTCGTGGCCGATTCCTGGTGGCAGGCGCGCAAAGCCGTCGTCGCGCTGCGCGGGCTTCTGCCCACGCCGGCCGCATCCAGTGAGGCCACGTCCAGTGAGGCCACGTCCACTCCGGCCATCATGCAATCGCTGCGCACAGCCGCCCTCGACGACGGCGGGGTGCCCTTTCGCTGGATCGGTGACGCCAAGGACACGCTGACCACGGCCGCCCGCGTGCTCGACGCCACGTACGAGGCGCCCTACGTGGCCCACGCGACGATGGAGCCGATGAACGCCACGGTGCTCTTTACCGGCGACCGGGCCGAGCTCTGGACCTCCACGCAGGTCCCGGGCTACGCGCGCGCCGCCGCGGCGCACGCCCTCGAGCTCGACGATGGGCAGGTCACGCTGCATCAGCACCTGCTGGGCGGCGGCTTCGGCCGGCGCCTCGATGTGGACT